>JAVWUU010000141.1:0-5170 GCA_036666995.1 Thermomonas sp.
GCGCCGACCTTGAACTGCTGTGGCGGATCTTCTCCACCGACGATGCCGCCCTGCCGTCGATCGACGCGCTGGACGTATCGGCACCGTCGCTGATTCCGGCGGAACTCGCGCGCACGTCGACGTTCATGACCCATCCGGTGTTCAACAGCCACCACAGCGAGCACGAGATGTTGCGCTACATGCGCTCGCTCGCCGACAAGGACCTGGCGATGGATCGCACCATGATCCCGCTGGGCAGCTGCACGATGAAGCTCAACGCCACCGCCGAGATGATCCCGGTGACCTGGCCGGAGTTCGGCAATATCCACCCACTCGCGCCTGCCGCGCAGACCACGGGCTACGCGGAACTGATCGAGGGGCTGGAAGCGATGCTGGTGGAATGCACCGGCTACGACGCGGTCAGCCTGCAGCCGAATTCCGGCGCACAGGGCGAATACGCCGGCCTGCTGGCGATCCGCGCCTACCACGCGTCGCGCGGCGACACCCATCGCGACATCTGCCTGATCCCGGAATCCGCGCACGGAACCAATCCGGCGTCTGCGCAGATGTGCGGCATGAAGGTCGTGGTGACCAAGTGCGACGCGAACGGCAATGTCGATGTCGAGGACATCCGCCGCGCCGCCGAGAAGCATTCGGCCAACCTCGCCGCATTGATGATCACGTATCCGTCCACGCATGGCGTGTTCGAGGAAGACGTGGTCGAGATCTGCGACATCGTCCACCAGCACGGCGGACAGGTGTACACCGACGGCGCCAACATGAACGCGCTGGTCGGCGTGGCCAAGCCCGGCAAGTGGGGCTCGGACGTGTCCCACCTCAACCTGCACAAGACCTTCTGCATCCCGCACGGCGGCGGCGGCCCCGGCGTGGGCCCGTGCGCGGTGAAGGCGCACCTTGCGCCGTTCCTGCCCAAGCCGGTGCAGGGCGATGGCTTCCGCACCGAGGGCGTCGGCAACGGCGCACTCGTGAGCGCCGCAACCTACGGCAGCGCCAGCATCCTGCCGATCAGCTGGATGTACATCGCGATGATGGGCGCCGACGGCCTGCGCAAGGCGACCCAGGTCGCGCTGCTCAACGCCAACTACATCGCGACGCGCCTGGCCCCGCACTACGAGACTCTGTACACCGGGCGCAACGGGCTGGTCGCGCATGAATGCATCCTCGATCTGCGACCGATCAAGGACGCCACCGGCATCAGCGCGGAAGACGTGGCCAAGCGCCTGATCGACTTCGGCTTCCACGCGCCGACGTTGAGCTTCCCGGTCGCCGGCACGCTGATGGTCGAGCCGACGGAGTCCGAATCCCTGCACGAACTCGACCGCTTCATCGACGCGATGATCCAGATCCGCGAGGAAATCCGCATGGTCGAGCGCGGCGAACTGGACCGCGAGGACAACCCGCTCAAGCATGCGCCGCACACCGCGACGCAGGCCGCGGCTGCGGAATGGACGCACGGCTACAGCCGCGAGCTGGCGGTGTTCCCGCTGGCCACGCTGAAGCAGCAGAAGTACTGGCCGCCGGTCGCGCGCGTGGACAATGTCCACGGCGACAAGAACGTGTTCTGCAGTTGCATCCCGATCGGCGATTTCAAGGAAGAGCCTGAAGCCTTCAGTGAGCCGATGGCGGTCTGAGGGCCGATGGCAGACACCGCGCACCGGAGACGTTACAGTCCGGTGACGCGGTGACCCTGCGTGGCGTTCCGGGGATGGAACGCCACTGACGCACAAGAAGACAGGGTCGCCGGTTCGCATCGCCAACCGGGGAACCCTGCATGCCTGCCACCACCAAGCCCATCGTCCATCGCCTCTGCGCCGCCCTGTTGGTGGCGCTCGCCGCGCCCGTCGCCGTGCATGCGCAGGAGGCAAGCACCACGACCGATACGCCGTCGGTCAAGACGCTCGACCGGATGATGGTGACCGGCTCGCGCATCAAGCGCACCGACTACGAGGCCGCGCTGCCGATCACCATCGTCCAGAAAGCCGAGATCGATGCGCAGGGCATCACCTCGGCGGAGCAACTTCTGCAACAGTTGAACGTCGCCAGCAATGGTCCCGACAGCCTCGCCGCCAACAGCGGTATCGCGCCTCCCGGCACGCGCGGCAACAATGGTGTTTCCGGCGCCAACCTTCGTGGCCAGGGAGCCGACGCGACGCTGGTGCTGCTGAACGGGCGCCGCGTCGCCACGCATGGCCTGGCCGGTCAAGTCGTCGACCTGAACTCGATCCCGTTCGCGGCCATCGAACGCGTGGAAGTGCTGCGCGACGGCGCGTCAGCCGTCTACGGCACCGATGCCATCGGCGGTGTCATCAATTTCATCACCCGCAACAACTACCAAGGCGTGTCGCTCACCGCAGGCGCCGACGTCACCGAGGAAGGCGGCGGCAATATCTTCCATGCCAGCGTGCTTGGCGGGATCGGCGACCTCGATACCGACCGCTGGAACGTGTGGGGCGCTGTGAACGTCAAGAAGAACGAGATCCTGCGGGGCAACCAGCGCGATTTCGCCAACAGCTTCCAGCCGGATCGCGGGCTTGCGCCGGATTCGCGCGGCACGCCCTTCGCCACCGTCGTCAGCGGCACCAATACCCTGATCGGTGCTGGCCTGCGGGATCCGGCCAGCGCGCTCACCAAGACCTCGATCAATACCCTCGACTTGCCCGGTGGCGCGGGCTGCGAGAACGGCGGCGACATGATGGGGCCCTACGACGACAGGATCTGGGCCAGCCCCGGCGCGAGCTTCGCCTGCGCATGGGACTACGGGCGTGCGCGCACCATCCAGCAGCCCGTCGAGACCCTGCAGGCGATCGGCCGCGCGACCTTCAAGATCGGCGACAACCACGAGTTCTTCGCCGAATTCATGGGGTCGAAGGTGACCTCAAAGCGCCAGTTCGAAGCGCAGCAGCTCACGACCAGCATCAACGCCTCTGCGACGCAGCTCGATGCCTATGAGCTCAACGCAACCACCAAGCCGACCTACGACGCCATCTACAACGCCCTGACGGCGTACTTCGGCGATACCGCCAGCGACAACATGGTGTATGGCAGGCCGATCACCTACCGCTGGCGTTGCGAGATCTGCGGGCCGCGCCAACTCGAGACCACGACGCGCGCCTATCGATTCCTGTTCGGGATGACCGGCACGCTCGGCAACTGGGACTACGACGTTGGCCTGTCGCGCGCGGAGAGCCGCGCAGACTCGGTCCTGGCGGGCGGTTACTACTACACGCCACAGTTGAAGGCGCTGCTGAAGAGCGGCGCGCTCAATCCGTTCCTGATGCCGGGCGTCGCGCAGTCGCAGGCGGCGATCGACGGTTTGGCGGCCGCCGACGCCACCGGCGTACTGCTGTACGAGGGCACCTCTACCACCACCACCTTCGATGCCAGCTTCAGCGGAAGCCTGGGCTTCAACCTGTGGGCGGAGGACGAGGTGCAGGCTGCGGTCGGCGTCGACATCCGTCGCGAAGAATACGAATTCGGCGGCCCGGCGCAGTGGGCGACAGGCAATGCCTATATTTTCGGTGCGCCAGGCGATGCCGCCAACTACATGACGCCCAAGCGCCGCGACATCAAGGCGGTCTTCGCCGAGTTCAATGTCCCCGTGCTCGACAGCCTCGAACTCAACCTGGCGGTGCGCCACGACCGCTACGACGGCTTCGGCGGTACCACCAACCCGAAGTACTCGTTCAAGTGGCAGCCATTCGAGTCGCTGGTCTTCCGTGGTTCGTACAGCACCGGCTTCAAGGTGCCCGACTTCGCCAAGCTGTTCCGCGGACTCACCGAAACCCAGTACACCGGCCTCGACCTGGCCGATCCGTCCGTCTGCCCGAACGGCAGGTACAACCCGGACGTCGCGAACTGCAACGTCCAGATCCGGCCCGACATCCTGTCCGGCGGCAACCCCGCCCTCATGCCCGAGGAAGCCAACCAGAAGAGCCTCGGTTTCGTGTTCGCCCCGATGCCGAACGTGAACCTGAGTGTGGATTGGTGGGAAATCGAGCGCATCCACACCATCCGTGGCGGCTTCAACCTGGAGACGATGCGGACCAACTACGCCAAGTACGCCTCCAACTTCATCCGCGACTCGAGCGGCGCCATCGTCGCGATCGACCAGCGCTTCATCAACACCGGCGGCACGCTGAGCCGCGGCATCGAGGTGGATGCCAACTTCGGCGGCGAGGCCGCGGGCGGCGACTGGAATGTCCACCTCAACGGCAACTACCTGACCGCGTTCAAGACCAAGAGCTTCGACATCGATCCCTACACTCCGGATCTGGTCGGTCAGTACGAACGTTATTTCAACCTGCCGATCCAGTGGAAGCACACCCTCGGCTTCGCATGGAAGCGAGGCGATTGGGCGCATACCCTGACCCAGGTGTATCGCGACGGTTACAAGGACTACCAGCCGGGCGGCATCGTCAACGGCTACAGGCCGCCGAACTGGAACCCCAAGGTCGATTCGTACACCACGTACAACTACAGCGTCAGCTGGACGGGCATCGACAAGCTGAAGGCGACCGTTGGCATCCGCAACCTGCTGAATACCGATCCACCCTTCACCCTTCGCTACCTGGACGATGGCGACGGCGCCGGCTGGGAAGCGCGCATCGCGGATCCACGTGGCCGTTCGCTGAACCTGCTGGTGGAATACGCCTTCTGAGCATCGAGCGGGACCCAACAAAAATAAAAGCCCCGCATGGCGGGGCTTTTTTTTGCCGCACGCGACTCAATCGCTCCCCGTTGCCGTCGACACCGAGGCATCGGCGCCGATGTCCCAGCCGCTCCACCGGCCACTGGCCAGGTCAAGGGACAACAACGCCTCATGCCGCGTGGTCACGCCTTCGCGGACTTCGTTCCAGTTGCCGTTGAGCAACACCTGCGAGCCGACGTACCAACGATTCGTCAGCGCGTCGTAAGGCAGCACCGCCGTCCACTGCGTGCGCGCAAACGTGGCATCCACTCGCGACAACGCCAACCGGCCCTGCGCATCCATGCGCGTGCGATGCAGCACCAGCACGCTGTCGGGATCCTGCAGCCGCAGCGGCGCGCGTACCGCGGGCTTCATGAGGATGCCTCGCTGGACCCATTCCGGCGTGCCCGCCACCGCCTCCGCTTTCAGCAGGCGACCCTGCAGCCAGTCGCCGGCATCCGCCACGCGTTCCAGCTTGACGAT
>JAVWUU010000141.1:5180-5428 GCA_036666995.1 Thermomonas sp.
TGAATTTCTCCGCATCGAAATTCTCCACGCAATCGCGGATGCGCTGGCGGTGCGTCGCCGGCGCGGTGGCGCGCGCGCCGTTCTGGTAATCGTCCAGGTTGCCGTCTGCGGCGGCACGCATGAAAGCGTTGCTGTCGTCGTCGTGCGAGGCGCTTTCCGCCCTGTCCTCGCAATAGCCCTGCACGCCCTTGCGTCCGCCGTAGACCAGGAAATCGTCGCTCCAGGCGGTGTTCGCCGCACGCCAGAAC
>JAVWUU010000142.1:0-5355 GCA_036666995.1 Thermomonas sp.
GCTCGACCTGTGCTGCAACACCGGCGGCTTCGGCGTGTATGCGGCGGCGCGCGGAGCCAGCGAGGTGGTCGGCATCGACATCGACGCGGCGGTGCTGGAGATCGCCCGCGAGAACGGTCATCTCAACAAGGTGAAGCCGCGTTTCATCCAGGCCGACATCTTCCCGTGGCTGCGCGATGCGGCGAACAACGGCGAGAAATTCGATGTCGTCATCCTTGACCCCGCGAAAATGACCCGCGACCGCGAGCAGGTGATCCAGGCGCTGAAGAAGTACCTCGACATGAACAAGGCAGCGCTGGCGGTGGTCAAGCCGGGTGGCCTGTTCGCCACCTTCAGCTGCACCGGCCTGGTCAGCGAGGAGCAGTTCACCGACATGCTCCGCCGCGCCGCCTATTACGCCGGTCGCACCGTGCAGGTGCTCAAGGTCTCCGGCGCCGGGCCCGACCATCCGTGGCTGGCGCAGGTGCAGGAATCGCGCTACCTGAAGGCAGTGTTCTGCCGCGTACTGGACTGACATGGCCAGGCTCGCCGCCCCGCACCACGAACGCCACCGCAGCGAACACATCGGCTGGCTGCGTGCGTCGGTGCTCGGCGCGAACGATGGCCTGATCTCGACCAGCGCGCTGCTGGTCGGCATCGCGTCGGCCAATGCCACGCCGCAGGTGATCCTGCTGACCGGCGTGGCCGCACTCACGGCTGGCGCATTGTCGATGGCGGCGGGCGAATACGTCTCGGTCAGTTCCCAGGCCGATACCGAGGCCGCCGACACCGCCAAGGAGCGGCAGGAACTCGAGACCGCGCCTGAAGCCGAACTGGCGGAGCTGACCCATATCTACGTCCAGCGCGGGCTGGACAAGGCGCTCGCGCAACAGGTGGCGCAGCAACTGACCGCACACGATGCCCTCGGCGCCCACCTGCGCGACGAGCTGGGCATCAGCCAGGTGTTCGCGGCGCGACCGGTGCAGGCGGCGCTGGCGTCGGCGGCGGCGTTCGCCACCGGTGCGTTGCCGCCGCTGTTGCTGGCATGGCTCTGGCGCGGCGAGGGGCTCGTGATGGCCATCACCCTGGTCACCCTGTTGCTGCTCGCGGTGCTGGGCGCGCTGGCGGGACATCTCGGTGGCGCGTCGATCCGCAAGGGCGCCTTGCGCGTGCTGTTCTGGGGCGCGGTCGCGCTCGGCGTGACTGCCGGGATCGGCCACCTGTTCGGCGTGTCGACGGGCTGAGGTCGCAGGCGCTGCGACGCTCGCCGCTACACTGGCGCGATGGATCAAACCACCTTGCTGCTCATCCTGTTGCTGGTCGCCGTATTGGCGGCCATCGGCCTGTTGATCGTGTTGCTGCTGCGCCGACCGGACGACCGGCTCGATGCCTTGCTGCGCGAGGAACAACGCGCCGGGCGCGGCGAATTGCGCGAGCAACTGGACGGCTTCGCGTTGCAGCAGGGCCAGCGGATCGATGGCTTCGGCGGGCAACTGCAGTCCGTGGCCGCGCGCACCGACCAGCGCCTGGACGAGTTCACCCTGCGCACCGATGCGCGGCTCGATGAGTTGCGTGCCGCCCTGACCGAAGACGCACGCAAGGCGCGCAGCGAAGGCGCCGAGCAGCAGCAGCGACATGCGGATGCGCTCGGCCAGAAATTGCAGGAGCTCACCCAGCGCAACGAGCAGCGCATCGGCGAGATGCGCGCCACCCTGGAACAACAGTTGAAGGCGTTGCAGGCCGACAACGCGCAGAAGCTCGAGCAGATGCGCGCCACTGTCGACGAGAAGCTGCAGAGCACGCTCGAGGCGCGACTCGGGCAGTCCTTCAAGCTGGTGTCCGAACGCCTGGAGGCGGTGCAGCGCGGCCTGGGCGAGATGCAGACCCTGGCAACCGGCGTCGGCGACCTCAAGCGCGTGCTGACGAACGTGAAAGACCGCGGCGGCTGGGGCGAAATCCAGCTGGAAACCCTGCTGCAGCAGGTGCTGACGGCCGAGCAGTTCGCGCGCAGCGTGAAAGTGCGGCCGGACAGCAACGAAGCGGTGGACTTCGCCATCCGCCTGCCGGGCCAGCAGGACGGTGGCGTGCCGGTGTGGTTGCCGATCGACGCCAAGTTCCCGCGCGAGGATTACGAGCGCCTGCTGGATGCGCAGGAGCGCGGGGACACGGACGCAATGCGCACGACGGCCTTGCAGCTGGAGCGCGCGATCAAGATCCAGGGCAAGTCGATCAGCGAAAAATACGTGGCGCCGCCGTACACCACCGATTTCGCAGTGCTGTTCCTCGCCACCGAAGGTCTGTACGCCGAAGCGATCCGCCGCCCCGGCCTGGTCGACGCCTTGCAGCAGCACCATCGCATCGTGATTGCCGGGCCGACCACGCTGGCGGCCTTGTTGAACAGCCTGCAGATGGGGTTCCGCACCTTGGCCATCGAAAAGCGCTCCAGCGAAGTCTGGCAACTCCTGGGTGCGGTGAAGGGCGAGTTCGGCAAGTTCGCCACCGTGCTGGAAAGCGCCGACAAGCAACTCAACACGGTGCAGAACAGCCTGAAGCAGGCCGGCGTGCGCACACGCCAGATCGAACGGAAATTGAAGGGCGTGGAGTCGCTGCCGGGCAGCGACAACCAGGCGCTGCTGGAAGCGGACGACGATACCGATGGCGACGAGTCCTGAGGTTCCGGTGTACGCATCGCAGCACGCAATGCAGGCAGCGATCATTTCCTGACAGCTTCATGAAAGTGCACGACGCGCTCACGCGCGCATGACGCGATCACCACGCGCACATCGACATCCTTGGCCCCGTCCAACGCATGGAGCGTTGACGACCCCACTACCCAAGGAGCAGGACATGACCACCATCAAGAAGGATCACAGCATCGGTGAAGGCACGGGCGCGGTTGCGGGTGCGATCGCGGGTGCTGCCGTGGGTTCGGCGGCCGGCCCGGTCGGTACCGTGGTCGGCGCGATCGCCGGCGGCGCGCTGGGCGCGAAGGGCGGCGGTGCGGTGGCCGAAGCGGTCAACCCGACCGAGTACGCGACCCACTTCGAGCAGTCCTACAAGACCACCCCGTACTACATCAGCGGCAGCGAGTGGCGCGACTACGAGCCGGCCTACAAGTACGGCTACGACACCTACGGCCAGTACCAGGGCCGCAAGTTCGAGGACGTGGAAACCGACCTGCAGCGCAACTGGGACACCACCAAGGCCGAGTCGCGCCTGGCGTGGAATGAAGCCCGCAGCGCGGTGCGCGACGGCTGGCATCACATCGAGCGCCGCATCCCGGGCGATTTCGACAAGGATGGTCGTTGATCGATCGCAACATGATCGTGTGATCGCTTGCAGCAATGCATGACGCAACATGACGAAGGCCGCCTGATGGCGGCCTTCGTTTTTAGCGACGTCCCGATTCACATCGCGTGATCAACGCGCGTTTGTCATTCGCCGCCTGGCGTGGACGCTGGGGCAGGCTCGGCGTCGTCCTGCATCAGGTACGGCGGCAGCGTTTCGTCCGGCGCGGAGGCATCCTTCTTCCGGCCCGCCTGGTTGATCTGGTAGTTGCGGCGCTGCAGCCACATGTCGCGGAACAGCGTGTATTCGTCGACTGCGCCTTGGCTCATCAGGCCTTCGATCGACAGCAGCTGGGCGCGCAGGTCCACCGCCTGCAGGCCCTGCAGGAACACCCGGGTCTTGTCGTCTTCGAGGTAGCGGATCGGGCGCAGCGGCGTGTCGGCAGCCAGGCCGATCATGTCGCGCACGGTGCGCGGACCCAGGAACGGCACCTCGATGTAGCGCGAGCGCTGCCAGCCCCACACCGCCATGGTCTGGCCGAAATCCTCGCCGCGATCCGGCATCTTCGCCTTGCTGGCCATGTCGAACAGGCCGCCGATGCCGATCGTGCTGTTGAGCAGGAAGCGGCCGAGCGCATTCGCCGCGCCGCGCGGATTGCCCTGCAGCAGGCTGTTGACCAGGGTGACCGGCTGGCCGAGGTTGTCGAAGAAGTTGTTGACACCGGTGCGCACCGGGCGCGGCACCACCGCCACATAGGCGCGCGCAAGCGGTTTGGCCACGGCGCGATCCACCGCACCATTGAATGCATGCACGCGGCGGTTGTATTTCTCCCATGGATCGTACGCAACGGGCACGGCGTTGCCGTTCGCCGCATCGCCATCGCCGCCACCGGGCTGGCCGTAGATCGCGGCGAAGTCGGACTCCATTTCGTCATCGGCGACCTGCGGTTGCGTCGATGCAGGGGTCGCCTCCGTTTCGACGCCGCTCGCCTGGGCGGGGGCTGCATCGACGACGGCAACGGATGCCGCAGGTTCCGATGCGGCGGCATCGGCCGCGACGACGGTGGCATCGCCCTGCGGCGCAGTCTGGTTGCCGGTGCTGGCGCATGCGCTGGCCAGTGCGCACAGCAGGACCAGGGTGGTCGAACGCAACGGCATCATCGGGCGATCCTTTCCATGCACATCATTGATTCTCGTCGAAGCCGAGCGTCGGCCGCAGTCGGTAGGCCGCCAGCAGGTCGGCCATGCCAGTCGGCGCGCCTTCGACGCGGACGGCGTCCATGCGCGCGGCCAGGGCGACCAGCATCGCCACGCCGGCACTGTCCACCGACGCCACGCTGCTTACGTCCAGCACCTGCGCGCCGGTCGCGGCTGTCGTGGCCTGCGCCCACAGCTGCGTCACCGCGCCGCGGTCGAGCGCGCCGGTGAACACCACGCGCTCGCCATCGCGACGCACGCTGGACGCGGCGTTGCTCACTTCGACTGCTTGCCCGCGTCGGTGCTGGCCTGCAAGCGGCCCGCGCGCAGGTCGGCGGCGACCTGGCGGATCGGCTTCTGGTTCAGCGGTGCGGCGAACTGGTTCTTGAACGCCTGCACGTACGAAATGCCCTCGACCATCACGTCGAACAGCTTCCATTGGCCGTTGACGTTGCGCAGCAGGTAGTCGACCGGGATCGGCGAGCCGCCCTGGCGCAGCATCTGGGTGGTGACGCGCACGCCGCGACCGCCGGGCAGCGGGGTTTCGGACTTCACCTTGACCTGCAGCTTGGTGTTGAAGTCGAGCAGCGAACTGCCGTAGCGAGCGGTGAGGTTGTCGGCCATCGCCGCGGCGAAGTCGGCGACGTCCGCCGGCGCCGCGCTGCGCGCATGCACGCCCAGCACCAGGCGGGCCGCGTAGTCGGAATCGAAGCTGCGGGTGAACTCGGACTTGATGAACTGGTTGAGCGCGGCAGGGTTGGCCTTGAACTCGGCGCGGCGGCTGTCCAGCGTGGCCAGCACGCGACCGGCGCTGTCCTGCACGGTGCGGCTGGCGGCACCCAGCGCGGCCGGTGCCGCAGGCGGCGTGGCGGCCATCGCGTTGAACGACGGG
>JAVWUU010000143.1:0-5331 GCA_036666995.1 Thermomonas sp.
TCCACCGACACGATCTTACCACGGAAACGCTTGCGGCCTTCGACCAGCACCGAGGTCTCGCATTTCAGCAGGTGTCCCTGCCAGCGGAAGAAATCGGATTTGCGAACCATCGGGCGATCGATGCCCGGCGACGACACTTCCAGCGTGTAGTTGCCGGTGATCGGATCCTCGACGTCCAGCTGCGCCGACACTTCGCGGCTCACCGTCTCGCAATCCTCGATGCCGACGTGGCGCGGCTCCACATCCGTTTGCCCGGCATCCGACTGCGGCACGTCGATATACAGGCGCACGGTGGCGCCACCCGGTGCGGGCAGGTATTCGATGCCGAGCAGCTCCAGTCCCAGTGCGGACACCGTGGGAGCAAGCAGTTCGGCGATTTCGTCGGCCTTGTCGGTCACGTTGCGTCCGGTTGATCGAGGAACGAATGCAGGCACTGAAGCAAGCGACTTGCAAACGGAATTGCAGAAACGAGAAAGGGCCCGAAGGGCCCTTTTCCGATGACGCTGGATTGCGAAACCCGGAAGCAACGGATTTCGCGAGCCCACTACTGCGATAAATCCGTGTCGGCATCCAAAGCAGATAAACGTGGTAGCGGGGGCAGGATTTGAACCTGCGACCTTCGGGTTATGAGCCCGACGAGCTGCCAGACTGCTCCACCCCGCAGCAGAAGCGGAATTATCGCGATATACGCGGGGCTTTGCAAGCCCGCATCGCAATTTTTCGTTGTGGTCGGGTCAGGCGAACGCCTGCTGGCACCACGCCATGATCGGGCTCCAGAACAGGCCGAACGCCAGCAGCGCAAGCGCATTGACGCCGAACACGATGCGCAGCACGCGATCGGAACGCGGCACCACCGCATCACCGGCAGGTTCGTCGAAATACATCGCCTTGATCACGCGCAGGTAGTAGAACGCACCGATCACCGCGCAGACGATGCCGACGATCGCCAGCCACAACATGCCGCCCTCGATCGCGGCGCGCAGCACCACCAGCTTCGACCAGAAGCCGAGGAACGGCGGCACGCCCGCCATCGATGCCATCACGCACAGCACCAGCCCAGCGGTCCATGGATCGCGCGCGTTAAGGCCCTTGAAATCGTCGATGCGGTCGGCTTCGAAGCCGCGACGCGACAGCAGGATGATCGCGCCGAACGCAGCGGTGGCCATGACCGCGTAGCTCAGCGCGTAGAACATCGCCGCCGCGTAGCCGGTTGCGCCGCCGCCGGCAAGGCCGAGGAACAGGAAGCCGACATGCGAAACGGTGGAATACGCCAGCATGCGCTTCAGGTTGGTCTGCACCAGCGCGATCAGGTTGCCGATCACCAGCGACAGCGCGGCCAGGATCGCCAGCATCGGACGCCAGTGCTCCCCGAGCGGACCCATGCCGACTTCCAGCAGGCGCATCGCCATCGCGAACGCCGCCAGCTTCGGTGCGGAACCGATGAACAGCGTGATCGGGGTCGGCGCGCCCTGGTACACGTCGGGCACCCACATGTGGAACGGCGCCGCACCGAACTTGAACGCGATGCCGGCAATCATGAACGCCATGCCGGTCAGCAACAGTGTCTTCTGCTCGGTACCGGTCGCGTTCGCGGCGATGGTGGCCAGGTCGATGCTGCCCGTCGCGCCGTAGACCAGCGACATGCCGTACAGCAGCATGCCCGAGGCCAGCGCACCCAGGACGAAGTACTTCATCGCCGCCTCGGAGGCCAGCGGGCTGTCGCGGTCGATCGCGACCAGCGCGTAGGAACACAGCGCCAGCAGTTCGAGGCCCAGGTAGACCATCACCAGGCTGCCGGCCGAGGTCAGCAGCATCATGCCGGCGACCGCGAACAGCACCAGCACCGAGACTTCGCCCTTGTACAGGTTGCGCTCGCGCAGGAACGGCCACGCATACAGCAGCGCGATCGCCGTCACCACGCAGATGCCGATCTTGAGCACGTCGGCGATGTTGTCGCGGATGAACATCCCGCCCAGCACGGTGCCCTGCCCGCCGACGCCGGCGACCAGCAACCCCGCGACCAGCACCAGGCTGGCGACCGCGAGCACATGGGTGACCACGCGCTGCTTCTCGTTGAGGAACAGGTCGAGCATCAGCAACGCGAACGCGGCACCGACCAGCACCAGCTCGGGGATCAGCGGCAGGAATTCGGTAGCGGCGGGCGTGGCGAGGGTGGCTTGCATCGTCGTCATCGCCTCTTCAAAGCTTGGTGGCGGCGAGCTGTGCCGCCAGTTGCGCGATGGACGGCTCCATCAGATCGGTCAACGGCTTGGGATAGAAGCCCAGCACCAGCGTACCGACCGCAAACACGGTCATTACCAGCCACTCACGACCATTCATGTCCTTCAGCTCGGCGACGTGGGCGTTACCCACCTCACCGAAGAACACGCGCTTGTACAGCCACAGCGAATACGCCGCGCTGATGATCAGCGTGGTAGCAGCGCCCAGGGCAACCAGCGGGTTCCACTGGAATGCAGCCAGCACGATCATGAACTCACCAACGAAGCCGCTGGTGCCCGGCAGGCCGGAGTTGGCCATGGCGAACAGCACCCAGAACATCGCGAACCACGGCATCACGTTCGCCACGCCGCCGTAGTCGCGGATCATGCGGCTATGCATGCGGTCGTACAGCACGCCGACGCAGGAGAACATCGCGCCGGACACGAAGCCGTGGCTGATCATCTGCACCATCGCACCCTGCATGCCGAGGCGAGCGGCATCGTCCGCACCTGCATCCCGGACCAGCGCGAAGGCAATGAAGGTGCCCAGGGTCACGAAGCCCATGTGCGAGACCGACGAATAGGCGATCAGCTTCTTCATGTCCTCCTGCACCAGCGCGACCAGGCCGACATAGACCACCGCGACCAGCGACAGCGCGATGACCAGCCAGGCGTACTCGTGGCCGGCATCGGGGACGATCGGCAGGACGAAACGCAGGAAGCCGTAACCGCCGATCTTCAGCATGATCGCGGCCAGGATCACCGAGCCGCCGGTCGGCGCCTCGACGTGCGCATCGGGCAACCAGGTGTGCACCGGGAACATCGGCACCTTGACCGCGAACGCGACCAGGAAGGCGAAGAACAGCCAGGTCTGTTCGCCGATGGTCAGCGGCAATGCGGCCATGTCGGCCAGCTGCCAGCTGCCGCCCTTCAGGTACAGGTAGACCAGCCCGACCAGCATGAACACCGAGCCGAGGAAGGTGTAGAGGAAGAACTTCACCGAGGCATACACCCGGCGCGGGCCACCCCACACGCCGATGATGATGAACATCGGGATCAGCATGCCTTCGAAGAACACGTAGAACAGGATCGCGTCGAGCGCGCTGAACACGCCGATCATCAGGCCTTCGAGGATCATGAACGCGGCGTAGTACTGGCTGACGCGCTTGTCGATCGAACCCCATGCACCGATCAGCACCAGCACCGTGGTCAGCGTGGTCAGCCCGATCAGCGCGAGCGAGATGCCGTCCGCACCGAGGTGGTACTGGATGTCGTAGGCCGGCAGCCAGGCAAGTCGCTCGACGTACTGCATGGCCGGGCTGGCCATGTCGAACCCGAGGAACAGCGGGATGCTGCACAGGAAGGTGGCCACGGCGAAGCCGAGCGCGATCCAGCGCGCAGCCCCCGGACGGGCATTGCCCGCAAGCAAGGTGCACACGCCGCCCAGGATGGGCAGCCAGATCAGGATGCTGAGGAGAGGCCAGTGGGTCACGCGCAGGATTCCATCGAGTCGTTCATCTGGCTCATTGCCAGTAGTGGTTGGCCAGCGCCAGCAGCGCGACCAGGCCAAGGATCATGGCGAAGGCGTAGTGGTACAGGTAGCCGGATTGCAATTTGCGCATCAGGCCGGCGGTGAAGCCGACCAAGCCGGCGCTGCCATTCACTGCGACGCCATCGATCAGCCTGCCGTCGATCTCGCGCGAGAGCTTGCCGAGCTTCACGCCGCCACCGGCGAAGCCGCCGATCCACAAGTCGTCCATGAAGTACTTGCGATCAAGCACCTTGATCGGCCACGCCAGCGTGCGGGTGATGCCCGCGCGCCATTCCGGCTTGACCATGTACAGGAGGGTCGCGAGGAAGAAGCCCATCAGTGCGAGCCAGAACGCCGGCGCCTTGAAGCCGTGCAGCGCGAAGGCGACGGGGCCATGCCAGACCTGGGCACCCACGGCGGCGATCACGTCGCGTTCCTTCAGCAGGTCGATCGCGCCGAGGAAGAACGGCAACTGCTTCTCGTGACCCATCATGTCGGTGCCGAACAGCATCGGCCCCACGGTCAGGAAGCCGATCGCGATCGAGGGGATCGCCAGCAGGATCAGCGGCAGTGTCACCACCCACGGCGACTCGTGCGGCTCGTGTGCACCGTGGCCGTGCCCATGGTCGTCGTGGTGCGCATCGTGGGCATCCGCGTCGTGCGCGCCATGCGCATGATCGTCATGCGCATGGGCATCGCGGAAGCGCTCTTCGCCGAAAAACGTCAGGTACAGCAGTCGGAAGCTGTAGAAGCTGGTCACGAACGCGCCCAGCAACACCGCCCAGTGGGCGTATTGGGCGATGAAGCTGCCCGAATGCTCGACCGCGTGGTGACCGACGGCCTCGATGATGGTGTCCTTCGAGTAGAAACCGCTGAAGAACGGCGTGCCGACCAGCGCCAGCGTGCCGACCCACATGGTGAGGTGGGTGATCGGCATGTACTTGCGCAGGCCGCCCATCTTGCGCATGTCCTGCTCGTGGTGCATCGCGATGATGACCGAGCCGGCACCCAGGAACAGCAGCGCCTTGAAGAAGGCGTGGGTCATCAGGTGGAACACGGCAGCCGAATAGGCCGACACGCCCAGCGCCACGGTCATGTAACCCAGCTGCGACAGCGTGGAGTACGCGACGACGCGCTTGATGTCGTTCTGCACGATGCCGATCAGGCCGGTGAAGAACGCGGTGGTGGCACCGATGAACAGGATGAAGTTCAGCGCGGTCTGCGACAGCTCGAACAGCGGCGACATGCGGGTGACCATGAAGATACCGGCGGTCACCATCGTCGCGGCGTGGATCAGTGCCGAGATCGGGGTCGGGCCTTCCATCGAATCCGGCAGCCACACGTGCAGCGGAACCTGGGCCGACTTGCCCATGGCGCCGATGAACAGGCCGATGCAGATGACGGTGGCGATCGACCAGATGACCGGCTCGTTCAGCAGCTGCATGCCGAACATGGTGCCGTCCCAGATCTGCAGCTGGGCGCGCGGGTCGGCGAGCATGCCGGCCTGCGAGAACACCTGCGAGTAGTCCAGGGTACCGAACACCCACAACACGCCGGCGATGCCCAGCAGGAAGCCGAAGT
>JAVWUU010000144.1:0-5259 GCA_036666995.1 Thermomonas sp.
CATCGACGCTGCCCGGACCGACAGCCGCTGCCAGCTGGTGGCCGGCGGCACGGCGGATGACAGCGAAGGCTTCTTCGTCGCCCCCACGGTGATCCAGGTCAGCGATCCGCAGCATGCGCTGATGCGCGAGGAAATCTTCGGCCCGGTGGTGACACTGCAGGCGTTCGATTCCGATGAAGACGCATTGGCATTGGCGAACGCCAGCAACTACGGCTTGTCGGCGTCGTTGTTCACCAACGACCTGTCGCGCGCGCATCGCTTCGCCGCGCAACTGCGCGTGGGCATGGTCTGGATCAATACCTGGCTGATGCGCGACCTGCGCACGCCGTTCGGCGGCAGCGGGGCGTCCGGCGTGGGCCGCGAAGGCGGCATGGAAGCGATGCGCTTCTTCACCGAAGCGAAGAACGTGGGACTGAATATCTAATGACGCACAGGAAAATCGCATTCGTCGTGGCTATGGCCGCATTTTTCGCGAGCTCATCCAGCGGACTTTCTGCGCAGCACAAGACCTCCCACCAAGCGATGTCGCTGGACTTCTTCTTGAAGCGTTTAGACGAGGAGAAGACATCGTTCGGCAAATTCCGTTTCCTCGCCGGGCCGGAAATGAAGGGCAACAGCGAACTGAAGGGGTGGGCGGCGCAACTCCTGGCAACCAACTACAGTTTTCTCGGCAGGCCGAACGACGCCATTCGCGAATTCCCAATCCATGACCAGACTAAAGCACCTCTCGGGCTACCCGACACTGCAGGCTTCGTCGCCGTGCCCGCGAGCGACTGGATCGCTGATCAGGCGGGCGCCTATGGGGTCATCATGGTCAACGAGGCCCATCACAAGCCGCAGACACGCTTATTGACGTTGTCCCTGCTGCCGCGTCTGCGTCGACTCGGATTCTCGTATTTCGCAGTGGAGGCGCTTGGCGAAAATCCACTCAAAGCCGGCTATCCCACCGCGGATACCGGCTATTACACGAGTGAGCCAGTGTTCGCGGAACTGGTGCGTGAAGCAGGCA
This sequence comes from Thermomonas sp., assembly GCA_036666995.1. Taxonomy (GTDB): domain Bacteria; phylum Pseudomonadota; class Gammaproteobacteria; order Xanthomonadales; family Xanthomonadaceae; genus Thermomonas. The sequence continues at coordinate 1,010 of JAVWUU010000144.1, forward strand.
AGCTCGGTTACACCCTCGTGCCTTACGAGGCCGACAAAAACGCATCCGACACTTCGCAGCAGGCGCGCGAAACCGGCCAGGCGAAGCGGCTTGCGGACGTGATCGCCAAGGATCCCAATGCGAGAATCCTTGTCCATGCAGGTTACGGCCACATCCAGGAACGTGCAGCCAGCCAGCCAGCCGACGCCGATCCAATGGCCTTGGAGTTCATGCGCCTGACAAGGCTGTCCGTATTGACCATCGACCAGACCAGATTGACTTGGGAAGACGGGCTTGCCGCCGGACGGCTGGCGGAGGAATTCGCGATCAAGGCTCCGAGTGTGCTGGTCGATCGCGCGTCGGGGAATGCATGGACCGCATTTCCAGGCACGTTCGATGCCAGCGTGGTCCTGCCAGCCGTCGATGCCTCCAAGGTGCGGCCGGACTGGCTCGATCTGGGCGGCATTAGGCGGGCCGTCTCTATCGACCTGCTGCCCTGTCTCGGCCACCTGCCATGCCTGGCCGAAGCACGTCCCGTCGATGAAGGTGACGATGCCATTCCGTCCGACCAGTTCCTGATGCTCGCCCCCGGCGAGACCAGCACACCGCTCTACCTGGCACCGGGCAAGTACCGCCTGCGCCTGGTGGATGCCGATGGCGGCACGCTGGTCGAACGCAGCATGGAAGTTCCCTCCCCCGGCACCATCACGCCTTCCGCAAGGACGCCATGAACCGACTCGACGACCTCCTGCGCAACAACCGCGCCTGGGCTGAACGCGTATCGCGCGAGGATCCCGGCTTCTTCGAGCGCCTGTCCGGGCAACAGGCACCGAAATACCTGTGGATAGGCTGCTCGGATTCGCGGGTGCCGGCGAACCAGGTGGTGGATCTCGCGCCGGGCGAGGTATTCGTCCATCGCAACATCGCCAATGTCGTGGTGCACACCGACCTCAACTGCCTGTCCGTGATCCAGTTCGCGGTGGACGTGCTCAAGGTCGAGCACATCCTGGTGGTCGGGCACTACGGCTGCGGCGGCGTGCATGCGGCGCTGACCAATGCGCGCGTGGGCCTGGCCGACAACTGGATCCGTCATGTCGGCGATGTCTCCGCCAAGCACGCGCAGTTGCTGCTCGATGCCGGCGACGAGCCCCTGCAGCACGACCGCCTGTGCGAGTTGAACGCGCTGGAACAAGTGGCCAATGTCTGCCAAACCACCATCGTCCGCGATGCCTGGGCGCGCGGACAGACGCTCTCGGTGCACGGCTGGGTGTACACCTTGCGCGACGGTCGTGTGCACGACCTCGGCCTCAATGTGGCGGCATCGGATCAACTGGAAGCGCAGTACGCTGCGGCGCTGGCCGCGATCAGCGTGGACAAGGAAGACCGCTGATGTCGGGCGCCGATCAGGATCGTTCCATCCATGCGGATACAGCGCCGAAAGCGGTGGGCAGCTATCCGCATGCGCGACGGGTCGGCAGCACGCTGTACCTGTCCGGCATCGGCCCGCGCAACCCGGCCGACAACACGATTCCCGGCAACGAGTATTTCGCCGACGGCCGCCTGCGTAAATACGACATCGAGGCGCAGACCCGTGCCGTGTTCGCCAACGTGCACGCGGTGCTCGAGGCCAGCAACGCCTGTTGGGAGGATCTGGTCGACGTCACCGTCTACCTCACCGACATGACCCGCGACTTCAAGACCTACAACGGCATCTGGGCCGAGCATTTCCCCGATGCCGCCGCTGCGCCCTGCCGCACCACCCTGGGCATCACCGCGCTGCCGACGCCGATCGCGATCGAGCTGAAGTGCATCGCCGTGCTGAAGGACTGACGCCATGCTGCCGAACCCGATCAACCTGCAGGCCTGGATCGACGAACACCGCCACCTGCTGAAACCGCCGGTCGGCAACAAGTGCATCGTCGACGGCGACTACATCGTGATGATCGTCGGTGGGCCGAATGCGCGTACCGACTACCACTACGAAGACGGCCCCGAGTGGTTCTACCAACTCGAAGGCGAGATGGCCCTGCGCATCCAGGAGGATGGGGCGGCCCGCGACATCCCGATCCGCGCCGGCGAGATGTTCTACCTGCCGCCGCATGTGCCGCATTCCCCGCAGCGCATGCCGGGCAGCATCGGCCTGGTGATCGAGCGCAAGCGCCTGCCGCACGAGGACGACGCGCTGATGTGGTTCTGCGTCAGCTGCAACCACAAACTGTACGAAGAGTTCTTCCATCTGGTCGACATCGAGCAGGATTTCTTCCGGGTGTTCGAGCGTTTCTATCGCGACGATGCGCTGCGCACCTGCAGCGAGTGCGGCACATTGAATCCGCGACCGACGCGCTACGAGATGGATGCGCAATCGCAGGCCGATATCACATGAAGAACCGCACCTGATGCTCAAGATCGACACCCACGCGCACTACCTCCCGCGCGACTGGCCCGACCTGGCCGCGAAGTACGGCGATGCCCGCTTCCCGGTGATCCACCACGGCGACGACGGCCGCCACCGCATCTACAAGGACGGCAAGTTCTTCCGCGAGATCTGGCCGAAGACCTGGGACCCGCAGATCCGCATCGACGACTACGCCGGCTTCGGCGTGCAGGTGCAGGTGCTGAGCACGGTGCCGGTGATGTTCAGCGAGTGGGCAAAACCGCACCAGGCGCTGGAACTGCATCGTGCGCTCAACGACCACATGGCGCAGACCTGTCGCGACTATCCGCGCCACTACGCCGGGATCGGCACGGTACCGCTGCAGAGTCCGCAGCTCGCCATCCGCGAGCTGGAACGCTGCATGGACGAACTCGGCCTGCAGGGCGTGCAGATCGGCTCGCACCTCAACGGCCCGAACGACGCGCACTGGAACCTGGACGCGCCGGAGCTGTTCGAGTTCTTCGAAGCGGCCAGCGATCTCGGTGCAGCGATCCTGGTGCACCCCTGGGACATGATGGGCACCGACACCATGCCGAAGTACTGGCTGCCGTGGCTGGTCGGGATGCCGGCGGAACAGTCGCGCGCGGCCTGCTGCCTCGTGTTCGGCGGCGTGCTTGAACGCCTGCCGAAACTGCGCGTCTGCATGGCGCATGGCGGCGGCAGTTTTCCGTACACCATCGGTCGCATCGAGCATGGCTTCAACATGCGTCCGGACCTGGTCGCCACCGACAACTTCCGCAACCCGCGCGAGTACTTGAAGCGCCTGTATTTCGATTCGTGGGTCGCCGACGATGCGGCGCTGCGTTACCTGCTGGAGGCCTGCGGCATCGATCGGGTGATGCTCGGCACTGACTATCCCTTCCCGCTCGGGGAACAGGTGCCGGGCGAAGGCATCGAACGCCTGGCGCTGGACGACGTGCAACGCGCACGCATCTACCATGGCACCGCGCTGGAATGGCTGGGCCTGCCGGCCTCGCGCTTCCTGTAGGAGCGGCTTTAGCCGCGACAAACCACTCCATGCACTCATCGCGGCTAAAGCCGCTCCTACAAGAGCTGACACAAGCAGATGACCGCCTTCTTCACTAGCGAGTACGCCGCGTCGCGCGACGCTGCAGACCCGCTGCGCACCTTCCGCGACGAATTCCACCTGCCGCTGCATGACGGCAAACCGCAGGCCTACTTCGTCGGTAACTCGCTGGGCCTGCAGCCGAAGGGCGCACGCGCGCATGTCGAGGAAGTACTCGACAAGTGGGCGACGCAGGCGGTCGAAGGCCACTTCACCGGCCAGGCGCAGTGGATGCCGTATCACGAACTGGTGCGCGATCCGCTGGCGCGCGTCGTCGGCGCGCAGCCGTCCGAAGTGGTGGCGATGAATTCGCTGACTGCCAACCTGCACCTGATGCTGGTCAGCTTCTACCGACCGACGCGCGAACGCCCGGTGCTGCTGATGGAGGCCGGCGCCTTCCCGTCCGACCGTTATGCGCTGGAATCGCAGTTGCGCGTGCACGGCTTCGATCCCGCCGAGGCGCTGGTCGAGGTCGAGCCGGACGAAGCCGATGGTACGTTCTCGATGGCGGCGATCGAGCGCGCGATTGCCGAACACGGGCCGCGGCTTGCGGCCATCGTCTGGCCCGGCGTGCAATACCGCACCGGCCAGGCCTTCGACCTGAAGGAAATCACGCGACTCGGACATGCGGCCAGCGCGATCGTCGGCTTCGACCTCGCGCATGCGGTCGGCAACCTGCCGCTGCAACTGCACGACAGCGGCGCCGACTTCGCGGTGTGGTGCCACTACAAATACATGAACTCGGGACCGGGTGCGGTCGCCGGCTGCTTC
>JAVWUU010000145.1:0-5228 GCA_036666995.1 Thermomonas sp.
ACCTTCTTCGCAGCCTTCTTGGCGGCGGGCTTCTTCGCGACCTTCTTCGCAGCCTTCTTGGCGGCGGGCTTCTTCGCAGCAGCCTTCTTTACTGCCTTCTTCGCCGCCGGCTTCTTGGCGACTTTCTTCGCCGCCTTCTTGGCGGCCGGCTTCTTCGCAGCCTTCTTTGCAGCTTTCTTAACGGCCATGGTATGGCTCCTCGTCAATGGGTAAATCGGTAAAGCCCAGTACTAAAGACACCACGGGTATCGGACCCGCGATCGACCGCCGACGCGCCAGGCGCACCGGAACGGATGCTGTGCCGGCGCACGCGATGCGCGCTGCCGGCGTTGGACATTCCCCGCCCATTAAAAAACCCGCGGCGATGGACGCTGCAGGTTTCGATCAGGGACACGAATCCGGCGTTCGGTGATGCGCATTTCCGCGAAGGACAGTTCGGCTGCGCCCACCGTTTCATGTTGCTGGTGGAGTCGCGTGTCGTGCTGCCGGCTTTCGCGTTGTGCTTGCTCACTCGCTTCCGCAGGGAACGTCTGCTGGGCGAAACCTAATCACGGTTTTTTCCACTGTCAACAACCTGTCGCAATCTTTTTTCGCGACTGCCGGCGCGGCGTTCGCATCCACGCGTGCCGAAGTGCATCGCTTGCATCGCGCGCACGCATCGGTTGCATGCGCAACGACGATGCATCGATGGGCTGCATGCAAGCAATGGCGCGGCTTGCAGCGTGCATGCATGCAATGCGACATCGACGCAAGCGCTGTCGTTCGATGCGCGCAACGCGCATGCGCATGCAACGCGAAGATGCCCGTCGCGACAGTTGCGGATGGAATCCGCAGCCGTCGATTTCGCGTCGCACAAGTCGGTTTGCGCAAAAACTGCGCGGACTTTTCGCGCGCCTCGCGTGCGCCGATGCACGCCTGGCGCGCTTCACCGATGCCCGAAAAACGAAAAACCCGCGATGTCGCCATCGCGGGTTCCGGTGTTCGAGCGCGACGCGACTCAGTGGTCTTCGTCTTCCAGCAACTCGGCATACGCGTCCGGGTCGAGCAAGTCGTTGAGTTGCTCGGCGTCGTCGATCTCGAGCACGAACAGCCAACCGTCGCCGTAGGCATCCTCGTTGATCGTCTCCGGCTTGTCGGCCAGCGCCGCATTGACGTCGACGACCCTGCCGCTGACCGGCGTGTACACGTCCGACGCCGCCTTCACCGACTCCACTACCGCGCATGCATTGCCGACTTCGACCTGGTCGCCGACGTTCGGCAGGTCCACGTACACAAGGTCGCCGAGCAGACCCTGCGCATGGTCGGAGATGCCGACGGTGACCTTGCCGTCGCCTTCGACGCGGGCCCACTCGTGGGATTTCAGGAACTTCAGGTCGCCGGGGATCTCGCTCATTGGTGACTCCAGTCGGGCAGTGTGGGGTGGGACGCGATGGGGAAAGTCTAGCGAAGCCGGGCGTGAAAGTTCACGTTCGGATCAAACGGTCAGATCCCGTCCTGGACCTTGCCGTCCCGCACGAACGGGAACTTGACCACGCGCACCGGCATCTCGCGGCCGCGGATGTCGACGCGCACGTTGCCGGCGTCGCCGAGCGGGATGTCGCCGGCCGGCACGCGGGCGAAGGCGATCGCCTTGCCGATGCTCGGCGAGAACGTGCCCGACAGGATCTCGCCCTCGCCATGCGCGGTCAGCACTTTCTGGCCGTGGCGAAGCACGCCCTTCTCGTCCATCACCAGGCCGATCATCTGCCGCGCCGCGCCGGCAGTCTGCTGCGCTTCCAGCGCGCCGCGACCGATGAAGTCACGGCCCTCGTCCAATACGACGGTCCAGGCCAGCGCGGCTTCGAACGGCGAAACGGTGTCGTCCATGTCCTGGCCATAGAGGTTCATGCCGGCTTCCAGGCGGAGCGTGTCGCGCGCGCCCAGGCCGGCGGGTTTCACGCCCGCATCCAGCAGCGCATTCCAGAACGCGACGGTCTGCGCCTCCGGCACGATCACCTCGAAGCCGTCCTCGCCGGTGTAACCGGTGCGGGCGACGAACACCTCGACGCCGTCCGTGGTCTTCGCCTCGCGCGCGGAGAAGCGCAGCAGCTTGGACACCGGCACGCGGTCTTCCTCGCGCAGCAGGCCGATCACGCGTTCGCGTGCGGTCGGGCCCTGCACCGCGACCATGCCGAACTCCGGGCGCTCGCGCACGTCGACATCGAACGCCTTCGCCTGTTCGGTGATCCAGGCGACATCCTTCTCGCGCGTCGCGGCATTCACCACCAGGCGGAACCACTCTTCCGACATGTAGTAGACGATCAGGTCGTCGATGACGCCGCCCTGCGGATTGAGCATGCACGAGTACAGCGCCTTGCCGGTGGCCTTGAGCTTGTCCACCGAGTTGGCCAGCAGGCGGCGCAGGAACGGCTTGACCTGGTCACCGCGCAGGTCGACCACGGTCATGTGGCTGACGTCGAACATGCCGGCATCGCGACGGACCAGGTGGTGCTCGTCGAGCTGCGAACCGTAGTGGATCGGCATGTCCCAGCCGCCGAAGTCCACCATCTTGGCGCCGAGCGCGCGGTGGGTCTCGTTGAGGACGGTCTTGTTGGTCATGCGCGCGATCCGGCTACGTGGGAGGCCGGCATTATCCCAGACGGATCGCGCCCTACGCGCCGGTATGCCGTCGGCGACCGGCGATGATCCGGAGGCCGTCAACCGTCGTAGCCGTGGCCTTCGTTGAGGCAGCGCACGCCGGTTGCGGCAATCGGCTGCAGGCGGCCCTGGCCATCCAGCCGCCATGCATGCTTGAAGCGCGTGTACCACTCGATCTTCGGATCCGGCCGAAGGATCGCGACGATCCGGCCATCCGGCTTGCCACCCTGCTGGCACAGGCCCACCGAGACCTCCATCGCGGGATCGTCGAGCGCCGCGACCTCGAGCGCGTCGGTCACCAGCGACAGCGGGCGCTTGCCGCCCAACGGCTTGCCATCCATGCCGCGCAGTTCGCGCAAGGCCAGCACGAAGCGTAATTTGCTCTGTTCGTCGCGCAGTACCACCACGGATGCCTGGCACGGATTGTCCGCACCGGCGATGCAACTGCCAGAGATTTCGCGATGGCCGGATGGTGTCGGCGGCATGGCCGTGCCGATCCACTCCTGGATGCGCTGGTCGCCGGCATGCGCGGCTCCGGCCACGGCGAATGCCATCGACAACACCATGCAATGTGCGCGATGCCGGCTCATCCGGGTTCGACCTGCAGGGTCATCGCATCGCCGCCGACGATGCGCACGCGGGTGCCCTCGGGCAGGTCCGGCCCGGTGACCTCCCAGTAGGCATCGGCGATCTGCACGCGGCCGCGGCCGTCGACGATCGCCCGCTCCAGCGGCACAACCCGGCCGACCAGTGCCGCGGTGCGGCGGTTGAGCGCGGGCTGGTCGCTGTCGCGCTCTTTTCCGCGGAACCAGCGCTGGTAGACGCGGATCGAGACGAAGCTGAGCACCACGAAGGCAGCGACCTGCGCCAGCAGCGGAATCTCCATCGGCAACAGGAACACCGCGACGAATACCGCCGCCGCCGCGAACCCGAGCCACAGCATGAAGGCGCCGGGCACCACCGCCTCCGCGGCGAACAGGACCAGCGCGAACGCCGCCCACGCGAACACATCCCAGCGCATGGCTCAGCCCCCGGCCTTGGTGCTGGCGATGACCTTGCCGCCCGGCTGCCGATCCAGCGCTTCCTTCGCCAGTTCGGCGATGCCGCCCAGCGAACCGATCACGCCGGCGGACTCCATCGGCATGAGCACGAACTTCTGGTTCGGCCCTTCGGCCAGCGCCTTGAACGCCTCGATGTATTTCTGCGCGACGAAGTAGTTGATCGCCTGCACGTTGCCGGAGGCGATCGCGTCCGAGACCATCTGGGTCGCCTTGGCCTCGGCCTCGGCCAGGCGCTCGCGCGCCTCGGCCTGGCGGAATGCGGCTTCCTTTTCGCCTTCTGCTTCCAGGATCACCGACTGCTTCTCGCCCTCGGCCTTGAGGATCGCCGCCTGGCGGAAGCCCTCGGCCTCGAGGATGTTGGCGCGCTTCTCGCGCTCGGCCTTCATCTGCCGGGCCATCGAATCGACCAGGTCGCGCGGCGGCTGGATGTCCTTCAACTCGATGCGGTTGACCTTCAGGCCCCATGGATGGGTCGCCTGGTCGACCGCGACCAGCACCTTGGCATTGATCTCGTCGCGCTTGGACAGCGACTCGTCCAGGTCCATCGAGCCGATCGAGGTGCGGATGTTGGTCATCACCAGGTTGAGGATGGCGATCTCCAGCGTTGCGACTTCATACGCGGCCTTGGCGGCATCGAGCACCTGGAAATAGACAACGCCGTCGACCTTGACCACGGCATTGTCCTTGGTGATCACGTCCTGGCTGGGCACGTCCATCACCTGTTCCATCATGTTGATCTTGCGACCCACGCCGTACACCACCGGCACCAGGAAGTGCAGGCCCGGCGTCATGGTGTGGGTGTACTTGCCGAAGCGCTCGACCGTCCATTCGTAACCCTGCGGCACCATCCGCACGGTCTTGAACAGGATGATGATGCCGGCGAACAGCAGGATCAGCGCGAGAATCGTGCCCATGGAATTTCCTCCCCGGAAGTACGTCCGAGTATAGGCCCGGCCCATGGCGGGCGACATTGCACCGCAACTGCGACCCTTTTCCGCCCCACTGCATCCAGACACGAGGAATGGCCGGACTCTCCAGCTTCGCGATCGATGTCCCCGCTGCCCTGCTCGCCCGCGCGCGCCAGGGCGAACGGGAGGCGTTCGAGCAGTTGTACCGCTGGTTCGAACGGCCTGTGTTCACCCTGGCGCTGCGCATCTGCGGCGACCGCTCCGATGCGGACGAAGTGCTGCAGGAAACGATGCTGAAGGTGTGGTCCGCCATTGACGGATTCCGTGGCGATGGCGGCAGCCCGTTCTGGGGCTGGTTGCGCCAGGTTGCGGTCAACGAGGCGCTGATGCGGCTGCGTCGCGATCGCCGGCTTGCGGTGGAACTGGATGGACTGGAAGCCGACGAACACGCCGAAGGCCACACGCCTCCGCCGCCGGCCGCCGCCGATGCCGCCCTGCTGCAACGGGCGCTGGAGCAACTGCCGCATGCCACCCGCAGCGTGCTCTGGCTGTACCACGGCGAAGGCTATACGCACGAGGAAATCGCCAACGCGATGCAGCGCAGCGTGAGCTTCAGCAAGTC
>JAVWUU010000146.1:0-5216 GCA_036666995.1 Thermomonas sp.
GCACTACAACGGTCGCGCCCTGCCGCCGTGCAAGGTCAGCTGGCAGAACGAGATCCGCCTGCGCTTCGCCCTGAAGGGCGTGCAGGGCGGGCAGTTGCGCGACATGTGCAAGCAGGTCGGCCTCGACGTGGTCGCGATCCGCCGCCTGCGCATCGGCAAGATTTCGCTGGCGAAGATGCCGGTGGGCGCGTGGCGCTATCTGCCGGTGGGCGAACGTTTCTGACGGCTCGCCCAAGGCATCCTGGAAACACGATCAGCGCGCCTCCATCTTGCGCCACCCGAACGCGAGGATCACCAGCGCCAGCGGCAAGCCGAGCAGGTGCCAGCGCAGGGTTTCCGTCGGCGCTACCGCCACGTTGAGCGGCAAACCGCCCTGCACACTCACGTAGGCGACCGCGAGCAGCGCCAGCTCGAACATGCGACCGCTGCGGAACAGCACGCCGCTCGCCATCCCCCACAACGCCAGTGACGCTCCGGCCACCAGCGTTGCGAGCGCGGCCTGCGGATGCACGGCGACGAGCCGTAGCATCCCCGGCAGCGTGATCACCCATGCCATGCCGACCGCCACGATCGTGCGCACCCACAGCATCCGCACGCGCATGCGCGGCGCGGTAAACACCAGTGCCGTGGTGTGCGTCTCATGCTCGCGCAGGATCAGTCGCGCGAACACATCCATTGCCAGCACCCAGGCAACGATGATCGCGACCGCCATCGCCTTTTCCGGGGCGAACAACTGCACGCCCATCGCGGCCAGCATCGCCAGCCACCACCACGGCTTGCGCGGACGCAGGACCAACTGGAGTTCCGCTGCCACCAGCGCAGCCCCCGGGCTGCCGCGCTGCAAGGGCGACAACGCCGCATCCAGCCTGCGCAGGCGCGCGCCGTCACCGCGCGCCTTGCCGGGGCTGCCCACATGTGCCGCGCAGCGATCCAGTAGCGGGACCGCCAGCGCCAGCAGCAGCAAGGCCAGTGCCAACCAGGCACCGCGGGCCTGCATCGTTGCGGAGGTGATCGCCCAGTGCGTCCAGTCCAGCAACACAGGCGCCTTGCCCTCCAGCGCCTGCTTGCCGATGCTCAGGCCAAGCTCCTTGCCCGCATCCACGCTGGGCCAGGCGTGCGAGAGGTCGTATTCGGCGACCAGCAGGCCATGCGGATCCCCCGGCCATGGCAACGCGGCACCGGGCGACTGCTCCGCCTGCGACACCCCGAACGTCAGCAGCATGACCCACGCCACGAAGAACACCACGTTGCCCGCACTGCGCCGCAGCCACGGGATGAGGTCGAACCAGATCGCGAACGCGGCGGTGAGCGCCAGCGACGGCAGGGTCAGCACCAGCACGGGTTTGACCAGTTCGATCAGGTCGATGCGCAGGTCTTCGGCCCGCAAGAGTTGCGCGATCAAGCCCACCGCCAGCCCCGCACCGATCAACAAGCCGAACACCACCATGTGGCTCAGCCATTTGGCGAGGAGGTAGCCGCCGCGGCTCATCGTGGTCGCCACCAGCAATTGCCAGGTGCGCGTTTCGAGGTCGCGCACCACCGTGCCGCGCACCAGGTAGAAGCCGGCCAGCGACAAGGTCGAGCTGTACATCAGCGCCGCGACCATCCCGATCCATGCGCTGGAATAACGGCCGCGCATGCCCTCGCCCACCGAGACTGTCAGGTAGTCGCGCTCCAATGCGGGGAAGCACCACCACATCAATGCGGCCAGGCCGGCGATCAGCAGCCAGAACCGCGGCGTGCGCAGGCGCTGGCGCAAATCCGCGACCAGCAAGGCGATGACGGCACGTGCTGCGCTCACGACGCGGTGCCGTTGCGATGCAGCAGCCACAGGTAGGCGTCCTCCAGGTCGGGCGCGACCGGCACGGCATCGGATGCCGGAGGTTCTTCGCCCACCACCCGCACCTCCACGCCATGCGCCCGCCGTTGCGCACGGCTGATGCGCAGGCGCGTGCGTGCCTCGGCGAGTTGGTCGGCGGCGACCGTCCATTGCCAGACATGGCCTTCGGCATCGGCCATCAGGGCTTCCGGCGTGCCGTGGAAGCGCAGGCGTCCGCCACTCATGATCGCCAGGGTGCCCGCGCTGGCCTCGATGTCGGACACGATATGCGTCGACAGGATCACCAGCCGCTCGCCGGCGAGCTCCGCCAGCAGGTGGCGGAAGCGCACGCGTTCTTCCGGATCCAAACCCACCGTGGGCTCATCGACGATCAGCAGCTTCGGATCGTTGAGCAGCGCCTGGGCGATGCCGACCCGCTGGCGCATGCCGCCCGAGTAGCCACCGAGGCGGCGATCAGCGACATCGTCCAAGCCGACCATCGCCAGGCATTCGTCCACCCGCGCCGCGACCGTGCGCGCCGGCAGCCCTTTCACCGCCGAGAGGAAGGCGAGGAACTCGCGCGCGGACAGCGCTTCGTACACGCCGAAATCCTGCGGCAGATAGCCCAGTTCGCGACGCAGCGCATCCGGCGTGCGGGCGATGTCCTCGCCCCGCCACAGCACCCGCCCGCTGGTTGGCTTGGCCAGGGTGGACAGCACCCGCATCAGGGTCGACTTGCCGGCGCCATTCGGCCCCAGCAGGCCGACGATCCCGGGCGCCATCGCCAATTGCACGCCTGCGACGGCGTCATGCCCGCCGCGATAGCGATAACCCACCGACTCCAACGCCAGTTCCAACGCCATGCCGCACCCGCCCCTGCCTAGATGAGTTGGTATGTTAGTGAACTAACACACTAAAGCATGTGCCGATGGTCAGGGCTGGGCTCCTGGGGTCAGGCGCCGCGAACGCGCAGGGTCAGTCCTTTCAGGAAGTTGCGCAGCAACTGGTCGCCGCACTGGCGGAAATTCTTGTGCCCGGGCTGGCGGAACAGCGCCGACAGTTCCGGCTTGGACACCGGGAATCCCGCGTCGGCGAATGCCTGGTGCATGTCCACGTCGGTGAACTGGAAGGCGACCCGCAGTTTTTTCAGCACCACGTTGTTGTTGATCCGCTTCTCGACAGGTCGTGGCGGTAGCGACTCGTCACGACCACGCCGATGGATCACCAGGCCGTCGAGGAAATGCGCCATCACCCGGTCGCTGCAGGCGACATGGCCGGGCTCGTCTTCCTTGCTCAGCAACGCGCGGAGCTCGTCCTTCTCGATCGCGAACTCCGGATCCGACAGGCGGATGATCTCGATCAGCTTGTTGTCGCTCAGGTCCAGCATGTAGCGGATGCTGCGCAGGACGTCGTTGTTGATCATGGGGCAGGCCTGCGCGCGAAGAGGCGACCAGTCTACCGAGTGCGTCCTCAGCAGTCGTCCGACTGGCGCGTGGCGTAACGCAACCCGCGCAGCAGGTGCGCACGGAAACGCGGATCGGCGTACAGCGGGATGTCGTGGCCCAGGCCCGTGTACCAGGCGCGCCCACCGAGGCTTGCGTGGCACCAGGCGATCGGATGGTCCGCGCCCATCTTGCCGCCGGAATAGGCGGCCTCGTCCACGGTAGCGATGACGACCACCTGCGCGCGCGGATTGCTGCGGTAGTTGTAAAGCTCGTCGCGGACCTGCCAATCGTCGGCACCGGGCAGCGCATGGCCGGCCTCGAAGCGGACAGGCGAGTCCTGCAGGCCCGGCGGATGGCTGTCGAACCACGCGCCAACCAGTCGGCCGTACCAGGGCCAGTCGTATTCGGTATCCGCAGCCGAATGGATGCCGACGAAGCTGCCACCGGCAGCGATGTAGCGCTCGAAGGCCGCCTGCTGCGACGCGTCCAGCACGTCGAGGGTGGTGTTGGCGAAGACCACGGCGCGATAGCGCGACAGCGTGTCGGGATCGAACCGCGACGGATCCTCGGTCTGCTCCACCACCAGTCCCGCCTCGGCACCCAGCTCGCGCAAGGTGTCGATTGCGACCGGGATCGAATCGTGCCGCCAGCCGCTGGTGCGGGTGAACACCAGGATGCGCGCGGACGCAGCGTCCGGCCCGGCGCTGCGCTGGCGAACCCCGGACACCGCGCAAGCGGCCAGGCTCGCGAGCAACGTGAGCAGCATGGCCAGCCGGCGTGAGGTCTTCATCGGCGGACTATAAATCGGGAGACCGCGCGTATTTCCATTAACGTTCGCCCTGCGGGACGTTCCCCGTGCCACTGATCCACCCATGGCCCTCGATCTGTTCCTGAAGCCGTACAAACCCAAGTCGCGCTCCAAGGCCGCACTGATCAAGGCCCGTGAGTCGCTGTTCGAGGCGCTGAAGGCGGACTATCCCGGGACCTCCCTGGTCGGCGATGCCATGCGGGGGTATATCGATGCCTTTCCCAAGGGCGAATTGCACATCGCCCCCGACGAACTGCACTGGGCGATGCATGGCGTGGACGATGCAGAGCCGGTGCACGCACTGGCCGACTGGTTCTTCGAGCACGGATTCGCTTGCATGGATCCGCAGGGTGTCGGCTTCGACCGTCCGCGCATCAAGCCGCCCGCGATCCGCGGCAGCCTGGAGGATCTGGTCGGCGGGCAATGGCTCGGCATGCGTTTCGACCGCAATTACGCGACCGCACTCAATCTCGATTTCATCCTGGCGGATGGTCGACACGCTGAGTTGCGCATGTGGCACCTGGGTCGTTGCCATGTCCCGGAACTCTCGCCGCTGGTCAAGGCCGTGATCATCGGCAGCGTCTACGAGAAAGGCGACTACGACAGCCTCAGCGTGCAGTTCGAGGGCGGCCACGCGTTGGTCTTCACCGATGCGGTGTTCGGCGGCGTGCATATCACGGCCTGATGGCGCGCCGGTCCGGCTGCGTCTCAGCCGCGCAACAGGATGACCGGCAACGCGACCAGCCCCAGCAGGCAAATGATCGCAGCGATGGTCAGCAGGACGCGAACCGGCTCGCCACGCAGTTGCGACCAGAAGGTCTCCGCGGTGCCGTCGCGCACGGCAGCCGCGTACTCGGCACGCGCACGGGTCCCACGCTGCTCCTGGTAGGCGGCCATCAGGCGCCTGGCCTCCGCGATGGCCGCGTCCTCCTTCACCCAGATCCCGCCGACCGAGATATTCCACGGCCCGGGCCTGGTTTCGTAATAGGCAATGCCGTTGCCGTCGAGCAGCGCACGCACGTCGTCGGCCTCGTCGTCGGGAACATTACGCAGGTTGAGCAGGAGCTTGGCCATGCGCCGATGATAGCGGCAGGGTCAGGCACGGATGTCCACGCGTGCTCAGTTCACCGCTTCAAGCCGATGC
>JAVWUU010000147.1:0-5177 GCA_036666995.1 Thermomonas sp.
CGTAACGAGCTGGTGCTGGATCGCGGCAGCTTCCGCGTGCGTGGCGAGACCATCGACGTGTTCCCGGCCGAGTCCGACCTGGAAGCATTGCGCATCGAGTTGTTCGACGGCGAAGTGGAGCAGCTGTCGATGTTCGATCCGCTGACCGGAGAGATCTTCCGCAAGATCCCGCGTTTCACGGTATATCCGAAGACGCATTACGCCACCCCGCGCGAGCGCACCATCTCCGCGGTGGAGACGATCAAGGCCGAGCTCCGCGAGCGCCAGGAGCAGCTGTACGCGGAGAACAAGCTGGTCGAGGTGCAACGCCTGAGCCAGCGTACCCAGTTCGACCTGGAGATGATGGCCGAGGTCGGCTACTGCAACGGCATCGAAAACTATTCGCGGCACCTCACCGGCGCCGCGCCGGGCGATCCGCCGCCGACGCTGTTCGACTACCTGCCGCCGGACGCCCTGCTGGTCGTCGACGAGTCGCACGTGACCATTCCGCAGATCGGCGCGATGTACAAGGGCGACCGCGCGCGCAAGGAAACGCTGGTGGACTTCGGGTTCCGGCTGCCGTCGGCGCTGGACAACCGCCCATTGCGTTTCGAGGAATGGGAAGCCCGCGCGCCGCGCAGCGTGTACGTGTCGGCGACGCCCGGGCCGTACGAATTGCGCGAGGGCGCGGGCGACATCATCGAGCTGGTCGTCCGCCCGACCGGCCTGGTCGATCCACCGGTGGAGATCCGACCGGTGGCGACGCAGGTGGACGACGTGTTGTCGGAGATCCGCGAGCGTGTGTCGTGGGGCGATCGAGTGCTGATCACCACGCTGACCAAGCGGATGGCCGAGAACCTGACCGAATATCTCTCCGAGCACGACATCAAGGTGCGCTACCTGCATTCCGACGTGGACACGGTGGAGCGCGTGGAGATCATCCGCGACCTGCGCCTGGGCCTGTTCGACGTGCTGGTCGGCATCAACCTCTTGCGCGAGGGCCTGGACATGCCCGAGGTCTCGTTGGTCGCGATCCTCGATGCCGACAAGGAAGGCTTCCTGCGCAGCACCGGCTCGCTGATCCAGACCATCGGCCGCGCCGCGCGCAACCTGCGCGGCAAGGCGATCCTGTATGCCGATCGCATCACCAACTCGATGCAGAAGGCGCTGGACGAAACCGACCGCCGACGTGCCAGGCAGGTGGCGCACAACCTCGAGCACGGGATCACCCCGCAGTCCGTCCAGCGTGCGGTGATGGACGTGATGGAGGGCGCGCGGTTCGAGCCGGGCGAACTGAAGGGGCGCGGCAAGGCGAAGCGCGTTGCCGAGCCCGAACTGGACTACCAGCGGCTCAATCCCGCGCAGCAGGCGGCGAAGCTCAAGGCGCTGGAGCAGCAGATGCACCAGCACGCCCGCGACCTGGAGTTCGAAGCCGCCGCCCGCGTCCGCGACCAGATCCGCCGGCTGCGCGAGGCGATGCTCTAGTGCCTCTGCGGCGTCGGCGGGCTTAATGAGTTCATCACGGGTCAACTGCCATGCTGGCCACTGGTCCCCCCGAACAAGGAGCAACCGATGGGTATGTTTGATTTCATGAAGGATGCCGGCGAGAAGATCTTCAAGCCGGGCGAAGCCAAGCGCGAAGCGGCGATCAAGTCGCACATGGGCAGCTACGGCGGCGATTACTCGAATATCGACGTTGAGGTCGACGGCAACACGGCGCGCCTGACGGGCAGCGTCGGCAACCAGGCCGCTCGCGAAAAGGCCGTGCTGATCGCCGGCAACATCGACGGCATCGAGCGCGTTGACGATCGCCTGACCGTGACCGGCGCGAGCCCGAGCTTCTCGAACGTCAGCGGCGGCGTTGCCACCACCAAGGCCACCCCGGCGGCCGGCATTGGCTCCAGCGCGGCGCAGGCCTCGCAGGGCGGCCAGACGGCCTCGACCTTCTACACCGTGGAGAAGGGCGATACCCTGTCGAAGATCGCCAAGCAGCACTACGGCGATGCCAACAAGTACCAGCAGATCTTCGAGGCCAACAAGCCGATGCTGAAGGATCCGGACAAGATCTACCCGGGTCAGATGCTGCGGATTCCGCCGGAAGCATGATCTGTTGTAGCGGGACGGCCGCCGGGCTAGAATGCGCGTCCCTTCGGGGCGGTTAGCTCAGCGGTAGAGCACTACCTTGACATGGTAGGGGTCACAGGTTCGAACCCTGTACCGCCCACCACTTTAAGTGGCGAGACGGCGCATCCTTGATCGGATGCGCCGTTTTCGTTTGTGGGATTCGCTTTGCAGCGCTGTCCCGCCGGGATGCTAGCGGGTCGCTTGTGTCGAGGGATTGATGGCGCAGCCCTCATTCGAACAGCCGGATATCGATGCGGCATCTGGGGCATCAGGGGCGGGCTCATTCAACAGTCCGGCGATCTGCGCACCCAGCGCCAGGTCGCTGACCTGCCCGAAATGCTGGTGGCGCAAGCGGCCGAGGCGATCGATCAGCACCCGCGTGGGCGTGCCGCGCATCGCGTAGGCGCGCATGGTCTGCGGGACGTGGCCATGCGGATCGGGCTGGTCCACGCCGACCGGGAACGGCACGCGGTATTCGTGCAGGAACACCTGTAGCGCCATCGGCGTCATCGCCGCATGGTGCTCGAACACGGTATGCAGGCCGATCACTGCGACCTTGTCTTGCACGAAGGTGGAATGCACGCGCATCGCCTGCGGCAGCCCATGCGAGACGCAGCCGGGGCAGAGCATCTGGAAGGCTTCCAGCACGACCACCTTGCCGCGTAGCGCTTCCAGTGTGATCGGCTCGGGCGCGTTGAACCAGCGTTCCACTTGCAGCGGCGGCGCCATCGGATGCGGGCGGTCATTCATGCGGCGTGTCCGTTCATGGGTGTCCAGGAAGCCCGCGCCTGAATCGGCGCGGGCGATTGACGTTTCAGAGGTTGGGTTTGCCGGGCAGGCTCAGGTCGCCGGAGGCAACCTTGAACACATCGACCACGCACAGCAGCGGCGCATGTACGGAGGCGTTCACGCGTAGTCCGGCGGTGACGCCGTCGAAGCTGCCGGCCGTGACGATGCCGATATCGTCGAACGGCACCTTCACCTCGATGGTTTCGGCATTCAGCGTGGGATCCCAACCCGGGCTGTCCAGCAGCAGCGGGAGGCCCGGCCAGGTCTTCGGCAGGCGCGGTTTCTGCCCGTCGGGGATATCGACCACGCCCAACGCGCCGGGGCCGCAGGCCTCGTTCGGCTTCAGCACCGCCCAATGGCTGTGCCACAGGTTGCCGTCGTTGTCGCGGCGGCCGTCGCCGTTCTCGTCGTACAGCGGCGTGTCGTCGAAATCCGGATGCGCGGTCACTACCATCGCCAGGATCCCGGCGCCGTGTTCGAACCCGACCTCATACGGATCGATCGACGTCGGCCACACGTACGAAAACACCTCGCTGCCGGCCAGCTTGCCGGTTGCCACAGGCTTGCTGTTGCCGGCCTTGCCGGACACCGCCATATGGAAGGTGGCGACGTTGCCCTCGGTGCTGATCCTGCTGTGGACGATGTCGAAATCCGCACGCACCGCTGCATTGGCCTTGCTGTGGATGCCGCCGGTGTGGGTGGACGCATCGTGCGCGGACGCGGCGCTCGCGATGAGCGCCGTGGCGAGCGCGAGCGCCCTGATCGGAACGAGGTTCTGACGCATACTTGAATCTCCTCTTGCTTGCTGATGCACGGTGGGTGGAGGAACCGGGCGGCGACCGATTGCAGTCGGTCGTCGCCCACTTTTTTCGGCATGGATCAGGCGTGCTGGCGGAAACGCTCGCGGTTTGCGGCCTGCAGGTCGGCGTCGGCCGGCGATTGCTCGGCGCAGTCGGCGCGCAATTCGGCATCGCCGAACGCCGTGCCCAAGAAATCGCAACGATGCGGCTGCGCGGCATCGCCGCTGGCGAACGGCCGGAAGAACCGGCAGCCAAGGCAAGTGCGCATGCCGGTGGCCAGGCCCTGCTGCTGCGCTTGGTCGACCAGCAACTGGGTGACTCGCAGCAGGGCGCCCACATCGACGGCATCCAGCCCCTGCAGCAGGGCGGCCATGCCTTTATCGGGATGGACCAGCCGTGCCGCCAGCGCACGCCCCGGCCGGCTCAATTGGACGATGGAAGCGCGACGGTCATTCGGATCCACGTTGCGGCTGATCCAGCCCTTGCCCTCCATGGTCTTCAGCGAGTCGCTGAGGCTGGCCGGCGAGACTTCCAGCCGGGCCGCGATGTGTTTAGCGCGCAGGGCACCGTCGCTGCCCGCCAGCATACGCAGGATTGCGCCCTGGGTCGGCGGCAGGGCGGGCAGCCCCGGGCTGCGCCAAGACTGCGCCCGCACCAGCGCCGCGAGTTGTTCCAGGCCGGCGGCGGCTTGTTCGCGTTGGTGGGCCTCGTTGCTCATGCGATTAAATTAGGATTCCTAATTAAATAAGTCAATGCCGTTCGTCGGCACGCCGGCAGTCCTTGAAGCCCCTTGGTGGGCTCAGTAGACTTGGCGGCCTAGTCACAGGCGGCGCGCTGGCAGTGATGGCGCCGCCCGACACCGGAATGAGGAAGGTGGCCCGCGGCAACGCCGGCCGAGCGTGCGACATGAGCACTACCATCGCCCACCGCTGAGCCCGCCGACGCATTCGATCCGTTCGAAAGGCGCCTCGGCGCCTTTTTCGTTTCCTGGCGTCTTTCCCGAGCATCCCGCACATGATCAACATCACCCTTCCCGATGGCTCCGTCCGTCAGTTCGAGGCTCCGGTGACGGTGGGCGAGGTCGCCGCGTCCATTGGCGCCGGCCTGGCCAAGGCTACCCTGGCCGGCGAGATCGACGGCCGCCTGGTCGATGCCAGCGACGTCATCGACCGCGATGCCGGCCTGCGCATCATCACGCCGAAGGACCAGGAAGGCGTCGAGATCATCCGCCACAGCTGCGCGCACCTGGTCGGCCATGCGGTGAAGCAGCTGTACCCGGACGCCAAGATGGTGATCGGGCCGGTCATCGACGAAGGCTTCTACTACGACATCCACTCCGAGCGCCCGTTCACGCCGGACGACATGGCCGCGATCGAGCAGCGCATGCGCGAGCTGATCGCGCAGGACTACGACGTGGTGAAGAAAGTGACGCCGCGCGCCGAGGTCGTGGAGGAATTCATGCGCCGCGGGGAGGAGTACAAGCTG
>JAVWUU010000148.1:0-5134 GCA_036666995.1 Thermomonas sp.
TGACCGAGGGCTTCTCGCTGGGTGCGCGCGCCGTGTTCCGCGACCTGAAGGCCGCGATCGACGACAACTGCGACTACACCGCGGTGCTGAACGCGCCGGAGTCCGGGTTCACCTACGATCCTGCGCACCACTGGTGGTACGACGCGCAGGGCAACGCCGCCGTGCTGCCGAGCGAAGGCTTCCCGTATTGCCGCATGTTCAACCCGGGCGAGGACGCGGTCTTCGTCACCGACTTCCTCAACGATGGCAACAAGCGGACAGTGACGGTTCCCGGTGCGTTGCTGTCGCCGAAGGCCAAGCGCACCTACCAGGCGCTGGAAATCTTCTTCGACTACAACACCGACAAGCTGTTCCTGCAGGGCAACTACACCTTCGCGAAGAGCAAGGGCAACACCGAAGGCGGCGTGAAGTCGGACAACGGCCAAGGCGACACCAACGTCACCCAGGACTTCGACTACCTGGCGCTGACGGTGGACACCTATGGCTACCTGCCGAATGACCGTCGCCACAGCCTGAAGTTCTTCGGCAACTACGAGTTCACCGAAGAATGGTCGGTCGGGTTCAACGCGCTGATTCAGTCCGGGCGCCCCATCAACTGTTTCGGTGTGCTGGATCTGGATCCGGCCCTGCCGACCCCGACCGACCCACATTACGCACCGCATCCGTACGGCTCGTCGTTCATGCGCTGCAGCACCACCGGTGATGCCACTGACGACAGGTCGGTGCAGCGTTTCCCGCGCGGTACCAAGGGGCGTTTGCCATGGACCCAGACCTACGATCTCAACCTGGCCTACAAGCCGAACTGGGCGAAGGGTCTTCAGCTCAAGTTCGACGTGTTCAACGTGCTGAACAAGCAGAAAGTCACTTCGGTGATCGAGGCTGCTGAAACTGCCGCGACGGGCGCGGCAGCCAGCGTCTATCTGCTTCCTGCGTCTTTGCAGGAGGAGCGCTCGGTGCGGTTCATGGTTCAGTACGACTTCTGACCGATCCTGGTTCGTGCGTCGCGGAAGCCGCCTGCAAGGGCGGCTTCCTTTTCTTTGGGCCGTGCATTCGCTTCCGGTTGCGGGGCCGCGTGCTAGTGTTCGCGGCGTCCGGAACCGTACCCAGGAGTCGTGCCATGCGAGCCTTGAAGCGTGCCAGCCAATGGCTTTTCGTCCTCCTCGCCGCTGCCGTCCTGGCGGCCTGCGCCACCGGTCCGCAGGTGCGCACCGACCATGATCCCACCGCCGACTTCGGCCAGTACCGCACCTGGTCGTTCTACAGCCCGATCGCGATGGAGGAGTCCGGTTACTCCACCTGGATTTCCGACCGCATCAAGGACGATGTACGCAAGGAAATGGACGCGCGCGGCTATCGCTACGTGCAGGAAGGCGCGGATCTGCAGGTGAATTTCCAGGGCGTGGTGCAGGATCGGACCGATGTGTTCTCGATGCCGCGCAGTGGCGTACAATTTTTCTACAACTATCGGCGCAACGCCTATGTCGGCGTGCCGGTCTGGTACGACGACACCCAGGTGAGCCGCTATCGCGAGGGCACGCTGACCGTCGACCTGGTCGATGCTCGACGCAACCGCATGGTCTGGACCGGTGCCGCGATCGGACGCGTGGTCAAGAAGACGCCGGAGCAGAAGATGGCCGAGGTCGACCAGGCCATCAACGCGATCTTCCTGCAGTACCCGCACCGCGCCGGCGGTCAGTAAGTCCGGGCCGGCATCGATCGGAGAGGCCTTGATGTCGGTCGAGGATGTCGCCCTGCAGACGCAGCGCCTGCGCCGTGTTGCCCATCGTCACCCGTCGGCGGTCCTGCTGGCGGCGCAGTTGCTGAGCCTGCTGCTGTACCCGCTGATGGACGACAGTGCTGCCGGCCGCCTGCTGTTCGGCGCGGTGGCGCTGGTGGTGGTGCCGCTTGCGGTGTGGGTCATCAGCCACAGCCCCTCGATCACCAAGATCGGCTGGCTGCTGGCGGTTCCCGCCATGCTGCTGACCCTGGTCGGCGTGCTGTTCGAATATGAGGCGTTGCTGCCGTGGGCGGCATTGCTGGAAGCGGCGCTGTATTTCTACGCCGCGGCGGGACTGATTTCCTACATGCTGCACGACCACAAGGTGACCGGCGACGAGCTGTTCGCCGCCGGTGCCACGTTCACCCTGCTGGCTTGGGGTTTCGCTTATGCGTACTACGTCTGCCAGGCCTGGAATCCCGGCAGCTTCACCGGCTTCGAGCCCGAGCGGCCGCGCACCTGGATGGAGTTGCTGTTCTACAGCTTCACCAACCTGTCGGCGACTGGCCTGGGCGACGTGCTGCCGGTCAGCGCGCCTGCGCGCGTGCTGACCATGCTGGAGCAGTTCGCGGGCGTGGGTTACATCGCCACCGTGGTCTCGCGCCTGATCGGCCTGACCATCGTCCGCGAGCAGCGCTGAGGCGCTTCAGAACTTCGGCTTGTCCTGGTCGGCCGTCGCCTCGTAGCGCTCGACCGATTCGATCAGCAGCTGGCGCGCTTCATCGCGACCGCCCCAACCGTCGAGCTTGACCCACTTGCCGGCTTCCAGGTCCTTGTAGTGCTCGAAGAAGTAGGCGATGCGATCGGTCCAGTGCTTCGGCACGTCGTCCAGGTGCTGGATGTGGTCGTAGCCAGGGTAGACCTTGCTGATCGGCACGGCGAGGATCTTCTCGTCGGCGCCGGCCTCGTCGACCATGCGCAGCACGCCCACCGGGCGCACCCGGATCACCGAGCCCGGGATCAGCGCCAGCGGCATCAGCACCAGCACGTCGGCCGGGTCGCCGTCGCCGCACAGGGTATGCGGCACGTAGCCATAGTTGCAGGGGTAGCGCATCGGCGTGGACAGCACGCGGTCGACGAAGATCGCGCCGGAGGCCTTGTCCACCTCGTACTTGACGGGTTCGGCGTCCTTGGGGATTTCGATGATGACGTTGAGTTCGTCCGGCGGGTTCTTGCCGGTCGGGACGAGGTCGAGGCCCATGGCGTGGTCGGTCCTGTAGGTGGGTGGGCCAGTCGGCCACTGTGGCCCGGCATTCTACGTGGGCCGGTGCTGCGTTGCAGCACGATCCGGCCTCACGGCTTGGCGGGCATGATGCCGGCAGGCGGCGCCTCGTCGGATTCCAGTACCGGCTGCAGGGTCGGTGCGGATGGATCGGGGCGTACCGCCGGCAGGTCGGTGAGCAGCAGGGTGGTGCCGGGCGCCAGCACGTCGTAGAGCCTGCGTGCGAACGACGGTTCCACCTGCAGCGGCATCGATCGCAGGCGCAGCTGCAGCATCGCCAGCGATTCGCTGTCCACGCCGAGGATCGGGTAGGCGGTCCAGTCGTGGCGTGGCCGGTCGGGGGCGAGCAGGCTGGGTGCGGTCGATGTTTCGCCGCCAATGACGATCAACACCGAGCCGCCGATGGCGAAGCCGTCCTGGATGTCCAACGCGGCTTCGGCGAAGACCACGCCGTTGCGCGTCACGAACACGCGCTTGTCGGCCAGGCTGACCAGCACGCTGACCGGGCCGGTCGGCTCGGTGGCGGCCTCGTTCCAGAAATAGCCCGCCAGGATATTGCGGGTCGAGGTGACCGTGCCGTCCTTCGCCACCGGTGCCAGCACTGCCGGATACACCGTACTGACGCTGCCGGCCTTGGCATTCGCCACCACCACGGTGTCGCCGTTGCGGGTTTCCGCGAAGAGTTTCTCCGCGAAGGCATGCGGCAGGCGCACGCAGCCATGCGAGGCCGGATAGCCCGGCAGTGCCCCGCCATGCAGGGCGATACCGTCCCAGGTCAGGCGCTGCATCCACGGCATCGGCGCGTTGTTGTAGAGATTGGAGCGGTGGTCCTTGTTTTTCTGCAGGATGGTGAACACGCCGGTCGGCGTTTCCTTGCCGGGCTTGCCCGAACTGATCGTGGACACGCCGATCGCCATGCCGTTGCGGTACACGTAGGCGCGTTGCTCGTCCAGGCTGATCACCAGCACGATCGGGCCGCTGGGTGCGATCTCCGGATGCCACAGGAATTGCCCCGGCGCCAGTGTGGCGGAGGTCGCCGCCGGCGCGGCGGCGGGCTTCTTGTCCTGCGCAATCGCCACCGGCGCGCAAAGCGCCAGCAGAAGGGCGGCGAACAGGGGCAGGCAGGCACGGCGCATCAGCGTTCCGCCAAACGGGGGTGGGCCAAAGTATGGCCGATGCCGAAAACGAAAACGGCGGCCGAAGCCGCCGTTTTCGATACCACATGGGGATCGCTTACTTCACCGTGACTTCGACCCGGCGTGCGTCTTCCGCGCTGGTGCCTTCGGTGGCCAGCACCGGCTTCTCCAGGTCGACGCGGGCAGCGTCGATGCCGGCCGCGGCCAGCGCACCGGCCACGTTCTGCGCGCGCTGCTTCGCCAGGTCGGCGTTCTGCGCCGCATCGCCGCTGGCGTCGTGGTAGCCGGACACGATGGCACGTGCCGCCGGATCGTCCTTGAGGTGCTGGACGACCTGGGCCAGCGTGTCGCCGGCATCCGCCGGCAGTGCCGCCGACGCGCTGTCGAAGTACAGCGCAGCCGCGCTGGCATCGGGCAGGGCGGGAGCGGCATCGACTGCTGCATCGGTGCCGTCAGCCGTCGCGGCAACCGTGCCATCGGTGGCTGCTGCTTCGATGGCGGGCGGCGTTGCGACGACATGGGTATCGCCACCGGTCACCGTCGCCGGCAGCAGAGGCACGATCATCAGCGCGACGATGTTGATGATCTTGATCAGCGGGTTCACCGCCGGGCCCGCGGTGTCCTTGTACGGGTCGCCGACGGTGTCGCCGGTCACCGCGGCCTTGTGCGCCTCGGAACCCTTGCCGCCGAAGTTGCCGTCCTCGATGTACTTCTTGGCGTTGTCCCATGCACCACCACCGGTGGTCATCGAGATCGCCACGAAGATGCCCGTCACGATGGTGCCGATCAGCAGGCCGCCGAGCGCCTGCGCACCCAGGGTCAGGCCGACCACCACCGGGACCGCGACCGGCAGCAGCGAAGGCACGATCATTTCCTTGATCGCGGACTTGGTCAGCATGTCCACCGCGCGGCTGTAGTCCGGCTTGCCGGTGCCGGCCATGATCCCCGGGATGTCGCGGAACTGGCGGCGCACTTCCTCCACCACCGCACCCGCTGCAC
>JAVWUU010000149.1:0-5013 GCA_036666995.1 Thermomonas sp.
CTTCTCGGTGCGCCGGGTCACCGCGATCCAGCACGGCAAGGTGATCTTCTTCTGCGCGGCCTCGTTCCAGGTCGCCGAGGACGGCGCCGAACACCAGCTGACGATGCCCGAAGTCCCCAAGCCGGAGGACATCCAGCCCGCGCCTGCGCTTGCGCCGGATGTGCTGGAAGCGCTGCCGACCAAGGTCCAGCGCTGGCTGTCACGAATGGGGCCGTTCGAGTTCCGCCATGTCTACCCGCGCGATGAACTGAACCCGCCCAAGCGCCCGCCCTACCAGCAGGTCTGGTTCCGCCTGTCCGAACCGGTCGGCGACGCGCCCGAATTGCACCGTGCCCTGCTGGCCTACGCCAGCGATTTCCACCTGCTGGGCACCGCGACCTTCCCGCACGGGATCAGCTACTACCAGCCGGACGTGCAGATGGCCTCGCTCGACCATGGCCTGTGGTTCCACCGCGACTTCCGTGCCGACGACTGGCTGCTCTACAGCATCGACAGTCCGAGCGCACAGGGCTCGCGCGGACTCGCCCGCGGACAGATCTTCGACCGTGCCGGCCGGCTGGTCGCCAGCACCGCGCAGGAAGGCCTGATCCGCGTCGTGCCGCCACAGGCGGCGGGCTGAGATGCGCCAGGTCTTCACCAGCCCACGCCTGGAAAACGTTGAAGCGGTCGCCGGGTTGTTGCGCGAGCAAGGCATCGAGGTCCGCATCACCAACGACCGCTCCTACCGTGGCAACCGCCGCAGCCGTTTCAGCTACCGCGAACTCGAAGGCGACGAGGCAGAACCGCAATCGGCGGTGTGGATCGTCAACGCCGACGAACAACCGCGCGCACGCCAGCTGCTGCGCGAGGCCGGCTTGCTGGACAGCTCGCGCGATGGCACCTCGAGCTACCTGCCGCTGTCTGCGCTGAAGGATGCGATGCCGGATCCGCATGCCAAGACCAAGCGCAAGATGTACATCAAGCTGGGACTGCTGGTGGCGATCCTGGCCGTCGTCGGCGTGATGCTCTACGGCCAACCCAAGGCGCCGCCCACCACGCCCACGACAGCTGCGGCCAGGCCGGCACCGCCGCCCGCCGACATCGTCCCGCAATCGGCCGATGAGCTGCCGGTCTATCGCGCCGACGTGCCGACCGCGCTGGCGAAGCTGCTGGTCGAGGATGCATTGGCCACGCGCAAGCCAGCGCAGGTCTGCATCGGCATCGACGGTGCCGATCCATCCCCGGCGCAGCTGCAGTCCTTGCAGGCGGGCGACACCGCGATCTTCGCGAACATGGCATGCCCCGCCGGAAACGCCCTGCGCATCGCCGTCCGCGAGTACATGACGGACGGCAGCGGCAGCGGCAAGGTCACCGTGCAGCTGGCCGACGAGGCTGCACGCACCCTAGACGTGGAGCGCGACGGAACCGCCTGGCGCGTGCTCGGCAAGCGCTGACCCTCGCATACGACGACGCCCGGGCAAGCCGGGCGTCGTTGCGACAATCGGATCGATTTCAGTGCTTGCGCGAGTGCGTCCGCTCGCCACCACGCAGCGACTTGGCCGCGTCGAACTCGGCCTTGGTCACCGTGCCGTCCTTGTTCGCATCCATGCGGTCGAAGGCGCCACCTGCACGTTGCAGTTGCTCCGCTTCGGTCGGTGCCGGGCGCGCCTTCAGGGTCTTGCCCGCGGCCTCCACACGCTTGGCGAACTGCGCCCGACGCTCGGCACCCCGTGCGCCCTGCTCGACCACGAATTCATCGCGGCTCAGCTTGCCATCCTTGTTCGCATCGGCACCGGCGAAGAACGCCGCGCGCTCGCGGGTCATGCGCAACTCGCGGTCGGTGCGATCCACGTAGCCGTCCTTGTTGACGTCCAGCTCGCCGAACTTGCCGGCGAAACCGCCCTTGCCGGCATTCGCCTCATCACGGCTGATGCGGCCGTCCTTGTCGGTGTCGAGCGCCTGCATCTTGCCTGCGCCGCCATGGCGCTTGCCATGCGCGCGTTGCGGGCGCTCACCGGCGCTCAACTTGCCGTCCTTGTTGGTGTCGAGCTGATCGAACTTCTCCGCCAGTCGTGGTGCCTTGGCGGCCTCGGCACGGTCGATGACCCCGTCGCCGTTCACGTCGATGCGCGGGGCGGCCTTCACGCCGACCGGAGCGGTCTGCGCCACGGCGAAGGTCGATCCCAGGGCAGCCACCACGGCGATGGCCAGTACATGCAGCTTCTTCATCTGTTGCTCTCCTGCCGGCAACGGCCGGGCTTGCATGGGAAAACGCCGGTGGCGCACGACGGTTGACACACCCGCACCGCGCAGCTGAACGAGAGGGTTATCCTGAGGGCATGGGCACCGACGCCGACAACCTGCGCATGTTCCATACCGGCGCCCATCCCTGCGGCTACTGGAACGACCGCGAAGCGCGCGACCTGGTGTTGGACCCACGCGATCCGCGCCTGTCGCAGGCCTACCCGATGGCGCTTGATTGGGGCTTCCGCCGTTCCGGCGACATCGTCTATCGGCCAAGTTGCAGCGGCTGCCAGGCCTGCGTGGCGGTGCGCATCCCGGTCGCTGCATTCCGTCCGGACCGCAGCCAGCGTCGCTGCCTCGCCCGCAATGCCGACATCGACGCACGCATCGTCGCGCCGGTGCGCAGCGACGAACACCTGGCGCTGTACCGGAAATACCTGGCCAGCCGGCATGCCGGCGGCGGCATGGACGACCACGGCGCGCACGAATTCGACCAGTTCCTGGTGGGTTCGTGGAACGAGGGCCGCTTCCTGGAATTGCGCGAGCACGGTACCCATCGCCTGCTTGCCGTCGCGGTCACCGACCTCGTCGAGCATGCGCTGTCCGCCGTCTACACCTTCTACGATCACGACGAAGCCGCGCGCGGGCTTGGCACGCTCGGCGTGTTGCAGCAGATCGCCTGGGCACGCCGGGACGGCCGCGAGCATCTCTACCTGGGCTACTGGATCGCCGGGCATCCGAAGATGGATTACAAGCGCCGCTTCCAGCCGCTGGAAGGTTTCGATGGCCGCGGCTGGCGGCGTTTGCAGGCATGAGCTTGCATGCGTGGCTATGCGCTTGTTGCACACTGCTGCTGGCCGCATGCGCGGCCACCACGCACCACCCCGGGGACAAGGACGCCATGGCATCGACGCCGACCGGCACGCTGCGCGTGGCCACCTACAACACCTCGCTGTTCGATGAAGACACGGGCGGACTGATCGCGCGGCTGGAACTCGGCAACGCGCAGGCGCGCAAGATCGCCGCCGTGCTGCAGCAGGTCCGGCCCGACATCGTCCTGCTCAACGAATTCGATTACGACGCCTCCGGCCGCGCCGCCGACCTGTTCCAGCAGCGCTACCTCGAAGTCGCGCAGCCGGGTGGCGGCGAACCACTGCGCTACCCGCATCGCTACCTCGCACCGGTCAACACCGGCGTGCCGAGCGGCCTCGACCTGGACGGCAATGGCGAAACCGGCGGCATCGGCCGCGACCGCGGCAACGATGCCTGGGGCTACGGCCTGCATCCCGGCCAATACGGGATGCTGGTGCTGTCGCGCTTCCCGATCGACGAAGCGACGGTGCGCAGCTTCCAGCTGCTGAAGTGGAGCACGATGCCCGGCGCGCTGCGCCCGATCGACCCGCGCACCGGCACATCCTTCTACAACGACCACGTCTGGTCACAGCTGCGGCTGTCGTCCAAGTCGCATTGGGACGTCCCGGTGACCACGCCCAATGGCGTGGTGCATGCGCTGGTGTCCCACCCCACCCCGCCGGTCTTCGACGGCCCGGAGAAGCGCAACGCGGCGCGCAACCACGACGAGCTGCGGTTGTGGCAGGACTACCTCAAGGACCGCAATACCTCGTGGCTGTGCGATGACCGTGGCCACTGTGGCGGCCTCGCGCAGGACGCGCGCTTCGTCATCCTTGGCGACCTCAACAACGACCCGGTCGATGGCGCTGGCCGCCACGACGCGATCGTCGAACTGATCGAAAACCCGCGCGTATTGCGCTACCCCACCCCGCGCAGCGTCGGCGCCGAGCAGACCAGCCTGGCGTATGCGGAGAAGGGCATCGTCCGCAAGGGCGCGCCGTTCCATGCGACCGGCGATTTCGGCCCGAAGGTCGGTGCGTTGCGGCTGGATTATGTGTTGCCGTCGGTCGGCTTCGCCTTGGTCGGCAGCGGCGTGCACTGGCCCGCACCCGGCGATCCCGGCGCCACGCTCACCGACGCCAGCGACCACCACTTGGTCTGGGTCGACCTGCGCTGAGCACGCGGGACGAACCGCGAGACATCAGCCGGCGGGCGTTGGCTCGGGCGCGGGCTTGGCGTCGCCCGGCGGCGTGATGCCGAGACCCGGCTCCAGCAAGACCGGCGCGCGGTTGCGGTTGTAGAAACCGAATTCCTCGTCGCTGTGCGCGGACACGATCATCCGCACCATGTTGCCCGGCACCATCAACTCCAGCGCAATCGCTCGACCATCGGCGGTGCGCCCTTCAAGCGTCATCTCGATGAAGGCGCCGCCGGTGTCGACCTCGCGGCAGGACACGTGCGGGCCGGCGGGGCCATCCTGCAGGTAGGGCTTGATTGCGTCGCCCAAGGCCTCGAGCGCGGGCGGGAAGAAGAACACGGCGTATCCGGCGGACTCGTTCATGCGTGCAGTCTCTCACCCGGCACGCAGATCGACCGTCAACGCCGCTGCGGCATCGCGTGCAAGCGCACGGGCTGCATCGACATCGGCAGCCCGGGCAAGCGTCACCGCGACGCGGCGATGACCCTCGACGCGCGGCTTGCCGAACAGGCGCAGCTGCACATCCGGATGCGCCAGCGCAGCGTCCAAACTCTCGAATACCGGCACGCCATGTCCGTGCGCCAGCACCGCGCAGGACGCCGACGCGCCGAGCTGGCGGATCTCGCCACCTGCGTTGGCATGCACCGGCAGGCCGAGGATCGCGCGCGCATGCAGGGCGAATTCGCTGAGCTCCTGCGAGACCAGGGTCACCAGGCCGGTGTCGTGCGGGCGCGGACTGA
>JAVWUU010000150.1:0-4954 GCA_036666995.1 Thermomonas sp.
ATCCGCCAGGTCAGCCCGGGTGCATTGGTGACGCCGGGCACGGCGATCGCGACGCTGGATGATGTGTCGCGGGTGTTCGTGGACTTCCCGGTGCCGGAGACCGAACTGGCCGGCGTCGCGCCCGGGCAGGCGTTGAGCGGTAGCGCGGGTGCGTATGCCGGTCGTACCTTCGACGGCACCGTCGCCACGGTGTCGGCGCGGCTGGATGCCAGCTCGCGCTCGGCCACCGTGCGCGGCGATTTCCCCAATCCCGATCGCGTGCTGCGGCCGGGCATGCTGGTCGAGGTCACGGTGGCGCGCAGCACCCGGCAGGCGCTGGTGGTGCCGGAGATCGCCGTGCAGCAGATCGGCAGCGAGACCTTCGTCTGGCGGGTCAAGCCTGACGACACCGTCGAGAAGGCGGATGTCACTGTTGGCGGGCGCATTCCCGGCAAGGTGATGCTGGCCTCCGGCGTGGAGGCCGGCCAGCGCATCGTCACCGAAGGCGTGGGCAAGCTGCAGCCCGGCGCGAAGGTCGCCAGTGGCGCGCCTTCCGCGCCTGCGGCACAGACCGCGGCGGCGAAGTAAGGCATGAAGCTTTCCGATCTTTCGATCAAGCGGCCGGTGCTGGCCGTGGTGATGAGCCTGCTGCTGCTGGTGCTGGGCGTGATGTCGTTCATGCGCCTCACCCTGCGCGAGCTGCCGGCGATCGATCCGCCGATCGTGTCGGTGCAGGTGGACTATCCCGGTGCGTCGGCCAGCGTGGTCGAGACCCGCATCACCCAGACCCTGGAAGATGCGCTGGCCGGCATCGAGGGCATCAACACCATCGATTCCAGCAGCCAGAACGGCGCGTCGCGGGTGAGCATCGAGTTCCTGGCCACGCGCGACATCGAGGCCGCGGCGAACGACGTGCGCAACGCGGTCAGCCGGGTCGCCGACCGCATGCCGGAAGAAGCCGATCCGCCGGAGATCAGCAAGGTCGAAAGCGATTCCGACCCGATCATCTGGCTCAACCTGCGCTCGGCCAACATGGACCAGATGCAGCTGTCGGATTACGCGCAGCGCTACCTGGTCGATCGCTTCTCGAGCCTCGAAGGCGTGGCCCAGGTGCGCCTTGGCGGCAGCCAGCGCTATGCGATGCGGATCTGGCTGAGCGGCGACAAGCTGGCCGCGCGCGGACTCACCGCCGGCGACGTGGAAAGCGCGTTGCGTTCCGAGAACGTCGAACTGGGTGCGGGCCGCATCGAATCCTCCGACCGCGATTTCATCCTGCGCGTCGCCCGCGACTACACCACCGCCGAGGCATTCGCGACGATGCCGATCGCCAAGGGCAGCGACGGTTACGTGGTGCGCCTGGGCGACGTCGCAAAGGTCGCGCTGGAATCCTCCGAACGGCGCGCCTACTACCACAGCAATGGCGAGCCGGCGCTGGGCATCGGCATCGTCAAGACATCGACCGCGAATAGTTTGGACGTGGCTGAGGAAGCCAAGGCCGAGGCCGAGCGGATCAAGGGCACCTTGCCTGCGGGCACCGACATCTACACCGCGTTCGACACGACGACCTTCATTTCGGCGTCGGTGGATCGCGTCTACGAGACGCTGGTCGAAGCCGTGGTGCTGGTGCTGCTGGTGATCTGGCTGTTCCTGGGCAGCGCGCGTGCTGCGTTGATCCCGGCGGTGACCGTTCCGGTCTGCGTGATCGCTTCGTTCATCGCGCTGTACGCGTTCGGCTTCTCGATCAACCTGCTGACCCTGCTCGCGCTGGTGCTGTGCATCGGCCTGGTGGTGGATGACGCGATCGTGGTGGTCGAGAACATCCAGCGCCGTGTCGACCTGGGCGAGCCGCCGCTGGTCGCCGCGCGCCGCGGCACCGCGCAGGTCGCGTTCGCGGTGCTGGCCACGACCGCGGTGCTGGTCGCGGTGTTCCTGCCGGTCGGCTTCCTGCAGGGCAATACCGGTCGCCTGTTCCGCGAGTTGTCGGTCGCGTTGGCTGCGGCGGTGGCGATCTCCGCCTTCGTCGCGCTGACGTTGACGCCGATGATGGCGTCCAAGTTGCTGCAGCCGCACACCGGCCCGCATGCGGTGAAGGAGAACCGGGTCAGCGAATGGCTCAATGCGCGCTTCCAGCGCCTGGCCGATGGCTACAAGGGCGTGCTGTCGCGGCATGTCCACCGGATCTGGGTGTTCGCCGGGCTGATGATCGCGGCGGTGGTGTCGATGGTGGTGCTGTTCAAGACATTGCCCAGCGAACTGGCCCCGGCGGAAGACCGCGGCTCTTTCCAGATGGTGATGGAAGGTCCCGAGGGCGCGGGCTACGACTACACCGTGGCGCAGATGAAGCAGGTCGAGGCGATCCTGGCCGGAGAGATCGGCGACGACAAGCCGATCCTGCGCGCCAACCCGCGCGTGCCCGGCAGCTTCGGGGCGAGCGAGGAAATGCACACCGGCCGCGCGATGATCTTCCTGCAGCCCTGGGACAAGCGCGACAAGAGCACGGCCGACGTCGCCGGCGAGCTGGAAAAGAAATTCGCGGGCATGACCGGTGTGCGCGTGCGCACGCAGGTCGGCGGCGGCCTGGTGCGCACGCGCGGCCAGCCGTTCCAGATGGTGCTGGGCGGCCCGGACTATGCGGAGCTCGCCGGCTGGCGCGACATCATGCTGGCGAAAATGGCGGAGAACCCCGGCTTCATCGGTCCGGATTCCGACTACAAGGAAACCCGGCCGCAGATGCGGGTGATCGTCGACAAGACCCGCGCTGCGGACCTCGGCGTATCGGCGCAGGCGATCGGCACCGCGCTGGAAACCATGATGGGCGGCCGCCGCGTCACCACCTTCGTCGACAACGGCGAGGAATACGACGTGATGCTGCAGGCCGATCGTGCCGGTCGCACCTCGGTCGCCGATCTCGATGCGCTGCAGGTGCGCGCGAAGGACGGCAGCCTGGTGCCGCTGTCGAACCTGGTGACGCTGCGCGAGGTCGCCGAGCCCGGCACCTACAACCGCTTCAACCGCCTGCGCTCGATCACGCTGAGCGCGCGCCTGTCGCCGGACTACCCGCTTGGCGAGGCCGTGTCCTGGGCGCAGCAGACTGCGGACAGCAGCCTGCCGGATTACGCGCAGGTCAGCTGGAAGGGCGAGTCGCGCGAGCTGCAGCAGTCCGGCGGCGAGGTGCTGATCACCTTCGCGCTGGCGTTGCTGATCGTGTACCTGGCGCTGGCCGCGCAGTTCGAGAGCTTCATGCATCCGCTGGTGATCATGCTGACGGTGCCCCTGGGCGTACTCGGTGCGCTGCTCGGCTTGTGGCTCACGGGCGGCACGATCAACCTGTTCTCGCAGATCGGCATCGTGATGCTGGTGGGCCTGGCGGCGAAGAACGGCATCCTGATCGTGGAATTCGCCAACCAGCTGCGCGATGCCGGTCGCAGCGTGCACGACGCGATCGTCGAGGCCGCGGCGGTGCGCCTGCGCCCGATCCTGATGACCTCGATCGCCACGGTGATGGGTGCGGTGCCGCTGGTGATCTTCGGCGGGCCGGGCTCGGCCAGCCGTGCCACGATCGGCATCGTGATCGTGTTCGGCGTATCGTTTTCGACCCTGTTGTCCCTGTTCGTGGTGCCGGCGTTCTATGCGCTGCTGGCCAAGTACACCTCGTCGCCGGAGGCACTGGCGCACGAGCTGGATACACTGGAGGCCAACACTCCGCAGGCAGGTGGCCATGCGTGATTCGGGTTCTCCATGGAAGCCGCGAGCGCCTTCCGTTCCATCCTCGCCGGCCGCGCCATCGCGACCGGATCGGGGGCGGTCGCCGCCTCGCGAAACGGCATCCGCACCTGCGCCTTCGCCGGCACGCGAGCAGCGCGATGTCGAGTTGCGCCTGTACGGGTTGAACGCGATCCGTGCGGTCTTCGCGAAACGTCCGCAGGCGATCCGCAAGCTGTATTTGGCCGAAGCGCGCATCCCGCAACTGCAGCCGTTGCTGAAGTGGTGCGTCGCCAACCGGGTCGGTTATCGCGTGGTCGAGGACGCCGACCTGCAGAAGCTCGCCGCCAGCACGCACCATGAAGGAGTGGTTGCGGAAGTCCTGCGCGAGGAACCGCTCCCGCTCTCCAGTTGGTTGCGCGACCTGCCCGCCGGCCCGCAGTGCGCGTTGTGGCTGGATGGAGTGGGCAATCCGCACAACCTGGGCGCGATCCTGCGCAGTGCCGCGCATTTCGGCGTGGGCGCGGTGCTACTGCCCAAGCATTCGACGCTGGCATTGTCCGGCGCGGCCGCGCGTGTCGCCGAGGGTGGCGCGGATGCCGTGCCGTTCGTGCGCCTGGGCCGCGAGGACAACAGCATCGCGCAACTGCATGGTGCCGGCTTCGCGCTGGCGGCGACGGTGGTGCGCGGCGGCAGCGACCTGTTCAAGGCGGCACTGCCGCAACGCGTGGTCTATGTGCTCGGTGCCGAAGCCGAAGGCATGTCGCCGGACCTGGCCAAAGCCTGCGACCTGCACCTGTCGATTCCCGGCAGCGGCGCGGTGGACAGCCTCAACGTGGCCTCGGCGACGGCGGTGCTGCTGGCGCAATGGTCGAGTCGTCGCGCCGGCTGATCAACGCGAAGCCGGCGACAGCTTCACCACCGCCCCACCGCCACCGGACAACGCAAGTGCCAGCGTCGCGGACGCATCGACGTCTTGCGCCCGCTTGCGCACATCCGTCGGCGCATCGCCATCCGACCAGATCGTTGCCGTCCACTGTCCCTTGCCCAGGAACGCCAGCGATACATCGATCCTGCGCGCCTGCTCGTTGCTCATCGCCCCGACATACCAATCCTTGCCGCGGCGTCGCGCCACCGCGATGTGTTCGCCGATCCTGCCCGCCAGCACGCGGGTTTCGTCCCAACTCGCCGGTACATCGGCGATGAAGTCGGCACCGGCCGCGTCGACGTACATATCCGGACTGTCGGCGACGATCTGCAACGGGC
Organism: Thermomonas sp.; assembly: GCA_036666995.1. Lineage (GTDB taxonomy): Bacteria > Pseudomonadota > Gammaproteobacteria > Xanthomonadales > Xanthomonadaceae > Thermomonas. The sequence goes on from JAVWUU010000150.1 coordinate 4,948, forward strand.
TGTCGTA
>JAVWUU010000151.1:0-4904 GCA_036666995.1 Thermomonas sp.
CCAAAACCCCGCAGCTCAGGCTGCGGGGTTTTTCTTTGCACCAAACAATATCAAAACAATAAGCAAGAGAATGGCCAGACTTGAACCTGGACACTTCCAGGATATTCATGACTCACCTGGCAGATGCAGAAACAGGTAAAGCCCATGCTCAGGACAGGGAGGATTGCTGGGAGGTGAGGTCAATCAGTCGAATTGCTCGTCGCCGCGACCTGAGCTCTGAAATAAGCTTTCCATTCGGGTTCGATGGTTTTGATCGGGCCAATATGCCGCTCGAATGCTGGCCGATCCGCACCTGCCTGCAGAAAATCCCGATAAGCGCCAGCGTGGCGTCCCTCATCGCGATGGAGGAGAAAGTGGGTCAGGCTCCAGGTGCTGAGGTAGTACTGGTTGAAATGCGTGTCCACATCCGGGCCATCTTTGCCGGTGAGGAGTGTCTCGAGCGGAATCGGCATGTCGCGGACAGTGGTCGGGTCCCTTAGCCACCATACGGGGTAGGCGGTTTGGTCCACCATGCCTGGCCGCAACCGCCTATCCACGCGCTCGCTGGCCGAGAAATAGCTGGCCAAGCCCTCGTCGATCCAGCGGTTGCGGCGGAATCCGGATCCCTTGCGCGCAAGCTGGTGAACGGCTTCGTGCAGTGCCCAGTGGTAGGGATTGCGCGCCTCAGCATCGAAATACGCGTAGCAGGCCGGATCCAGGTAGAAGGCTTCGGCCCATGGGCTGCTGCGATTATTCCGCTTGAACTCGGCGCGATCGCGATACAGCACCACCGCCAGCTTCCCTGGGTCGTCGGGAATCGGAAACAGTTCCGTGTAGGCGGCGTGCAGTGCTTCCAGCGCATCGCCCACGGCGATTGCGTGATCCCGCGAAGCCGTGGCGTGGATGCGGTAATGCGTGGTTTCCACCATGATCGCATCGGGCGGTATCCCCTTGATTGCCGTTGGGGCGGTCGTGAAGTCCTGTCGGCTGGAGGGCGTTTGCCTTGGCGCGGGCCGTTGGAGCGCGACGTAGGCGATCAGCGCAACCCCGGCGATAGCCGCTGTGGCAAACAGCCAGACAGCGCGGCGGGTTCTCATCGGGGTGTTGTTGCGGATGACTCAGACCGTGCCGAGCTTGAGCGCGGCCAGGATCATCAAAGCGATGGCGCAGGCGAAGCCGCCCGTCCAGACCAGGCTGCGCATGAGGGCGAGCGCGCCAAGGTAGAAGACCCCGTGCAGGACGCGGAAGCCGATGAACGCCATCGCCAAGGTATTCACGAGGCCCGGCTCCACGCCGGCGAATTGCGCCATCAGGACGCCGGCCGCGAACGTCGGGAATGCCTCGAAAGCGTTGAGGTGGGCGTTGTAGGCATTACGGACACGATAGCCCTCCTGCTTCGCCACCCAGCCGCGGGGATCCTTGTTGTTGTAGCCGGGAGCACCGCCCTTGGCGAAGCCGACCCAGATGAAGGGCAGGACGGCGGCAATCAGGATGCACCAGTAAGCGATGGACATGGCGGCCCTCCCCGGGCACGAATGGAGGCCGCCAGCCTAGCCGATCCCGTCACCGTCGGCGCCCGCATGCAGGCCCCGACGGGTGCAACAGCGTTTACTTCTTCGCAGCGGCGGGTGCGGTCGGTACCGCGGCGGGACGCATCGCGTCGCGGGCGGCCTTGAACGGGTTGCCTTCGTACCAGTTCGGCCACTGGCCATCGTTCGCCAGGGTGCTGCCCATCGTCGCGACCACATCGAGATCCTGGACGATGCCGTCCAGCTTCCAGGTCGCGGCATCGTAGTGGTCGGCGGCCTTGTGGTAGCGGTTGTCGGTGTAGTCCTTGCCGGCCGCATCGCCCGCGGCCTGTCCGCCTTCCAGCAGGTCTGTGCCGCTGTCGATATACAACGCCGGCACGCCCGCCTTGGCGAAGTTGAAGTGGTCGGAACGGAAGTAATAGCCGGCCGCAGTATTGGTTTCGCCGACCGGCTTGCGCTTCTGCCCGTCGAGTAGCGGCTTCAGCAGGTCTTCCAGCTGCGAGCTGCCCTTGCCGACCACGGTGATGTCGCGGGCCTTGCCGACCGGCGACAGCGCATCGAGGTTGAACACCGCCACCGTCTTGTCGAGTGGGATGACCGGGTGCGCCACGTAGTACTTGGAGCCGAGCAGGCCGGATTCCTCCAGCGTCACCGCCAGGAACAGGACCGAGCGCTTCGGTGGGAGCTTGGCCTTGCGGAAGGCTTCGGCGATTTCGATGATCGCGGCGACGCCGGTCGCGTTGTCGACCGCGCCGTTGTAGATATTGTCGCCGGCCTCGCTTTCGTGGGTGCCGAGGTGGTCCCAATGCGCCATGTACACGATCGCCTCGTCCGGGGTTTCGCTGCCCGGCAACAGGCCGACCACGTTGCGCGACGACTTCTCGACGGTGGTGCTCTTCAGCGCCAGCGAGACCGTGGCGTCCAGCGGCACCGGCTTGAATCCGCGCTTGTTGGCGGCAGCACGCAGCTTCGCCAAGTCCTGGCCCGCCGCCTTGAACAGCGCTGCGGCGGCGTCGCCGGTCATCCAGCCCTGTGCCGGGACGCGCGGCGCGGGATCGTCCTTCGCCGGCAGGTCGTACTGCGGCCCCGACCAGGAATTCTTCACCACGTCCCATCCGTAGGACGCGCCTTCGGTGTCGTGGATGATCAGCGCGGCGGCGGCACCCTTGCGTGCGGCCTCCTCGAACTTGTAGGTCCAGCGCCCGTAATAGGTCATGCGCTTGCCGTCGAACAGCTTGGCGTCATTGGCGTGGAAGCCGGGATCGTTGACCAGCATGACCACGGTCTTGCCCTTCACGTCGATGCCGGCGTAGTCGTTCCACTTCTGCTCCGGCGCGTCCACGCCGTAGCCGACGAACACCAGCTGGCTGTCCTTGACGTTGACCTGCGCCTGGCCTGTGCGTGTACCGATGACCATGTCGCTGCCGAATTTCAGCACCTGCGGCGCGCCGGCCACGGTGATGTCGAGCGTCGCGGATTCATCCGCGGTGGTTTCCACCATCGGCACGGTCTGGAACCAGTCGCTGCCGTTGCCGGGCTGCAGGCCGATGCGGGCGAACTGCGCCTTGATGTACTCGACCGTCTTGTCTTCGCCCGGTGTGCCCGGGCCGCGTCCACCGAATTCGTCGGAGGCCAGGTGCTTCACGTGCTCGGCGAAGTCGCCGGCATCGATCGCATCCTGGAACGCATGGCTACCGGTCGCGACGGCGTCGGCCGCAGGCGTTGCGTCGGCCTGGGCATCGATCGCGGGTTGTTGTTCACCGCGTGGGGTACAGGCGCACAGTGCCAGCAGGGCGAGGGAAAGCGTGGTGGCGCGCATCGCGGGACTCCTTGTCGGATGTCCCGCGATTCTAGCCGCGTCGCGGCGTTCAGTCCTTCGGCGGGGTCGCGGTGTTGTACGCCGTCGGGGCGGCGCCGCGTACGCTGCCGATGCGGGCCGTGTTGTGCACGTACAGCACGACATCGCGCTCGAACACCAGCGGGCCGTCGACCACCGCGTTCGGACCGATCACGATCCGCGGGATCCGCTGCTTGCCCCACTGCATGCCGTTGCCGCTGGGCTTCTCGACGTGGATGCCGCCCTTCACGTGCGAGCCGGTGCCGACGGTGACATCGCCATTCACGGTTTCGATGCCGCCGCCCAGGTCGGTATCGACCAGGCCGATCGCGCCGTTCACCGTGGTGACGTCATCGCGCACGTTGCCGCCGCGATCGATGAAGATCCCGCCGTTCACGGTTTCGACGTTGCCTTCGATGCGCGCCTGCTTGCCGAAGCGGATCGCGCCATTCACCGTCGAGACCGAATGCGCGCCGACATCGTCCGCGGCCTCGATGCCGCCATTCACGGTTTCCACGTCGCGCACGCGCGCCCCGGTTTCCAGGTCGATGCCGCCGTTGACGGTGCTGAGGTCGCCGTAGGCCTCGCCGGCACTGGCGGTGATGCTGCCGTTGACCTTGTCGATGTCGCGGCCGGGGCCGTCGTGATCGTGCGCGGACACGGCGGCGGAGAGGGCAAGCAGGGCGACGAAGAGCAGGGAGCGTTTCATGCGGGACTCCAGTGGTTGTACAGGCTCTGATGCGCCGGGACAGTCGAAGGTTTAGACATCGCTACAATCGTCGCGAGCCCGCGCCACGCAGGCGTCCCCCACACAGGAAGCCATCGTGCACGCAACCGCCCCCGTCCGTCCCAAACCCGTGATGTTGCTGATCCTGGACGGCTGGGGCCACCGCGAGGAGATCGAAGACAACGCGCTGGCGCAGGCCGACCTGCCCAACTGGCATCGGCTGCTGGCGACCTGCCCGCACACCCTGGTGCATACCGAGGGCCGCCATGTCGGACTGCCCGACGGGCAGATGGGCAATTCCGAAGTCGGGCACATGAACCTGGGCGCGGGCCGCATCGTCTATCAGGACCTGACCCGCGTGGATGCCGCGATCGAGGACGGCAGCTTCTTCGCCAACGCCGAATTGAATGCCGCCTGCCGGGACGCCATCGCCAGCGGCGGCACCTTGCATGTCATGGGTCTGTTGTCGCCGGGTGGCGTGCACAGCCACGAATCGCACATCTTCGCGATGCTGGAACTGGCGCATCGCGTCGGCGTGCCGCGGGTCGCGGTGCATGCGTTCCTGGATGGCCGCGACACCCCGCCACAGTCGGCCGAGGCAAGCCTGCGTGCCTTGCAGGCGCTGTGCGACAGGCTCGGCAACGCACGCATCGCCAGCGTCGGCGGCCGCTACTACGCGATGGATCGCGACAAGCGCTGGGACCGCGTGCGCCGTGGCTGGGACGCGATGGTCGAAGCACAGGGCGAGCATCGCGCGGTGGATGCGTTGTCCGCCCTGCAGGCGGCGTATGCGCGCGGTGAGAACGACGAGTTCGTTGCGCCGACCGTCATC
>JAVWUU010000152.1:0-4868 GCA_036666995.1 Thermomonas sp.
CGATCTGCGACCAGGGCGGTGAGTGCGAATTGCAGGATCTGTCGCTGGGTTACGGCCGTTCGGTCAGCCGATTCGTCGAGCGCAAGCGCGTGGTGGCCGACGAGGACATGGGGCCGCTGGTCGCCACCGAGATGACCCGCTGCATCCAGTGCACCCGCTGCGTCCGCTTCACCGCCGACGTCGCTGGTACCTACGAACTGGGTGGCATGTACCGCGGTGAAAACCTGCAGATCGGCACCTACGACGGCAAGCCGCTGACGACTGAGCTCTCCGGGAACGTCATTGATGTCTGCCCGGTCGGTGCGCTGACCAACAAGGTGTTCCGCTTCAAGGCGCGTCCGTGGGAACTCACCGCGCGCGCGTCGCTCGGCTACCACGATGCGCTGGGCAGCAACCTGTTCCACCACGTGCGTCGCGGCGAGATCCTGCGCAGCGTGCCGCGCGACAACGAAGCGGTGAACGAATGCTGGCTGTCGGACCGCGACCGCTACGCGCATGAAGGCCTGTACGCGGCCGATCGCGCGACGGTGCCGCTGATCCGCGACGGTGAGGCGGCTGTAAACGATGGCTGGCGCGAAGCCTCGTGGGACGAAGCGCTGGCCAAGGCCGCGCAGATCCTGCGCGACAATGCCGCCGACGACCTCGGCATCCTGGTGCATCCGTCGACCTCGAACGAGGAGGGCGCGCTGCTGGCCCGCCTGGCCGAGGCGCTGGGCACCGGCAACCTCGACCACCGCATCGGCCAGTCCGACCTGTCGGATGGTGCGGTCGCCGAAGCGTTCGCCGTGCCGGTGGCGGAGATCGAGCAGGCCGATGCGATCGTGATTGTCGGCAGCCACCTGCGCCATGAAGTGCCGCTGCTGCACCAGCGCCTGCGCAAGGCGGTCAAGCGTGGCGCCAAGGTGCACGTGGTCAACCCGGTCGATTTCGATGTTGCCTTCACGGTCGCGTCGAAGCGGATCGTGCCGCCGTCGCAGTTGGCTGAGGCATTGGCTCGCGTCGAATTGGGCGATGCCGCGAATGTCGCGGTGATCGTCGGTGGCGTGGCCGAGAACAGCGTGCATGCCGCGGCGATCCGCAAGGCCGCCTATGACTTCACTGCGTCGAAGAACGCGAAGCTCTGCCGCATCCCGCAGGGCGCGAATGCGCTGGGCTTGAGCCAACACGGCGTGCTGCCCACTGCACGCGGCACGCGTGAAGAGAACGGCACGCCGCGCGATGCGCAGGCGATGCTCCAGCAACCGCGTGCGGCGTATGTCATTTACGGCATCGAGCCGGGCCTCGATTTCGCCGACCAGCTGACCGCGTTGAAGGCGCTGGGTGGCGCGCAGGTCGTGGCGTTCAGCCAGTTCGCCTGCCAGTCCACCCGTCGTGTCGCCGACGTGATCCTGCCGGTTGGTGCGTTGCCGGAAGTCGATGCCACGCTGACCAACCTTGACGGCGTCGCGCAGGCCACGTCGGCTGCCGGCAAGTTGCCGGGCCAGGCGCATGCAGGTTGGCGCGTGCTGCGTGCGCTGGCGGACGAATTGAAGCTCGGCGGCTTCAGCTACACCGATCTCGCCGGTTTGCGTGCAGGCATCACCCCGAAATCGATGCAGGCGGCCAAGGGTTCTGCTCCCGCGCTCGCCGGCACCGGTCTTGAAATCGCGGCGTCGCAGGCGATCTACCGCGTGGATGCGGTCACCCGTCGCGCCGAAGCGCTGCAGGCGCATCCGCTCAATCCCGGGCCGCGCGTGTTGCTGCATCCGAGCGACGCCAGCAATGCCGGCCTGGTCGACGAAGCGATGGCGAAGCTCTCCACCGCCAGCGGCACCGCGACCTTGCAGGTCGTGATCGACGACCGCGTCGCCGCGGGCTGCGCGTGGATCGAGACCGGCCACGGCGCCACCGCGCCGCTTGCGGCATCGGCCAAGGTGGAGGTCGTGCGCGCATGATCGAGTCCCTGAACCCGCTGATGACCCAGGTCGTCGAGCCCCTGCGCGATGGCCTGCTGTCGTTCGGCACCGTCGGCATGCTGGTGTGGACCGTGTTGAAGATCCTGGCCATCGCGATGCCGGTGATCATTTCGGTTGCGTTCTACGTGGTCTGGGAACGCAAGCTGATCGGCTGGATGCACGTGCGCCGCGGACCGATGTATGTCGGCTGGGGCGTGCTGCAGGCCTTCGCCGACGTGTTCAAGCTGCTGTTCAAGGAAGTGCTGCAGCCGGCGGTCGCGCATCCGTTCCTGTTCCGGCTTGCCCCGCTGATCGCACTGGTGCCGGCATTCGCCGCATGGGCGGTGGTGCCGTTCGACGCGCAGGTGGTGCTGTCGAATGCCAACGCGGGCCTGCTGTACCTGCTGGCAATGACATCGCTGGGCGTGTACGGCGTGATCCTGGCCGGCTGGGCGTCGAACTCCAAGTACGCCTTCCTCGGTGCGATGCGCGGCGCGGCGCAGGTGGTCAGCTACGAGATCGCGATGGGCTTCGCCCTGGTCGGCGTGCTGATCGCCGCCGGCAGCCTTAACCTGAGCGACATCGTGATGGCGCAGGCCGGCAATGGCGGCTTCACCGAATGGTTCATGTGGCCGCTGCTGCCGCTGTTCGTGGTGTATTTCATCTCAGGCGTGGCCGAGACCAACCGTGCGCCGTTCGACGTCGTGGAAGGCGAGTCGGAAATCGTCGCCGGCCACATGGTCGAGTACTCCGGCTCACAGTTCGCGCTGTTCTTCCTGGCCGAATACGCCAACATGATCCTGGTCAGCTTCCTCACCGCGACCTTCTTCGTCGGTGGCTGGCTGTCGCCGATCCCGCCCGCGTTCATCCCCGACGTGCCGGTGCTGTCGACCGTGCTCGGCGATGGCTGGTGGTGGCTGCTGGCCAAGGTGTTCTTCTTCGCCAGCTGCTTCATCTGGTTCCGTGCCTCGTTCCCGCGTTACCGCTATGACCAGATCATGCGGCTGGGTTGGAAGGTCTTCATCCCGATCACCATCGCCTGGATCTTCGTGACCGCGTTGCTGGTGTATTTCGGCGTCCTGCAGGCGGGCCAGTAAGCCATGGGCAAGATTGTTTCCTATTTCAAGAGCCTGCTGCTGCTCGAACTGCTGGGCGGCCTGTGGCTGACCCTGAAGTACCTGTTCAAGCCGAAGTACACGCTGATGTACCCGATGGAAAAGACGCCGCAGTCGCCGCGCTTCCGTGGCGTGCATGCGTTGCGTCGCTACGCGAACGGCGAGGAACGCTGCATCGCCTGCAAGCTCTGCGAAGCGGTGTGCCCGGCGCTGGCGATCACCATCGATTCCGAGCAGCGCGCCGACGGCACCCGCCGTACCACGCGCTACGACATCGACCTGTTCAAGTGCATCTACTGCGGGTTCTGCGAGGAGTCCTGCCCGGTGGACTCGATCGTCGAGACCCACGTGCACGAATACCACTTCGACAAGCGCGGCCAGAACATCCTGACCAAGCCGCAATTGCTGGCCATCGGCGACCGCCTGGAGGCGGAGATCGCCGAGCGCCGGGCCGCCGACGCGCCGTTCCGCTGAGGTTGAGACACGCATGACTTTCGATTTCACGACCCTGGCCTTCCTTGCCTTCGCCGCCACTGCGGCGATCGCGGCGCTGGCGACGATCACCTCGCGCAACCCGGTGCATGCCGCGCTGTGGCTGGTGCTGACCTTCTTCTCGGTGGCCTGCACCTGGATCGTCGGCGGCGCCGAGTTCCTGGGCATTGCGCTGGTGCTGGTCTACGTCGGCGCGGTGATGGTGCTGTTCCTGTTCGTGGTGATGATGCTCGACATCGACCTGGCGCCGTTGCGCGAGGGTTACGTCAAGTACCTGCCGGTCGGCCTGATCGTCGCGGTGGTGATGCTGGTGCAGATGCTCGCGCTGATCGGCGTGCGCGCCGCATCGGCCGTGCCGCTCGCCGATAACGCGGCCACAGGTGCCGACGTGCCCAACACCACGTGGCTGGCGCGTGCGCTGTTCACCGACTTCATGCTGCCGTTCGAGGTCGCCGCCGTGATCCTGACCGTCGCGGTGGTCGCCGCAGTGATGCTGACCCTGCGTCGTCGCGGTGGCACCAAGCACCAGGACCCGTCGGCCCAGTCGCGGGTCAAGGCCGCCGACCGGATTCGCATGGTCAAGATGGAAGCGACGCGTCCGTCGCCTCCGGCGTCGAGCGAAGGGGAGGGCGCGCCATGAACAATGTCTTCGCAGCGCTGACCCTGGGCCATTTCCTCGCGCTCGGCGCGGTGCTGTTCTGCATCAGCGTGGCCGGCATCTTCCTCAACCGGAAGAACGTGATCATGCTGCTGATGTCGCTGGAGCTGCTGTTGCTCTCGGTGAACATCAACTTCGTGGCGTTCTCGCGCTCGCTGGGCGATCCCGCTGGCCAGGTGTTCGTGTTCTTCATCCTGACCGTGGCCGCCGCCGAGGCCGCGATCGGCCTGGCCATCCTGGTCACCCTGTTCCGCAACCGTCGCACCATCGACGTGGCGGACATCGATTCGCTGAAGGGCTGACGGATGCCGATCTCCAAGACCCAACTCCTGCTGGTCGTGCTGCTGCCCTTGCTTGGCAGCATCCTCGCCGGCCTGTTCGGCCGGAAGATCGGCCGGACGGCGTCGCACAGCGTGACCATCCTCGGCGTGGCCGCGAGCTGCGTGCTGTCGGCGCACGTGCTGTGGCAGTTGCTGCAGGGCGCGGCGCCGTTCAACGAGAACCTCTACACCTGGTTCCAGGTCGGCAACTATTCGGCGCATGTCGGCTTCATGGTCGACAAGCTGACCGCGATGATGATGGTGGTCGTCACCTTCGTGTCGCTGCTGGTGCACATCTACACCATCGGCTACATGGCCGAGGACGACGGCTACCATCGCTTCTTCAGCT
>JAVWUU010000153.1:0-4811 GCA_036666995.1 Thermomonas sp.
GAGATCGTCCGCCATCGCCGCATCGACCAGTACACCGATGCGCATCCCGCGGTTGTCGCAGCGCGCGGCTTGTTCGATGGCGCCGGACTGCGGCGCTATGCGGGCATCGTCCTCGATGTCTATTTCGATCATTGCCTGGCGCGAGGCTGGTCGCGCTGGAACGACGCGCCATTGGGTGATTTCACTGCGCGCGTCTATCGCGTACTGCACGACCATCGCGACGACCTCCCGCCGCGCCTGCAGGCCATCGCCCCGCGCATGGCCGCGCACGACTGGCTGGGCTCGTATGCGCAACGCGGCAACGTGGATCATGCCGTGCGCGGCATCGCCACCCGGCTGTCGCGCAATGGCGACAGGCTGATCGCCTGCCTGGACGTGCTGCGCGTCAAGGAAGCGGAAGTCGACGCCGCATTCGAGGCGTTCTTCCCGGATCTTGTTGCCGTCGCCGACACGCTGCGCGAATAGACTGGCGGCATCCCGACTCGCGCGCGTCGCCCATGCCCCGATTCCGCATCCTTCTGTTCGCCTCGCTGGCGCTGGCGCTCGCGCTTGCACCCGTCTCCGCCCAGGTGCCATTGGAGCGCTACCTGAAGGAGGACGGCTACGGCCGCATCAAGATCTCGCCGGACGGGCAGCACTACGCAGCGACCGTGCAACTGGAAGACAGCGTGGGCCTCGCCATCCTGCGTCGCTCGGACAGGAAGCTGGTCAACGGCGCGGCCGGGGTCAAGGACTCGGTGGTCGCCGATTTCTGGTGGGCCAACGACAACCGCCTGGTGATCGCGATGGCCGAGCGCTTCGGCAGCCGCGACCAGCCCTATCGCACCGGGCAACTGTTCGCGATCGGCCTGGACGGAGGTCGGGTCAAGCAATTGGTCGGGCCCAAGGCGCAACCAGGCCTGGTGACGGTGATCGGCTATGCCGGCCCATGGGAGATGACCGACCTGATCGATCCGCTCGCGGATGATCCCGACAACGTGCTGATCTCCGCGTGGAAACTCGGCTCGAACCCGCTGACCGCGGTCGACCTGCTGGACGTGAACACGGGCCGGCGCAAGCGCATCGCCACCGCACCGGTGAACCGCGCCACCTTCCTCACCGATGCGCGGGGGCAGGTGCGTTTCGCGCGCGGTGCGCAGAACGACAACGCCAGCAAGCTCTACTACCGCGACGACAACCAGTCGGAATGGCGGCTGGTGAACGACGAGGCCAGCACAGGCCAGGTCGATATCCCGGTCGGATTTTCCGCCGACGGCCGTATCGCCTATTTCAACGCCACCCTGGACGATGGACCGGATGCGCTCGTGGCGTGGAATCCCGCCACCAACGAACGCAAGCAGGTGCTGCGCGACGCCACCGTGGATCCGTACGCGATCCTGCATGACCGCGATGGACGCACTGTCCTCGGCGTCCAGTTCATGTCGGGTCGCGTGCATACCCGCCTGCTTGAACCCGACGCGCCGGCTTCGCGCACGTATCGCGCGCTCGAGAACGCGTTCCCCGACCATGCGGTGAACGTGACCTCGCATACGCGCGACGGCGTGGCGCTGGTGCAGGCCTGGAACGACCGCACGCCGGGCGATACCTATCTGTTCGATCCCGCCGCGATGTCGGCGTCGCAGGTATTCATCCAGCGCGAGTGGTTCGACCCCGCCAAATTGCCCAAGGCACGGGCGATCACCTTCAAGGCGCGCGATGGGTTGGTGCTGCACGGCTACCTGACCCTACCCGTCGGCGCCGCCGATGCGAGCCGATTGCCGATGGTGGTGATGCCGCACGGCGGTCCCTACGGCGAGTTCGACGAATGGGACTTCAACGACGATACCCAGTTATTGGCCGAAGCCGGCTATGCCGTGCTCCGGATCAACTTCCGCGGTTCCGGCAACTACGGACGCGCCTTCCTCCAGGCCGGCGCGCGCGAATGGGGCGGAGCCATGCAGGACGACCTGACCGATGCCACCCGCTGGGCGATCGCGGAGAAGGTGGCCGATCCGGCGCGCATCTGCATCTACGGTGCCAGCTATGGCGGCTATGCCGCGCTGATGGGCGTGGCGAAGGAGCCGGACCTGTATCGCTGCGCGGTGGGGTACGTGGGTGTCTACGACCTGGAGGCCATGCACCGCGAGGATTCGCGCAATGCCAGATGGCTGCGCAACTGGATGGACGAGTGGGTGGGAGAACGCAAGGAACTGGCCGACCGTACGCCGATCGCACTGGCCTCGCGGATCAAGGCGCCGGTGTTGCTTGCGGCCGGGGGCGCGGACCTGATCGCACCGATCTCGCACAGCAAGGCCATGGCGCGCGCCTTGCGCAATGCCGGAAAACCGGTCGAGACCCTGTACTTCGACAGCGAGGGCCACGGCTTCTACACCGAGGAGCACCGGCGCGCGTTCTACGTGAAGTTGCTGGACTTCCTGGCCGACCACATCGGGGGAGCACGTGCCGCCAAGGGCAGCGGGGAGACCACCCCCGGCGACACGTGATCTGGAGGGCGTCACCGGCCGAGCCGCGCGGGGAGTCGCGACCCGGCCGATGACCTTTGGACTCAACGGCAGCGGAAGTAGCTGCCCTGCGGGGTGGAATAGGTGCGGTTGCTGGCGTAGCCGCTGCTGTTGCCGTAGCCCACGCCGAAGTCGCGTTCGCGGTGGACACGGGCCGGCTCTGCTCCGCCGTCCCCGCGGCGCGGGGTCAGGCGGCGTTCGACGTAGGCGGCCGGGATGGGGGACTGGGTGCGGAACATGAACGGCTCCTGTATTGGTTTGTTAGTGTGTTGGTAATGTAAAACACCAAATCAACAAACGCATGGGCAGGAAGTCATGCGTGTCGCGATCGATGGGAATCGTTCAGCTAACCTGCCAATTCCCTTCAGGAGAAAGAGATGCCGAAAGCGGCCGCTGCGTTGCAACGCTGTTTCTGGGTCGATGGTTCCGAGCTTTACGACGGCTACCACGACCACGAATGGGGCCGCCCTGTCACCAACGACATCCGCCTGTTCGAGAAGATCTCGCTGGAAGGTTTCCAGGCGGGCTTGAGCTGGATCACCATCCTCAAGAAGCGCGAGCATTTCCGCGCCGGCTTCGACGGCTTCGATTTCCACAAGGTCGCGCGCTACACCGAACGCGACGTCGAGCGCCTGCTGGCCGATGCCGGCATCGTCCGCCACCGCGGCAAGATCGAGGCGGCGATCAACAACGCCGGCCGCGCGATCGAACTGCAGCGCGAATTCGGCACCCTCGCGCGCTATTTCTGGCAATACGAAGTCGATGTGTCCAAGCGCCCGAAGAAACTCACCGTCGACGTGCTGCGCAGCTTCACAACCGCGCCGGAAGCGATCGCCATGTCGAAGGACCTGAAGAAGCGCGGCTGGAAGTTCGTCGGCCCGACCACGATGTACGCCTTCATGCAGGCGATGGGCCTGGTCAACGACCACCAGCACGACTGCCACCTGCGCGGCGAGATCGAGGCGAAGCGCAAGGCGTTGCAGCGCCCCTGAGCGCATTCACCCCGGCATCGCGCAGCCGGAGCCAGAGTGCGCGACTGACCGACCCGACCGGAGACCGCCCATGTCGCGCCTGCTCGTGCTGATTTTTGCCATCGCCATGCCCGTGGTGGCCTGGCTCACCAACAGCGGCACCTTCGGCCCCGACAACGGGACGATGTCGGACCGCTACCCCACCCTGCTGGTCGCCGCCGGTTACGCCTTCGCGATCTGGGGCCTGATCTTCCTGCTCGATCTCATCTACGCAGGCTGGCAACTCACCGGCGTGCGCAAGACCGACGACACCCTGCAACGCGTCGCCCCGTGGGCCGCCGCCGGCTTCGCGCTGACCACCATCTGGATGCCGCTGTTCGCGATGTCGCAGTTCTGGTTGTGCCTGCTGGTGATCTTCGGCGCGACCTTCTGCCTGATCCGCTGCGCGATGATCCTCTCGCATGACAGCACGCCGCAGGAAGGCCAGTGGATGTGGGCGTGGCTGCCGCTGTCGCTGCATGCGGGCTGGCTGTCGCTGGCGGCCTTCCTCAACCTGGCGCAGGTCGTGGTGGCTTACGAGCTGGCATCGACGACCCAGCAACTGCCGTGGAGCCTGGCGATCTTCGGCCTGGCCGCGCTGATGCTGCTGATGGTCAACCTGCGCATGCGCGGCAACATCGACTATGTGGTCGCCGCGCTGTGGGCGCTGGTCGCGGTGTACGTGAAGCAGTCCGGCAGCGACCTGGCCGGTTCGCAGACTGCCGCCTGGGTGGCCGTCGGCATCGCGGTGGTGCTGGTGCTGCAGACGGTGATGCTGCGCCGCAAGTATCCGGGCGGGCTGTTGCCCAATCCGGCGCGCGCGCCGGGCTGACCTCCTGCACATTGCGCGATGCAGTTGGCGATGGCACAACGTCCATCGCCACTGTCGCGGAATCCATCGATGCGCCGTATCGCCCTGCTCGCACTGCTCTGCCTTTTCAGCCTCGCGCATGCCGCCGAACCAACTCCCGCATCGCCACAGGCGCGCGTGCGCGTGGCCTTCGACCGCGACGGCATCACCGCCACCCGCACCGAGGGCTACGCGGATCCCGCGACCAAGCGTGCGATCAGCGTCGACGATCCGGTGCGCATCGCATCGATCAGCAAACTCGTGCTGTCGATCGGCGTGATGCGATTGGTCGAAGACGGCAAGCTCGACCTCGATGCCGATGTCTCCGACACGCTCGGCTGGAAACTTCGCAATCCAAGTTTTCCGGACAAGAAGCTCACCCTGCGCCTGCTGCTCTCGCACACGTCCAGCCTGACTGACGGCGCCGGCTACTGGCAGGTGCCGCTGGAT
>JAVWUU010000154.1:0-338 GCA_036666995.1 Thermomonas sp.
GATCTGCACCATGTAGTACGTGTCATCGTTCTGGTACGGACGCACCCAGGCGTAGCCACGCGGCGGCGGCGCGAGGCGATAGTTGCGGTAGTCGTTGATGTAATAACGGCTGGCCATGTAGTCGCGCGGGATGTACTGGCCGCGTGCCCAGCGACGGTAGTTGCGCTGGTCCTGGCGATAGGCCTGGCGCATGTCCTTGCGGTAGTCGCGGTGATCGCGGCGATCGTCACGGTAATCGCGGCGTCCGTCGCGATAGTCACGGTGGTCGCGTCGGTCATCGTGGTGACGGTCATGGCCGCGATGCTGGTCGTGCGCGAACGCGGTGGGCGTGGCCAGGG
>JAVWUU010000154.1:348-4770 GCA_036666995.1 Thermomonas sp.
TATCACGGTAATCGCCTCGGTCGTTGCGATGGTCATGATGGCGATCGTTGTAGTGGCTGCGGTCATCACCACGATGGTGGCTCTGCGCGAACGCCGCAGGCGCCGACAGGGTGACGAGCGCAAGCGCCGTGGCGAGGGCCGACTGCTTGAAGATGGAATGGATGCGGCTCATGTCGCGGTCTCCTTTCAGGCCATCCGTTGATGGCGCAGGCAAACCGTAGTGCGATTCGCCTGAACAGAAGCGGAGTCCGACCGGCATGCAATAGGCACCGCTCAGGTTGTTGACTGGCATGTGAGGACGCAGTCGCTTCCTTGGCTCGATGCGTGTGATCGTTGGCATGACGCGAGGGTGCCATCGGTGGCCGATGACACCCTCTGGAAGCATCACCGCATCTTGTAGACCGGCGCGGGGGCCGTGCCTGCTTCCACGTCCTTCAGGACGTCCTGCAGCCCCGCTTTTTCATCTGGGTTGCTGGTCTTCGCGATGAGGTCGCGGAGGATCGCCGCATGCGCCACTTTCTGCGCGTCGGGGGCGGGCACGGCGACGTCCGGTGCCACGCCCACATGCTCCCAATTGGTGCCGGTGATCGGGTTGATCGCGCGGCCATTCGGGATGAACGCGGCGTAGCCCTTGCCGATGGCGTAACCATCGCCCGGGTTGGCGCCACCGCCGGTTTTTTCGCCGACGATCTTCGCGCGCTTCTGGGTCTGGAAGTCGTACGCGCACTCCTCGCCGCCGGAGAAGGTGCGCCCCGATGTCAGCACGTACACCGGGCGCGTGTAACGCGGGCCGACGCTGGGGATGGTCCAGTACTGGCGGGTCTTGTCGCCGTTTCGGAAGTACAGGTCGTTGAGATGGCGATCGTCGCCTTGCGCGAAGAAGTGGCTCATCAGGTAGGCGACGGTATCGGGTTCGCCACCACCGTTGCGTCGCAGGTCCAGGATCAGCGCGTCGGTGCCGGACAGCATCGTCATCGCGCCGGAGATCGCCGGGCCGACCATCGCGGTGGGGCCGAACCCGCGAATTTCGAGATAACCGACATTACCCGGCAGGCGCTTGACGCTGTCGATGCCGAAACCGTGGCTGGCGATCTCCTGGCGCATGGCCTCGAGCGATGCGGCATCGGGAACTGCGTTTGATGGGGTGGCGCGAAACTCCGGGTCATAGCCCACGGCGAAATGGCCATCGTTGCCGAGCGCGCGCAAGTCCTTGGAGAGTGCCTCGGCGAAGGTCTCGCTGTCCTTGGCCTGGGCATAGCCGCCGTTGGCTTCCTTGGCGGCAAGCGCGATGGCGAGTTTGTCCGCGACATCGGGAAACACGTAGTTCGCCTTCAGCTGCGAGGACAGTTCCGCAATCACCGCCTTGCGTGTGGCGGCGTCGGTGGGCACGGGCTTCGGCCCCTGCTGTGCGAGGGCGGGAGCCACGCACAGGGCGAGGGCGAAGGCGAGCAGGTGGCGCTTGGACATGAAGTCTCCTTGTTGGCGGCAGGGCCGCGGCGGTCTATGGTTGTTTTTCTACTAAGCCATTAGTACTTCCAGGCAAAAAAACTCAGCGGACGGCGCTCCGGAAATCGACGGGATCCATCGACCATTCGCCTTCGGTCAGCTGCGCATCCACGTGCACCTGGGCCTGTCCCTTCGGACCGCGCAGGGTGAAGCGGAGGTCGGCATCGCCATCGGGTTGCGCGCCGTTGCCGATCCGGATGTTGCCGTCCACGTCCTTGGATGCGAGCACGGTCGGGCTGCCCAGCCTGGCCACCACGCCGGGATCGGCGGCGACCTGTTGCATGAGGCGCTTGAACATCGCGAGATCGCGGATGTCCGGCGGCGGGGGTGGCATGGGTGGCAGCGGCGGCTCGCCAACCGGCGGTGGTGGGGGCGGAGGTGGCGGCGGTGGTGGCGGGGTGCTTCCGAGCAGGATGTCTTCGGCCCAGGCGCGGGTTTCGGCAGTCACCGGCGCGCGCTTGCCGTCCACCTCCAAGGTTTCGATTGCCTTGCCGTCCTTGCCCACGGCGACGGTGTAGTGGCGCCAACCGTCCTTGCCATAGGCAGAGATCTCGCGGCTGTCGCCGGCGGCCAGCGCGCCATCCGTGGTGGACCTGACATGGATGCCATGCCGGCCGTGGGCGACGCCGAGTTGGGTGAACAGCAGTACGCCTGAGATCAACAGCGCGCCGGTGCCGATGGCCGCGCCCCAGCGCGCACGCGCCGGTGGTGCCGCCAACAAGCGGGTGATGCGTTTCATGAGTGAGCCTCCCTGGGCTGCGAGTACGAGTCGCGGGGTGAGGTGCCGATGCCGTTCGAGTTGCTCGAGGGCTTCGGCCAGTGCGATGGCGTCCCCGCAAACCGCTACCGCACGATCGTCGCAAGCGTGTTCGCGTTCCTGGCGGATGCGCCGGCCCAGCCACCATGCTGCGGGATGGAAGAACAGCAACGATTCCAGCACGCACTGCAGGCCGTTCCACAGCCAGTCCATCCGCGCGATGTGCGCCAGCTCGTGGGCGAGCAGCGCTTCCACCTGCTCGCGCGGCAACTGCACCAGCAACGACAGCGGCAACCAGATCACCGGGCGCAAGAGGCGTGCGGTGAACGGGCCGACGACCTCGTTCGACAAGCGCACCGCCACGCGGCGAGTGACACCCATCGCGGCGCGCAGGGCATCGAAGCGCTGTTGCCATGCCTCGGGCAACGCCGTGGTCTGCCGGCGATCCAGCGCCGCAAGCATTCGCCAGCCGCCGAAGCGCCGCAGCAGCATCACGCCTACGCCGCACAGCCACAGCAGTGCCAGCACGGCCGCGACCGGATCGGATTGGCGCACGAACTGCCCGGTGGCGGCATCCAGTTCCGGCGGCGTCAATGCGGGCAGCCAGCCGGGGTCGAGTGCGCTGGTGGGCGTGCGCAGCAGGCGCAGGAAGGTCGCGACCGGCACCAGCACCATCGCCGTCAATACGCCCATGGCCACGGTGTGGCGCGTCGCAGCGTTGCGTTGCGACAGCGCGCCCAGCGCGATCGCCGCCACCAGTGCCAGCAGCGTGCACTGCCACAACGAATGCAGCAGCGCCGTCGCCAATGCCGGCGCGATTTGCCAGGGCAGCAGCGCGACCACGTCCATCAGCGCTTCCGCTTTGCCTTCGCTTGCGCGATGAGCTTCGAGATCTGGTCGAGTTCCTCGAGGCTGGCGGTGTCGTCGTCCAGTGCCCGCTGCACCAGGGTCATCGCCGATCCCGAGAACGCGCGGCGAACCAGGTCCTGGACCAGCGAGCGCTGCACCACCGGCTCGGCATCGACCGCGAGATAGGTGTGACTGCGTTCGGAATCGTCGCGTCGCACCAGGCCCTTGTCGGCCATGATCGTGAGCATCTTCAGCACCGTGGTGTAGGCGGTGTCCTTGCCCTTCGAGAGCTCGGCATGCACGTCGCGCACGGTCATCGGCGTCTTGCGCGACCACAGCACGCGCAGGATCGCGAGTTCGCCTTCGGTCGGGTTGGGAGTGGGAGGCATGGCATTGTCCGCTTGGTGTACGGCGATCTTAGTACTAATCGATTAGTACATGCAACAAGCGAATGGCACGATTGAGCAACGAAGCTGTAACGGAAGGAATTACCAGCCTGCGGCGCTGGTCTCTTCGATGCGGCTGAACGCCGAATGCTTGCCGGGTCCAGGTGTGTCGTTGCCCGTACTGAAATAGACAACGCCCGTGCCGGCCTTGCGATCCACCCACAACCCGGCCAGCAGGCCATACGCATTGCCGCTGTGGCCGACGCGTTGCACGCCGTCGCCGAAGGGATCGTCGCCGCAGTCGGGCAGGCCGCTGGCCAGGGTGTGGACAGCGAGTCCATAGCGACAGGTGAAGCCCTTGGTCGCGCGGATCGGATCGTCTTCCTCGATGGTCAGGCCGTTGCCGTCCTTGTGGGTCCATTCGGGGCCGATCATCGCGCGCACCGATTCGGGCTTTAGCAGGCGCACGCCATCCACGATGCCATCGCCCAGCAACAGTCGCCCGATCTTCGAGAGGTCCGCGGCAGAGATGCGCAGGCCGCCTTGCGGACCGAACACATTGGTCGCCATGCCGGCACGCCACGTCGACAGGTCGCAGCTGCCATCGCTGGCCTTGGTGATGCCGCAGGCGGGCTTCCTGCCCTGGTTGTCGTCCACGATCGGCTTGCCTTCGCGATACAGCACCACGGCGCGCGCGGCGGTGGTGTCGTCGCAGCTGGGCCAGCTGTAGCAGGCGCGCAGGTCCAGCGGCTTCAGCACCAAGCGTTGCATGAGCAGGTCCATGCGTTCACCGGTGGCGCGTTCCATTACCGCGCCGATCAGCGGGAAGCCGACGTTCGCGTAGCGCCAGTACGTGCCGGGCGCGTGCGCGGTGTCCCAGGCCTTCGGATCGTCCAGCAGCGTGCGGAATTCGCCATCCAGCGG
>JAVWUU010000155.1:0-249 GCA_036666995.1 Thermomonas sp.
GCTGGCTAGACCCGAACGTCGAACGCACGAAACAGCGCCCGCTGGCGACCGGTGCGGTGTCCGGCAGCGAAGCCTTGGCGGTGTTCGCCTTGCTGATGCTGGTGGCGTTCGCGTTGGTGCTGACGATGAACCGGCTGACCATCTACATGAGCGTCATCGGTGTGGTGCTGGCGGCCAGTTATCCCTACCTGAAGCGTTACACCTACCTGCCGCAGGTCTACCTCGGCATGGCGTTCGGCTGGGGCATCC
>JAVWUU010000155.1:259-4741 GCA_036666995.1 Thermomonas sp.
CTCGGCGGCGAGTCGCTGACCCGCACCCTGGTGGCCAGATTCGCCACCGGGCGGCAGGTGTTCAACGCGTACGGGCCGACGGAGACCACGATCGCCGCGACCGTCAGCTCGCCACTGGCCGCGACCGGCGGGGTGCCGCCGATCGCCTGGGTGCTGTACGTGGCCAACATCTTCTGGGCGACCGCCTATGACACCTGGTACGCGATGGTGGACCGCGACGACGACCTGCGCATGGGCGCGAAGTCCACCGCGATCCTGTTCGGCGAGATGGATCTGGTCGCGCAGGGCGTGCTGTACGCCGGCATGTTCGTGGCGCTGGCGCTGGTCGGCCGCGATGCGGAGATGGGCATCTACTACTGGGCCGGGCTCGGCGCTGCGGTGCTGCTGGTGGGGTACGAGTTCGCGATCGTGCGCGGACGGGAGCGCGAACGCTGCTTCCGCGCGTTCCTGCACAACCACTGGGTGGGCATGGCGATCTTCGCCGGCATCGCCGCGGATTTCGCGCTGCGCGCCACATCCGTCGCTGCCTGACCCGGGTTCACGCCACCCGCGCACACACCCAGGCATCCACCCGCTGCACACCGGCGCGGAGCAGGATGCGCGCTGCCGCATGCAGGGTGGCACCGGTGGTCATCACGTCGTCGACCAGCACGACATGCGCCGGCATCCGGATATCGGCGGCGACGTGGAACGCATCGCGCAAGTTGCGCTGGCGGGCATCGGCATCGAGTCGCGATTGCGCCGTCGTCATCCTGCGTCGCCACAAGACATCGGCCAGCAGCGGAAGTTGCATCGCCCCCGCCAACGGCCTCGCCAGCTCCAGCGCCTGGTCGTAGCCGCGGCTGCGCAGGCGGGCCCGATGCAGCGGGATGGGGATCATGGCGTCCGGACGCGGCAACAGCGCCAGGCGTTCGCCCATGCACTGCGCCAGCACCCGCCCTGCGGCGAAGTCGCGATGGAACTTCAGCCGCGGCAACAGGCGATCCAGCGGGAAGGCGTAGTCGAACACCGCATGCACCTCGCCCAATGGTGGCGGTGACTGCAGGCAGTGGCCGCAGGTGCCTGGCTGCGGGATCGGCAGGGCGCAGCGCAGGCAGGCTGGTCCCTGCCAGGGCAGGTCGGCATGGCAGGCAATGCACAGGTCGCGGCCGTGCGCGCCGGGTTCGCCGCAGACCATGCATCGCAGCGCGAACAACCATGCCAGCGGGGCGGCCAGGCAACCGTCAACTTTTCCGGGGAGTGATTGGTTGACGGTGCCGGCCATGCATTCCAGACTGCCCGCCTCATCGCGCAGTGTCTGTCGGGAAACGCCCATGCCCCCCATCAGTGAATTCCCCATCCGCCACGACTGGTCGCGCAGCGAGGTCGAAGCCCTCTTCGACCTGCCGTTCACCGAACTGCTGCATCGCGCCGGTAGCGCGCACCGGCTCCATTTCGATCCGTCCGAAGTGCAGGTCAGTACCTTGCTGTCGGTGAAGACCGGCGGCTGCCCGGAGGATTGCGGCTACTGCCCGCAGGCCGCGCGCTACCACACCGGCGTCGACGCTACGAAATTGATGTCCACCGAATCCGTGGTGGAGAAGGCGAAGCAGGCCAAGGCCGCCGGCGCCAGCCGCTTCTGCATGGGCGCGGCCTGGCGTTCGCCGAAGGATCGCGACGTGCCCAAGGTCGCGGCGATGATCCGCGAGGTCAAGGCGCTCGGCCTGGAAACCTGCGCGACGCTCGGCATGCTCAGTGGCGAACAGGCGCAGGCGCTGAAGGCCGCGGGCCTGGACTACTACAACCACAATCTCGACACCGATCCCGAGTTCTACGGCGACATCATCCACACCCGCGAGATGCAGGACCGCTTCGACACGCTGTCGCACGTGCGCGACGCCGGCATGAAGACCTGCTGCGGCGGCATCGTCGGCATGGGCGAGTCGCGCCGCCAGCGCGCCGGGCTGTTGCAGACGCTGGCCAACCTGCCCGCGCATCCGGATTCGGTGCCGATCAATCGCCTGGTGCAGGTCGAGGGCACGCCGCTGCACGGCACGGTCGAACTGGATCCGTTCGAGTTCGTGCGCAGTATTGCCGTCGCGCGGATCCTGATGCCGGCCTCGATGGTGCGCCTGTCCGCCGGCCGCGAATCGATGAGCGACGAACTGCAGGCGCTGTGTTTCGCCGCCGGCGCCAACTCGATCTTTTACGGCGAGAAGCTGCTGACCACCGGCAACCCCGACACCGAACGCGACATGGGGCTGTTCGCGCGCCTCGGCCTGCGGCCGATGCAGGTCGAAGGCGCGAAGGACGACAGCATCGACGCCTGCTCGACCACGGTGCATGCCGGCATCACCGAAGCGGCATAAGCGATGTCGCGTGTGTCGTTGATCGATCGCGTGCTTGCCTCGCGCGCGCAACGCGAGGCTGCGCATCGTCGTCGCCACGTGCGCACGGTGACGCAGCGCGACGGCGTGCGCTGCAATGTCGATGGCCGCGACCTGCTGAATTTCTGCAGCAACGATTACCTCGGCTTGTCGCAGGATCGGCGGGTTATTGCAGCATTGCGCGGTGCGGCCGACGAAGGCGCGGGCGCCGGCGCTTCGCACCTTGTCTGCGGGCATGGTGAACAACATGCGGCGCTCGAGCGCGAACTCGCCGACTGGTTGCAGGCACCGCGCGCGCTGCTGTTCGGCAGCGGCTACCTGGCCAACCTCGCGGTCGTGCAGGCCTTGCTCGGCGATGGCGATGTCTGCGTGCAGGACAAGCTCAACCACGCGTCGCTGATCGACGCCGCGCGCCTCGCCGGTTGCGCATTCAAGCGCTATCCCCACAACTATGCCGAAGGCGCGGCGCGCCAGCTCGCGTCGCATCCCGATGGTGCGGCGTTGCTTGCCAGCGATGGCGTGTTCTCGATGGATGGCGATGTGGCGCCGCTGTGCTATCTGGCGCAAGTCGCGCGCATGCAGCAGGCCACGCTCTACATCGATGATGCGCACGCTGTCGGTGTGATCGGCGACGCCGGGCGCGGCAGCATCGACGCTGCGGACCTGACAACGAGCGAGGTGCCGCTGCGATTGGTGACCTTCGGCAAGGCGCTCGGCAGTGCCGGCGCCGCCGTGGTCGGCGATGCCGATCTCATCGCGCACCTCGCTGAAACCGCGCGCCCTTACATCTACACCACGGCGCTGCCGCCGGCGCAGATCGCGGCCACGCGCGAGGCGGTGCGCATCGCACGCTCCGGCGATGACCTGCGCGAACGATTGCGCGCCAACATCGAACGACTCAAACACGGCGCGCGATCACGCGGACTGCAGCTGATGCCCTCCGATACGCCGATCCAGCCCTTGATCGTCGGCAGCGACAACCATGCGCTCGCAATGGCCGCAGCGCTCGAAGAACAAGGCTGCTGGGTCGTCGCGATCCGTCCACCGACGGTGCCGGAAGGCCGTGCGCGCCTGCGGATCACGCTGAGTGCGGCGCACGAACCTGCGCACATCGATGGCCTGCTCGACGCACTGGCGCGCGCCCGCGACATGGTGATGGCATGAGCCTGCGTGTCGACGTGGTCGGCAGCGGGCCGCCGCTGGTGTTGTTGCATGGTTGGGCGATGCACGGCGGCATCTTCGCGCCGCTGGTGGATGCGTTGCGCGAACATCGCACGCTGCATGTCGTCGACCTGCCCGGCCATGGCCACAATCGGGATTGCGGTGTCCCGCTGGAACTCGATGCCTGTGCGTGTGCCGTGCTCGACGCAGTGCCGGATGCACCGTGGTGCGGTTGGTCACTGGGGGGATTGATCGCGTTGCATGCGGCATCGAAGCATCCCGAGCGCATTCCGAAACTGGTCATGCTTTGCGCCACGCCGAAGTTCGTGGTCGCCGACGATTGGCCACAGGGGATGCCGGCTGATGTGTTCCGCGGTTTTGCGGAGGGCCTGCGCAGCGACTGGCGCACGACCATCGACCGCTTCATCGCACTGGAAGCATTCGGTTCCGATCACATGCGCGAGGAACTGCGGATGCTGCGCGATGCAGTGCTGGAACGCGGCGAGCCCGCCACCCACGTGCTGGCCGAGGGCCTGCGAGTACTGGAAGACAGTGACCTGCGCCCCGCATTGCCGATCTTGCGCGTGCCCAGCCTGTGGATCGGCGGACGCCGCGACCGCCTGGTGGATCCGCAGGCGATGCAGCTGTCGGCCGAACTCGCACCGGATGCACGATTCGTGCAGGTCGAGCATGCGGGACACGCGCCGTTCCTGACCCATGCAGATGAAGTGGCGCAGGCGCTGCTGGAATTTCTCGCTTCGGGCCACCCTCACCCCAGGCCTCTCCCGCTCGCGGGAGAGGGGGCAGGGCAGTCATGAACGCACGCTTGTTCGATGCCAAACAGGTGCGCCGCGCGTTCTCGCGCTCGGCGGCCAGCTACGACGCCGCAGCGCAGCTGCAGCATGCGGTCGAAGCCCGCTTGCTGGAATCGCTGGATTATCTGGACGATCCCGCG
>JAVWUU010000156.1:0-4739 GCA_036666995.1 Thermomonas sp.
AACGTGCGCAGCTCCGGCTTCACCAGCGTGGCCAGGTCGACGCCTTCTGCAGGGCTGAAGGTGAGGCGAGTGTATTCGCCGCTGGCCAAGTCGAGTTGCCACAGGTCGGCTGGCGCAGCGGTACCGGCCAGGGTCAGCAACACGCGCGTGCCGTCCGGCGAGAAGTCCGCGCTCCCCACGATCTCCGTGGGCGCTGCAGGCAGCGTGCGACGCGTGTTGCTGGCCAGGTCGAGCAGTTCCAGTTCATTGCGGCCAGCCACGTTCCAGACCAGCAGCGCGCGGTCCTTGGCGTCGTTGAGCAGGAAATCGTCGAGCTCGGCATCGTCGCGTCCAACCAGCTCGGTGCGCTTGAAGCTGCGGCCATCGGCGGAGATGTCGACGCGCGCCAGCGCCATGCGGTCGCGGTCGATGTTGTGGGCGATGTAGACGGTGTTCGCGTCCTTGCCGAACAGGCCCGAACTCTGCGCGGTGCCGCGATGCGGCGTGAGCAGCATGCTGCGATGGGTGCGCAGGTCTTCCAGCCACAGGTTGTTGTTGCCGCGCGTCACCAATCGGTTGACCACCGCGAGATGGCCGAGCATGTCGTCGATGTTGCCGACGGTTTCCATCTCGACCGCGAGCTTGGCCTTGCCGGTCGCCGGGTCGTACAACCAGGTGTCGGTGCTGTTGGCGCTGCGCGCATTGCTGCGGAAGTAGTAGCGGCCGTCGGGCGCGAAGTCGCCGGGAAAGGTATTGGCCTCGCCCTCGTTGATCCGCTTCGCTGGTGCGCCATCGGGCGTACCGAGGAACAGCTGCGCGTTGTAGCCACCGCCCGGCGACACCGCATACCCCAGCTTGCCGTCCGGCGACCAGCGCAATCCGGAGACCGGATCGCTGCCGGTCGTCAGCTGCCGCGGTTCGCCGCCCTGCGCCGGGATGATCCATGCCTGCGGCGAGCCGCTGAGGGTGGCGATGTAGGCGATGTGCATGCCGTCGGGCGAGTACTGCCCCGCGCTGGCGCTGTTGACCTTGCCCATCGCGACGATG
Source organism: Thermomonas sp. (assembly GCA_036666995.1). GTDB lineage: Bacteria > Pseudomonadota > Gammaproteobacteria > Xanthomonadales > Xanthomonadaceae > Thermomonas. The sequence goes on from JAVWUU010000156.1 coordinate 1,027, forward strand.
CGCGCTTCCAGCACGGGATCGATCGGCGCGTCCGCGGCGAGCGCGTGTGCGCCTGCCAGCAACAACGCGAACGGAAGGCTGATGCGCAGTGCAGGTGACATGGACGGCTCCCCGGTGTTTGCGGATGCAAACGTAGCAGTTCAGATGGCCGCACTGACGCATCGTACCTACCGTGCACCCAAGAGCGTGGCTGGAGAAGGATTTGAAGGTGTGGCTCTTGCTCGTCATTCCTGCGAAGGCAGGAATCCAGTGTCTTTGGTTTTGAATGACGGTAAGCCACTGGATCCCTGCCTTCGCAGGGATGACAGCTTGGTTCCGATTTCCCTAGACAGAAGCAGTGGGCGCGCCAGCGAACAATGCCCCCATCCTCGCCAGTACCTGCTGCAGCTCGGGGCTCATCGCATTGTCTTCGACCAGTTCCACGTCCTGGCCGATCATCAGCACCTGCGCGAGCAGGCTTTCCGGCGAATCGGCGGCAACGCGCAGCAGGCTGTGCGTGTCGGTCTCCGGCTCCAGCACGCCGCACCACACCGGCAGGATCGCCTGCAATGCGTCCACGTTGCCCTGCAGGCGCAGGGTGATGCGGCAGGCGAACGGTTCGTAGGCGATACCGCGCTCCAGCCGCGTCGCCACGTCGGCCGGCACCGCGCGTGGCACGAAGGTCGCGCCGGTGACGCGCACCTTGTCGATGCGATCCACGCGGAAGCTGCGCCAGTCGCTGCGATCGATGTCCCAGGCGATCAGGTACCAGCGGCGGCCGTAGTTGGCGAGCCGCAGCGGCTGCACATGGCGCTGGCTGCGCTCACCGGCATGACTGCGATAGCCGAAGCGCAGCACCCGCGCGTCGCGGCAGGCGGTGGCGATGTCGCTGAGCATGCCGGCATCGACCAAGGGCGGCATGCCGCCACGCAACGACATCGTCACCGCATGCAAGGCCGTGGCACGACGTCGCAGCCGCGTCGGCATCAACTCGTCGAGCTTGCCGAGCAAGCGCAACGAAGTCGCTTCGATGCCGCCCACGCTGGCACCGGCCGCACGCAATGCGATGGCCAGCGCAACGGCTTCTTCATCGTCCAGCACCAGCGGCGGCAGGTCGGCGCCGCGACCAAGCGCATAGCCGCCGCCCACGCCCGACGAGGCTTCGACCGGATAGCCCAGCTCGCGCAGGCGGTCGACATCGCGACGGACCGTGCGCGCATCCACGCCGAGTTCCGCGGACAACGCCGCACCGGGCCAGTGCCGCCGCGATTGCAGCAGGCTGGCGAGGCGCAACAAACGGGCCGAGGTCGAAAGCATCGGCGCAGGCTATCGAGGACAGGAATTGTCCGCAATGCGGGCTACCTTTCCTGCACACATCGCCACGCCAGGAACGCCATGACCACGCTCACCCTGTACCACAACCCCAAGTCCCGTTCGGCCAGCGCGCGCGTCCTGCTGGAGGCGCTCGGCGTGCCCTACGACGTGACACCCATCGACTTCGCGAATGGGCAAAACCGCACGCCGGAATTCCTCGCGCTGAATCCGCTGGGCAAGCTGCCGACCCTGGTGCACGACGGCGCGGTGATCACCGAGCAGGTCGCCATCACGATCTACCTGGCAGATCGTTTCCCGGCGGCAGGACTGGCACCCGCCATCGACGATCCGTTGCGCGGTCCCTACCTGCGCTGGCTGGCGTTCTATGCGGCCTGCTTCGAGCCCGCGTTGATGGACCACGCGTTCCAGCGCACGCCGCTGGATCCGGCCACCTCGCCGTATCGCGACTACGACACCGTCATCGCCACGCTGGTGGCGCAACTCGAACGCGGTGACTACCTGCTGGGCGACACGCTCACTGCCGCCGACCTGCTGTGGGGCACCGGCCTGCGCTGGACCACCGCGTTCGGCATCGTGCCCAAGCTGCCGGCGATCATGGCCTACATCGAGCGCGTGTCCGCGCACCCGGCGATGATCCGCGCCGCCGAACTGGATGCGACGGAGGCCTGATCCGACGCGACCCGCACACACCGGTGGCCGTCAGCGCGGCCCCGCCAATGCCAGCGCATCCGCGCCGGCCGGGAAGTGCAACTGGTCGCTCGCATCGTTGGCGGCCTGCCAGATCGCGTCCGCCACATCCAGCGGATAGGTGATCGCCTGCGGTTGTGCGAAGGCCGCGAAGATCGGGGCGGCAAACCCGGCATAGGCCTCGGGGATCACGTCTTGCATGCGTCCTGCGCCGTTCTCGGTGAACCGCGTGGAGGGACCGTAGCCCGGCTCGACCAGTTTCACCGCCACACCGAAGTAGGCCAGTTCGTGCGCCAGCGAACCGGTGAAACCTTCCACCGCGGTCTTGCTGCCGGTGTAGGCCGCCGCCAGAGGCATGCTGGCCAGGGTCACGCTGGAGGTGACATTGACGATGCTGCCGGCGCGTCGTTCGCGCATCTGCGGCACCACCGCCTGGCACATCGCCATGGTGCCGAAGGTGTTGGTGGCGAACACGTCGCGCACGGTCTCCATCGACGTGGCCTCGAAGGCGCCGACCACGCCGATGCCGGCGTTGTTGACCAGCACGTCGATCGGGCCGGCATCGCGTACCAGCGCGGCGATGCTGTCGGGGTCGGTGACGTCCAGCGGCAGCACGCGCATGCGCTCGCCGGTGGGCAGGATGTCGGGGCGCGGCGTGCGCATGGTGGCGACGACATTCCAGCCCTTGCGGTGGAAGTGGCGGGCGGTTTCCAGGCCATAGCCGGAGGAACAGCCTGTGATCAGGACGGTCTTCATTGCGGAACTCCACATCGGTTGAGGTGGAGCCAAGGTAGTCCTGGGCCGCAGGATCATCTATCGTCAATACTCCGTGTTTCGTTGGCGAGCGTCCTGCCGTGACCGATCCCCTGGCCGAACTCATCACCCTGCTGCGGCCCCGCGACGTGCTGGCCAAGGGCATCAGCGGTGCCGGTGCCTGGGCGGTACGCTATGCCGCGCACGGGCAGCCCGGCTTCTGCGTGGTCACCGACGGCACCTGCCTGTTGCACGTGGAAGGCACCGAACCACTGCGGCTGCAAGCCGGCGACTTCGTGTTCCTGCCAACCACGCCGCCCTTCGCCATGTCCGGCTTCGAACCGGCGGAACCGCGGCTCATCGATCCATCGCAGGCATCGGATGCGGGCGCGCAGCTGCACCACGGCACTGAAGGCATCGATCCCGACGTGCGTTTGCTCGGCGGCTACTTCGTGTTCGATTCGCCGGACACCCAATTGCTCGCTGCGTTCCTGCCGCGGCTGCTGCACGTGCGCGGGGCCGCGCGACTGGAAACGCTGGTGCGACTGGTGCGCGAGGAAGCCCTGCAGGCGCTGCCCGGCCGCGACCTGATCCTGGCGCGGCTGGTGGAAGTGCTGCTGATCGAAGCCCTGCGTTCGGCGCCGGCCGCCGATGCACCGCCGGGCCTGCTGCGCGGGCTGGCCGACGAACGACTCGCCGCCTCGATCCGCGCGATGCATGACGCACCGGCGCGTGCGTGGACGGTCGAGCAACTGGCGCGGACTGCGGCGCTGTCGCGCTCGGCCTACTTCCAGCGCTTCACCCGCGCCGTGGGCCTGCCGCCGATGGAATACCTGCTGGCCTGGCGCATGGCCCTGGCCAAGGATCTGCTGGGCCGTGGCCGCGTGCCGATGGAGCAGGTCGCCGAGCGCATCGGGTATTCGTCCGCCAGCACCTTCAGCACCGCGTTCTCGCGGCAT
>JAVWUU010000157.1:0-4612 GCA_036666995.1 Thermomonas sp.
CGCGATCTCCGGCTCGATCATCCAGAACTCGGCCAGGTGGCGCGTGGTGTTGCTGTTCTCGGCGCGGAAGGTCGGGCCGAAGGTATAGACCTTGCTCAGCGCGAGACAGTAGGCCTCGACATTGAGCTGGCCGCTCACGGTCAGGAAGGTTTCCTTGCCGAAGAAGTCGCGGCTGAAGTCGACGTTGCCCTTGCCGTCGCGCGGCAGGTTGGCCATGTCCAGTGTCGACACCCGGAACATCTGGCCTGCGCCCTCGGCGTCCGAGGTGGTGATGATCGGGGTGCTGATCCAGTAGAACTGGCGCTCGTGGAAGAAGCGGTGCACCGCCTGCGACAGGCAATGGCGGATGCGGGTGACCGCACCGAACAGGTTGGTGCGCGGCCGCAGGTGGGCGAATTCGCGCAGGTACTCCAGCGAGTGCTGCTTGGGCTGCATCGGGTAGGTGAGGGGATCCTCGACCCAGCCGGCGACCTCGATGGCGGACGCCTGGATCTCGTAGCTCTGGCCTTGGCCCTGCGACTTCACCAGGGTGCCGGTGCAGATCACCGCGCAGCTGGTGGTGAGGTGCTTCACCTCGGATTCGTAGTTGGGCAGGGTGTCTGGTGCCACCACCTGGATCGGCGCGAAGCAGGAGCCGTCGCTGACGTTGACGAAGCTCAGGCCGGCCTTGGAGTCGCGGCGGGTGCGCACCCAGCCGCGCACGGTCACTTGGCCGCCTTCCGGCACGCGCCCGGCAAGCGCCTGGGCCACGGACATCGTCGTCATCTTGAAATCCTGCGTTCCGGCATCGAAATAGGTCGGGCAGTTTACCGGAGCTACAATCCATCCATGGCCATCACCCTCACCGAATCCGCCCGCGCCCGCATCCGCGGCTACCTCGACGCCGACCCGGCCGCACTGGGCCTGCGTTTCGGCGTGGCCCGCACCGGTTGTTCCGGTTGGGGCTACAAGGTCGACATGGCCCGCAGCCTCGCCCCCGGCGACACCGTGTTCGACGCCGACGGCGTCGGCATCCATGTCGATGCCGACAGCCTGGCCCTGGTGGATGGCACCGTCATCGACTTCATCAAGCAGGGCCTGAACGAGCAGTTCGTGTTCCGCAATCCCAACGTGGCCGGCGAGTGCGGTTGCGGGGAATCCTTCACGACCGACGCCGACAAGGCCGCCTGATCGGGCCGCAGCCGCACGGTTTGCGCCCAAGTCATTGATCCGCCATACTATTGGGCTCCCGCTTGTATCCAAGCAGCGGGGTTCTTGCCCGAACGCGCCGTGTCCACGGTGGCCGAGGGCTGTCCCGTCCGGCATCCGCCGGCCGATATCCACAAGGAAACGACCATGCGTCATTACGAAATCGTGTTCCTGGTCCACCCGGACCAGAGCGAGCAGGTGCCTGCGATGATCGAGCGCTACAAGAGCTCGATCGAAGCCGGCAACGGCACCATCCACCGCCTGGAAGACTGGGGCCGCCGCCAGCTGGCGTACCCGATCCAGAACCTGGTCAAGGCCCACTACGTGCTGATGAACGTGGAAGCCGAGCAGGCCGTCCTCGACGAACTGGTGTCCGGCTTCCGCTTCAACGACGCCGTGCTGCGCCACCTGGTGATGCGCCGCGACGACGCGGTGACCGAGCAGTCCCTGATCATGAAGAACAAGGACGAGAAGGGCGACAAGCCGGAGCGCGGCGACCGCCGCCGCCGTGACGACGAGAGCGACAGTGCGGTTGGCACTGGCGACACCGAATCCGCCGCCGAAGCCGCCTAAGGAACCGCACCCATGTCCAAGTTCTTCCGTCGCCGCAAGTTCTGCAAGTTCACCGCCGAAGGCGTGACCGAGATCGACTACAAGGATCTCAACACCCTGCGCCAGTACCTGACCGAGACCGGCAAGATCGTGCCGAGCCGCATCACCGGCACCAAGTCGAAGTACCAGCGCCAGCTGCAGTCGGCCGTGAAGCGCGCGCGTTTCCTGGCGCTGATCCCGTACACCGACAACCACAACATCTGACGCGTTTGGGCGAGCCCCCGTGCTCGCCCCGACTTGCTAGCGCAGGCCGAGGGCAGGCACAGGTGCCTGCCCCAACGTGAAGCGACCCCATCCATTCGGACAGCACGCGTTGCAGGCGTTGGCCTGCTAACGAATACGGAGCAACAACATGCAACTGATCCTCCTGCAGAAAGTCGTGAACCTCGGCAACCTCGGCGACAAGGTCGTGGTCAAGCCGGGCTACGGCCGCAACTTCCTGGTGCCGCAGGGCAAGGCCGTGCCGGCAACTGCCGCCAACCTGGCCGAGTTCGAAGCCAAGCGCGCTGATTACGAAGCCAAGGCCCAGGCCAACCTGGACGGCGCGTCCGCACGCCAGGCCAAGCTGGCCGATGCCAGCGTGACCGTGTCCGCCAACGCCTCGACCGAAGGCAAGCTGTACGGTTCGGTCGGCCCGCGCGAGATCGCCGAGGCCATCACCAAGCAGCTCGGCGTTGAAGTCGGCAAGTCGGAAGTCGTGATGGGCGAAGGCCCGCTGCGCCACACCGGCGAGTTCGAAGTCATCGTGCACCTGCACGCCGACGTCGAGTCGAAGCTGAAGGTCGTCGTGGTGCCGGACGCCGCGTAAACCCGCTCGAACGGGTTGCAACGAAGCGGGCGCCGAGAGGCGCCCGTTTTCGTTGTGGCGAACGCCGCCAGGATGGTCGCGGAATTTGCGATACCCACCGGTTATCCACAGTGTTATCTGCAAGCCATCCGGCGGGCAGCGACTACGATGTTCGCTGGTTCCAGCCACAGCAACGGTGCGCGAGACGCATCACGGAGCAACAAGCCGATGAGCGCACGACCGGGATCCCGTCCCGATGCCAGTTTCCATACCCGCAACGACGCGATGATCGAGCACCTGCGGGTGCCGCCGCAGTCGATCGAGGCGGAGCAGGCGGTGCTTGGCGGCCTGATGCTGGATCCGAACGCCTTCGATCGCGTCGCCGACCAATTGGTCGAGGACGATTTCTATCGGCGCGACCACCAGCTGATCTATCGCGCCATCCGCGAGCTGGTGGAGAAGAACCGGCCATCGGATGCGGTGACCGTGGGCGAATGGTTCGATTCGCAGGGCAAGTCCGAGCAGGTCGCCGGCGGTGCCTACCTGGTCGAGCTCGCGGCGAGCACGCCGAGCGCGGCCAACATCAAGGCCTACGCCGAGATCGTGCGCGACAAGGCGATCCAGCGGAGGCTGATCGACGTCGGCACCGGCATCGTCAACGACGGCTTCCAGCCCGAGGGTCGCGACAGCAGTGAATTGCTGGCCAAGGCCGAGCAGGAGGTGTTCGCCATCGCCGAGGGCCATTCGCGCGGCAAGCAGGATTTCGTGCCCTTGAACCGGGCGCTGGCCCAGGCATTCGAGGTACTGCAGAAGCGCTTCGAGAACGGCGGCGGCATCACGGGCCTGCCGACGGGATACGGCGAGTTCGACAGGATGACCGCCGGCCTGCAGCCCACCGACCTGATCATCCTCGCGGCGCGCCCGGCGATGGGCAAGACCACGTTGGCGCTCAACATTGCCGAATACGCCGCGTTGCAGTCGAAGAAGGCGGTGGCGGTGTTCTCGATGGAAATGTCCGCCGAACAACTCGCGATGCGCTTGATCTCCTCGCTGGGCCGGGTCAATGCAGGTCGCCTCAAGACCGGCGACCTGGAGGACGAGGATTGGCCCCGTGTCAACAGCGCCATCGGCCTGCTGGGCGGGGTGAGGGTGTTTATCGACGACACTCCGGCGCTCTCGCCCGATGTGTTGCGCGCCAAGTCGCGCCGGCTGAAGCGCGAGCACGACCTGGGCCTGATCGTGATCGACTACCTGCAGCTGATGGCAGTGCCGGGCAACAACGAGAACCGCGCCACCGAAATCTCCGAGATCAGCCGCTCGCTGAAGGCGTTGGCCAAGGAGCTCAACGTGCCGGTGATCGCGCTTTCGCAGCTCAACCGCTCGTTGGAAACGCGTACCGACAAGCGCCCGGTGATGGCGGACCTGCGCGAATCCGGCGCGATCGAGCAGGACGCGGACATGATCGTCTTCATCTACCGCGACGAGTACTACAACAAGGAAAATTCGCCGGACAAGGGGTTGGCCGAAATCATCATCGGCAAACACCGAAATGGTGAGGTGGGCAGCTTCAAGCTCAAGTTCTTCGGCGAGTACACCCGCTTCGACAACCTGGCCCACGACATGGTGGGGAGCTTCGAGTAGGCAACCGGGCCGTTTGACGAGGCGCAAGTCGTCTTGCGGATATGGTCGAATAGCGGCATGAGCGAAATCGCCAGCCAACGCCCAAGTCGCATCGTCGTCGACCTCGACGCGATCGGCGACAACCTGCGGGCTATCCGTGCCCACGTCGGCGTGCCGGTGATGGGCATCGTCAAGGCGAATGCCTATGGCCACGGGCTGGTGCCGGTGGCCCGACATCTGCAGGCGCAGGGCGTCGATCAGCTTGGCGTGGCTTTCGTGGAAGAAGGCATTGCCTTGCGAAATGCCGGCATCACCACTCCGATCCTGGTGCTGGGCGGCATCTTCGGTCCGCAGGTCGCGCTGTTCCTGCAGCACGACCTGGAGATCACTGTCTCATCCCTCGAC
>JAVWUU010000158.1:0-4596 GCA_036666995.1 Thermomonas sp.
GGTTTCCGGGCCCGGTCCGACCGGCGCCTGGCTGGCGATGCCGCGCAGCTTCGCGACCTGCCGCGCGGCGCGGTCGTATTCCCACGACACCCGCAGCAACAGCCCGAGTGCGGCGCAGGTCATCAGCACGCTGGAACCGCCCGACGAGATCAACGGCAGGGTCAGTCCCTTGGTCGGCAGCAGGCCCAGGTTCACGCCGATCGACACCAGGCTCTGCAGCGCCATCCACAGGGCGATGCCGAAGGCGATGTAGCCGGCGAAGTGGCGCTTCATCTCCACGCACTTCAGGCCCAGCCAGAACGCGCGGCCGGCCAGCAGCACGTACATCGCCACCACCATGAACGCACCCGCGAAGCCGAGTTCCTCGGCGATCACCGAGAAGATGAAGTCGGTATGCGCTTCCGGCAGGTAGGACAGCTTCTGCACCGAGGCGCCGAGGCCCACGCCGAGCCACTCGCCGCGGCCGATCGCCATCAGCGCGTTGCTCAACTGGTAGCCGGCACCGAGCTGGTCCTGCCACGGATCCATGAACGAGGTGACGCGACGCATGCGGTAGGGCTCGAACACCACCAGCAGCACCAGCGCCGGCACCATCAGCAGGATCGGCAGGATGATCCGCTGGATCGGCGCACCGCCGAGCAGCAGCATGCAGATGGTGATGCCCAGCAGCAGCACCGAGGAACCGAAGTCCGGCTGCATCAGCAGCAGCACCACCAGCGCGCCGACCACCGCCACCGGCTTCAGCATCGCCATCCAGGTGATCGCCACGTCCTCGCTGTAGCGCTTGAGGTAGCTCGCGAGCCAGACGATGTAGAGGACCTTGACCGCCTCCACCACCTGGAACTTGGAGACGCCCAGGTTGATCCAGCGGCGCGCGCCATTGACGGTACTGCCGAGCACCGGCACGTACACCAGCAGCAGCAGCACAAAGCAGCCCAGCAACAGCAGCTGGCTGTACTGCTCGATCATCTTCAGTTCGGTGCGCATGGCGATCGCCGCCAGCACCAGGCCCACGGCGAGGAACATCACGTGGCGACTCAGGAAGTACCACGGCCCCACGTCCATGCCGGCGCCGGCGACCGCCGCCGAGCCCACCATCACCACGCCGGTGCAGGCCAGCATGATCGATACGCCGAGCAGCCACGGGTCGAAGCGCCCGCCGATGTCGTCGACGCGGGTAGCCTGGCGCGGGGAGTCGTGGGCGACTGCGCTCATCAACGGATCTTCAAGGTGGCCAGGCCGACCAGCACCAGCACGACGCTGATGATCCAGAAGCGCACGATCACGCGAGGCTCCGGCCAACCCTTCAGTTCGAAGTGGTGGTGGATCGGCGCCATCCGGAACACGCGCTTGCCGGTGAGCTTGAAGCTCGCGACCTGGATCATCACCGACAGGGTTTCGATGACGAAGATGCCTCCCATGATCACCAGCACCAGCTCCTGGCGGACGATCACCGCGACGATGCCGAGCACCGCGCCCAGCGCCAGCGCGCCGATGTCGCCCATGAACACCATCGCCGGATAGGTGTTGAACCACAGGAAGCCGAGGCCCGCGCCGGCGATGGCGGCGCAGATCACCACCAACTCGCCCGCGCCCGGGACTTTCGGGATGCCGAGGTATTCGGAGAACACGGCATGACCGGAGGCATACGCGAACACACCCAGCGCGCAGGCGACCAGCACGGTCGGCATGATCGCTAGGCCGTCCAGGCCGTCGGTGAGGTTGACCGCGTTGGAGAAGCCGACGATCCAGAAGTACGCGATGCCCACGAAGAAGATCGCGCCGCCGATGCCCGCAAGCGGCAGTGCCACGTTCTTGAAGAACGGGATGTACAGCGTGGTCGCCGCATCCACGTCGGCGGTGACGTATAGGAACAGGCCGGCCGCGAGCCCAAGCACCGACTGCAGCGCGTACTTGGTGCGCGAACGCATGCCATTGGGATCGCGCTTCACGATCTTGATCCAGTCGTCCCACCAGCCGATCGCACCGAAGCCGATCATCACCACCAGCACGACCCAGACGTACTTGTTGCGCAGGTCGGCCCACAGCAGCACGGACGCGAGCACGGTCAGCAGGATCAGCGCGCCGCCCATGGTCGGCGTGCCGGCCTTGGAGAAATGCGATTGCGGGCCGTCCTTGCGAATCGGCTGGCCGCCCTTCAGCGTGGCCAGCCGACGGATCATCGCCGGCCCCCACCACAGCGACAGCGCGAGCGCGGTCAGCGCGCCCAGGATCGCGCGGAAGGTCAGGTAATTGAACAGCCCGAACATGCTTTGCAGTTGTTCGAGCCAGCGGGTCAGTTCAAGCAGCATCGGTCATTCCCCCGCCGTGTTCGGCCGCGTCGTGCTGCAGCAGCGCCTTGACGACGCGATCCATCGCGCTGCTGCGCGAACCCTTCACCAGCACCCGCACCCCCGGCTGCAACCCGGCCAGCAGCGCGTCGGTCAGTGCCGCATGCGTATCGAATTCCATCGCGCCATCGCCGAACGCGCGCGCGGCATGCGCACTCAGTGCGCCCATCACGAAAAGTCGGGCGATGCCGGCGGCTTTCGCCCGGTGTCCTGCTTGCGCATGCAACTCGATTTCGTCCGCACCCAATTCGCGCATGTCGCCCAGCACCAGCCAGCCCTCGTCGCCGCTGGCTGCGAGCGTGTCGATGCCGGCGGCCAGCGAGCCAGGATTGGCGTTGTAGCTGTCGTCGACCAGCACCGCGCCGCTGCGCAGCGCGTGCGCGACCAGGCGACCGGCGACCGGCTGCACCGCTTCCAGGCCTGCGCGCACCTGGGCCAGGTCGGCACCAACGGCGAAGGCCATCGCCGCCGCCGCGAGCGCATTGAGCACGTTGTGGCGGCCCGGCATCGGCAGCAGCACGTCGATGTGTCCGGACGGCGAAACCAGCACGAAGCGCGAGCCATCGGCTTCGCTGCGGATATCGCGCGCGGCCACGTCGGCCTGCGCGTCGATGCCGAAACGCAGCACGCGACGCCCATGCGCGCGCTCGATGAAATACGGGGCGAAGCTGTCGTCGGCATTGACCACCGCCACGCCGTCGTCCGACAGTGCGTCGTGGATCGCGCCCTTGGTCTCGGCCACGCCGAGCAGGCTGCCCATCCGCTCGAGGTGCGCAGGCGCGATGTTGTTGACCAGGGAAACATCGGGCCGTGCGATCGCGGTCAGGTAGGCGATGTCGCCCGGCTTGCCTGCGCCCATCTCGTACACCGCGAAGCGCGCATCGTCGGGTGCGGCCAGCACGGCGAGCGGCAGGCCGATCTCGTTGTTGCGATTGCCCGGGCTGGCGTATGCGCCGCCGAGCTGCTCCAGGATCGACAACAGCAGGGTCTTCACCGAGGTCTTGCCGTTGCTGCCGGTGATCGCGAGCACGCGGGTGTCGCGCAGGCGCTGCACGGATGCGGCGAACGCCGCCAGTGCATGTTCGGTGTTTGCGACGACGACCTGCGGTGCATCGACATCGACCTCGCGCGCGACCAGTGCTGCCACGCAGCCGCCGTCGATCGCGGCGCGCACATGGTCATGGCCGTCGAAGTGTTCGCCTGCCAGCGCGATGAACAATGCATCGCCGCCGGGCAGTGCGCGGGTATCGGTGGCGATGGCATCGACCGTGCGGTCGGCACCGACCAGGCGGCCGCCGGTGGCCTGCGCGATGAAGGCGAGCGAGCGCGGGGTCATGGCAGCGCCTCCTGCCCGTGTCGACGCAGCAGGTCGCGCGCAACCGCGGTGTCGTCGAAGGCATGACGTACGCCGGCGATTTCCTGATAGGGCTCGTGGCCCTTGCCGGCGACCAGCACCACGTCGTCCGCGCCTGCGGTAGCCAGCGCCTGTGCGATGGCCGCGGCGCGGTCGCGTTGCACGATGACCCGCGACGCATCGACGAAGCCGGCGACGATGTCGGCGACGATGACATCGCCATCCTCGTTGCGCGGGTTGTCGTCGGTGACGATGACGCGGTCGGCCAGGCGCTCGGCGATCGCCGCCATCTGCGGGCGCTTGCCGCGATCGCGCTCGCCGCCGCAACCGAACACGCAGGTCAGCCTGCCCGCGGTATGCGCGCGCAGCGAGGCCAGCGCCTGTTCGAGCGCGTCCGGGGTATGCGCGTAATCGATCACCACCAGCGGGAGGTCGCCCTCGCCGCCGAGGCGATTCATCCGTCCATCGACGGGCGCGAGCTGCGACAGGGTTTCGGCGACCAGCGCCGGCGCCATGCCCAGCGCGAACAGGGTCGCGGCCACGCCCAACAGGTTGTCGACGTTGAAGCGGCCGAGCAGCGGCGAACGCACCGCATGCGCCTGGCCGCCGGCATCGAGCATGAAGCGGATGCCGCTGCCGTCCAGCTGCACGTCGTCCGCGCGCACGCTGGCACCGGCCGCGCCGCGCGAGGAAAAGCCCACCGCGCGCACCTTGCCGCCGACCGCCTCGAAGAGTTCGCGGCCGAAGGCGTCATCGAGATTCACCGCTGCCGCACGCAGGCCCGGCCAGTCGAACAGGCGCGCCTTGGCCGCGCCGTAGGTCGCCATGTCGCCGTGGTAGTCGAGGTGATCGCGGGTGAGATTGGTGAACACGCCGACGTCGAAATGCACG
>JAVWUU010000159.1:0-4462 GCA_036666995.1 Thermomonas sp.
ATGTAGGCGTTGTAGAGCGAGGGTTTGTCCTTGACCACCAGCGACAGGATGCCCTGCCGTGCACCACCACCCATCGGACTGCTCATGCATTCTCCCCCGTTCGCGATGCCGGATGGTCGATGGAGATCAACACCAGGCAAGCAATGATTCGGCCACTGCAAGGTCGGCGCGCACCGTGCTGCGCAAGAGGTCGCGCGCACGGTTGGCGGCGTCGAACCGCGCGGCCAGCGTGCGGGCTGCAGCCGGATCGGTCAAGCCCGAGGCCTCCTGCAGGGCCAGTTCCGCGAGGTGCTGCAGGCGCTCCGCGGCGCGGCCATCCGCCACCCAACGCTGCGCCACTTCGCCCGCCGCGGCCTGGCCCCGGCGCAGTGCCTGCGTGTCCTCGACGACCGTGCGGCGCAACGCCAGGCCATCTCCGGAGGCCCACGCATCGGCCAGGCCGGGGTGGCCGCGTGCCGCATCGAGCGCTTCACTCGCCACGGCAGCGGCATGACCACGCGCGCGCAGCCATGCCATTGCTTCCTCGCGCGGCGGCAGGCGCAATTCCAGTCGCTGGCAGCGGCTACGGATGGTCGCCGGCAGGCGCGCCGGGTTGGACGACAGCAGCCACAGGTAGCGTCCCGGCTGCGGCTCTTCCAGCGTCTTCAGCAACGCATTGAAGGCGTTCCAGTTGATCGCGTCGGCGGGATCCACGATCGCCACCTGCGCGCCGTCGCGCTGCGCGGTCAACGACAACTTTTCCGACAGCGTGCGGATCTGCTCGATCACCACTTCGCCGCGCGGCTTGCCGGTCTTCTGGTTGACCTCGTAGCCGACCATCAACAGGTCCGGATGCGCGCTATGCCCCCACGGATGCGAGGGCGAACCGTCCGGCCGGGTTTCCATCGGGTCGTATTGCGCACGCGACGCGAACAGCGCGCAGCCCTTGCACGCACCGCAGGCCTCGCCATCCGCGCGTGGCGTCTGGCAGAGCACGCGACGCGCAAGGTGTTCCGCCACCAATCGCTTCCCGATCAGCGCGGGCCCGGTGATCAGCGTGGCATGGCCGAAATGCCCACCGTCGATCGCCGCCGCCGCGTGGTCGTAGCCACGTTGCTGCCACGGGCTGAGGGCCGGCAATTGGCTCATCGCACGGCCTTGCGATAGTCGGCCAGTGCCGCCAGCGCAGACGCCGCCACGGTCGCCGCATCCGGGCTGGCATCGATCACGCGAATACGATCCGCATGGGCAGCTGCGCGGGCAAGAAAACAATCGCGCACGCGTTCGAAGAATTCGTCGCGTTCGCGCTCGATGCGGTCCGGCGTGCTGCCGCCAAGCAGGTCGCGACCGCGGGTGCGCTCGCGCCCGTGCGCCACGCCCAAGTCGAGCAGCAGGGTCAGGCCGGGTTCGATGCCGACCACCTGTTGCTCGAGCGTGGCGATGAAATTTTCGTCCAGCCCGCGCCCCGCCCCCTGGTAGGCATAGCTGGAATCGGTGAACCGATCACTGATCACCCATGCGCCGCGTTGCAATGCGGGCAACACCACCTCGCGCACATGCTGCGCACGCGAGGCGAACATCAGCAGCAATTCCGTCTCAGGGTGCACGGGCTCACCGGTGCCGCCCAGTAGCAGTTCGCGGATGCGTTCGGCCAACGGCGTGCCACCCGGTTCACGGGTACTGACGACCTCATGGCCGTCGGCCAGCAAAACGTCGCGCAGGGCCGACAGCACCGTGCTCTTGCCGGCCCCTTCGCCGCCTTCGATGCTCAGCAGGCGCGGCTGGTGTTGCAGGGCCTGGGTCACTTCGGGGCGGCCTGGCGCTGTGCCCGATAGCGCTGCACGTACTCGCGGACTGCCGTGTTGTGCGCATCGAGCGAGGCCGAGAACACATGCCGGCCGCTGCCATCGCCGACCGCGACGAAGTACAACGCATCGCCATCGGCAGGCTGGGTGGCCGCGCGCAACGCGGCCTTGCCGGGCATCGCGATCGGGGTCGGGGTCAGGCCTGCGCGGGTGTAGGTGTTGTAGGGCGTGTCGGTGGTCAGGTCGCTGCGACGGATATTGCCGGCATACGCGGCGCCCATGCCGTAGATCACGGTCGGGTCGGTCTGCAGGCGCATGCCGATCTTCAACCGGCGCACGAACACACCCGCGATTGCCGGACGTTCCTCGGCGATGCCGGTCTCCTTTTCCACGATGGACGCAAGCGCCAAGGCCTCGTTCGGATTTTTCAGCGGCAGGCCCTCGGCGCGCGATGCCCACGCCTCATCCAGCGCCGTCTGCATCGCTGCATGGGCGCGCTTGAGGACATCGAGGTCGGAATCGCCGGTCACCCATGCATACGTCTCCGGCAGGAAACGCCCTTCAGGGTGCTGGCCGGGATCGCCAACCGCTTTCATGAGCGCCGCATCGTCCAACGTTGCCGAATCGTGTTCGAGCCCATCGACCTTCGCCAGCGCGGCGCGCAGGTCGCGGATGTTCCAGCCCTCGACGATGGTGAAATTGCGCCGCACCACCTTGCCATCGCGCATCGCCAGCAAGAGCGCACGCGGCGAGGTATCGGGCTGCAACGCGTACTCGCCGACCTGCAACTTGCCGGCCGCGCCGGTCTGCCGCGCCAGCACCTGCCATTGCACGCGATCGCCGGTCGTGACGCCCTGCGCCTGCAGCGTGCGCAGGACCTTGTCGAGCGAATCGCCACGGGCAACGATCAGGCTGTCGCCCGCCTCGATGCCGGCCAGCGGCGCGTCGGCAAAGCCCTGATAGCGATGCCATTGCCAGCCGGCCACGGCCAGCCCCGCCAGCAGCACGATCAGGACGAATCGCAGGAAGGCGCCGCCGGCGACACGCTGTTTCATGCAGGCTCCACTGATTCGGAAAACATCGGATACGCCATCGCCAATCGCGCTCGCAATTCGCCTGTCGCCGGATGCGACGGCCATTCGCGCGCAGCCAATGCACGCACCGGCAGGATACCGCGCACCGCGTTGCAGAGCGCCAAGGCATCGGCATCCGCCACGTCATCCGGGGACACTGCCGCAACCTCGACCAGTCCCTGCGCGACCAACCATCCACGCAGCACGCCGGCCACGCCACAGGCATCAACGGGCGGCGTGACCCAGCGATCGTCACGCAACACCAGCAGGTTGGCCGATGTCGCGCAGACCGGGTTGCCGGCCATGTCGCGCATCAGGCCTTCATCGCAGTCCGCGCGTTCGCATTCGCCACGCGCCATTACCTGCTCGAGTCGGTTGCAATGCTTGATCCCGGCCAGTGCGGGCTGGAATGCCAGTCGCGTCTCGCAATCGTGCAGGCGCAGGTCGCTCATGGCCATCGGCAATGCGTGCAGGGACAGTGTCCACGTGGGCAGCGCCTCCACGGGTGGCGCATAGCCGCGTCCGCCCTCGCCGCGGGTCAGCAGCAGCTTGAGCACGCCGGAATCCGCCATCGACACCATCTCGGCAATGCGCGATTCGATGAACGCGACATCGGGCAATGCGATGCCGAGGCGATCGGCGCCCTCGCGAAGGCGCGCCAGATGAAGCGGCCAGAGCGGCAACGCGCCGCGGTGCAGGCGCATGGTCTCGAACACGCCATCGCCGTAGTTGAGGCCGCGGTTGGCGATCGACACGGAGTCCGCACGCTCATGACCGATGTAGGCCGCGAAGATCATTCGACGCCCAGTGCGCGCAGCATGCCGCGCGCCTTGGCCCGCGTCTCGTCGAGTTCGCGCTGCGGGTCGGAATCGATGACGATGCCGGCGCCCGTGCGGAAGCGCAGGTCATTGCCTTCCACTTCGCCGCTGCGGATCAGGATGTTGAGATCCATGTCGCCATCGCGGTTCAGCCAACCCATCGCACCGGTATAGGCACCACGACCGATGCCCTCGAGCTCGGCGATGATCTGCATGCAGCGCACTTTCGGACAACCGGTGATGGTGCCGCCCGGGAAGACTGCCGCAATCACCCGACCCGGGGTCGCGTCGGGCAACAGGTCGCCGCGCACGTTGCTGACGATGTGATGCACATGCGCGTAGCTCTCGACGGTCATCAGCTCGTCGACCACCACGCTGCCCGGCGCGCACACGCGGCCGAGGTCGTTGCGCTCCAGGTCGATCAGCATCACGTGCTCGGCACGTTCCTTCGGATGGCCGACCAGTTCGCGTATGCGCTCACCGTGGTCGTCGCCATCGAAGCGCGGGCGCGTGCCGGCGATCGGACGGGTCTCGACCGCATCGCCGTGCACCGATACCAGGCGCTCCGGCGATGCACTCACGACGCTCCAGCCATCGCCCCGGAAGATGCCGGCGAACGGCGCGGGATTGTTGCCGCGCAGGCGCTGGAACAGCGCAGCGGATTGCAGGGGCGCGTCGAAGCGTGCGGTCCAGCCACGCGAGAGATTGACCTGGAACACATCACCCGCAGCCAGGTAGTCGAGCACGCGCGCGACGCCATCGACATAACGTTGCGGTGCGTCTTCAT
>JAVWUU010000160.1:0-4348 GCA_036666995.1 Thermomonas sp.
GAAAGATTGGCGCGGATCTGCGCGACCTGCGCGCGCGCGGCATCGCGTGTCGCGCGTTGCGCATCCAGCGAGGCCCGCGCCACCAGTTGCTGCGATGCGAGCTGCGACTGCCGCTGGAAGAGTTGCTCGGCCTCCTTCAACGTCGCTTCGGCGGAAGCCAGCGAAGCCTGCTGCTGCTGGCCACTCAGGGTCACCAGTGGCGCGCCGCGAGCGACATCCTGCCCGCTCTCGAAATGCACCTGCTGGACGGTCTCGCTGACCTTGGCGGTGACGGTGACGGCCTCGCGCGCATGCACGGTGCCTAGTGCACGCAGCGCGTCGGTCCATGCCTGCTCGCGCACCACCTCGACCACAACCGGCACCGGTCCGGCATTGCCGCGCGCACCCGCACCGGGCTTGGCCTCGTCCTTGCCGCACGCGGAGAGCGCCAACGCAAGGGCGACGGACAGGACCAGGGGGCTGCGGTGGCGTGGTGGCATGGGGCGGCTCGTGCAGGGGGGCCCCGATTCTAACGACCACCCTGTGACGCTTCCCGTGCCATCGGCTGGGGGTTGTGTTGCAGCGATGCCGTCAACCGAACGCCCGTGCGCGCGTTACGCGACTCAGCCCGGCCCGCCGGCAAGCGCGAACCAGATGCCCAGGGCAAGCAATGCAAGCACGATCAACAGCCAGCGGAGCTGTCCCGGTGGATCGCCCTGCTCCACCGTCGGCGGTCGCGTGCTGCGCGCCTGCACTGCAGGTGGAAGCTGACGCGCGTCCTGCGTCTTGCCTGCCGCCACGCCCGTTGCGGATCGTTGTGCCCGTTGCAGGTGATCCAGCGCCGCCTTCGCGCGTGCCAGGTCGAGGCCCGGGTTGACCGCACGGATCAGCTTGATCGCCTCGATCATGCGGCCGTCCCGGAAGGCCTGCAGCGCCGCATCCGGCAACTGGATCCCGGCATCCGCCGCCGCGGCCTGCAGCGCTTTTGCATCAAGCCTGACGTCGACTCGGTGGACAGGGGGCGGTTGCATCCGGGCGCTCCGCAAACGATGAGCGCAGCATACGCCGCATGACGAAACGCCGGCACGGGGCCGGCGTTTCGTTGCAACTGTCGTTCCCAGAATGACGAGCCGCGGCTCAGCCCGGCCCTCGCGCGCAGCGCTCGGGCGTTCGTGCTCGCAGCCGTTGCCGGATGGCAACGGCTAAGCGCGATCACTCACTCCACTGCCCTAGCGCCGCCAGGCCATTGGCCTTGGCACGCTCGAACACGGTCTGCTGCGCCTTGGCGTAGTTGCCGGCCATGTCCTGCGACCACGACTTGAGCGCGGCCTGCTGCATCGCGCGGCCGTAGCTGAAGCTCAGCGGCCACGGGTTGGGGCCCATCCGGTTCATCGCGTCGAGGTGCGCGGTGGCGGACTCGTCGTCCTGGCCGCCGGACAGGAACACGATGCCCGGCAGGATCGCCGGCACCGCCGACTTCAGGCACATCAGGGTGGATTCGGCCACTTCCTCGATGCTGGCCTGCTCTTCGCAATCCTTGCCGGAGACGACCATCGAGGCCTTGAGGATGGTGCCTTCCAGCATCACGCTCTGGTTGTACAGCGCATCGAACAGCGAGCGCAGCACCACTTCGGTGACTTCGTAGCAGGTCTCGATGTCGTGGTCGCCGTCCATCAGCACTTCCGGCTCCACCATCGGCACCAGACCGCACTCCTGGCACAGCGCCGCGTAACGGGCCAGCGCGTGGCTGTTGACGTCGATGCAGGTGCCGGACGGCATGTCCTCGCCGATGGTGATCACCGCGCGCCACTTGGCGAAGCGCGCGCCGAGCTTGTAGTACTCCTTGAGGCGGTCGCGCAGGCCGTCCAGGCCCTCGGTCACCAGCTCGCCCGGGAACCCGGCCAGCGCGTGGGTGCCCTTGTCGACCTTGATGCCGGGGATCATGCCGTTGTCGGCCATGTACCTGGCGAAGGGCACGCCGGACTTGGTGGACTGGCGCAGGGTCTCGTCGAACAGGATCGCGCCCGAGAGGTACTGGTTGACGTTCGGCGCGGTCAGCAGCAGCTCGCGGTAGGCGCGGCGGTTCTCTTCGCTGTTCTCGATGCCGACGCCGGCGAAACGCTTGGCGCAGGTCCCCGATGATTCGTCGATGGCGATGATGCCCTTGCCCGGGGCGACCATCGCGCGGGCGGTTTCGGCGAGTTGTTCGATGCTCATGGACGTCCTGCGTGCTGGCGGCGGAGAAGCGGAATTATAGCCGGACGCAAACGGCGACGCCCCGCTGGGCGGGGCGTCGGGTGCGGTCGGGAGATGCGATCCGGCCTGCGCTGTCTCGCTTACTGGCTGCCGGCGAATGTCCGGTTGGCGAGGGCTTCGTTGTTCCTGACACTGGCCCTGATGGCGCCATCGCGGGCCCCTTCGATGGTCCGGCGCACGGGGATACGCCCGTTCTCGAGACGGTTGTAATGGGCAGCCAGGTCGGTCACCCGGCAGCGATCGGCAAGATCCGGGGTAGCGCCCTTGCCGCCCCGGAACACCAGGGTCGCAACCGTACTCACCGGAGCGGAGGCAGCGCCATCGCGGGGTTCGAACCGCCATTGGGAAACGGCATCCGCGGCGGCGGACGCGAACGTATCGAGATAGCGATCAGTCCGCTCGGCGCGTGCGCGGTCGCTGCTCCAGGCCTGCAGGAAACGGAAATCGCCGGTGCTGCCATCCGGCTTCACCGTGTAGCCCAGCGCGATGCACACGTCATCGCCGGACTCGGCATAGGCACCGGGATAACCGGGAGCAGCGAGCTGGGTGCCGGCTGCGAGCGCATGGGTCTTGCCCAGCTGGCCCTCGTTCACCAGGTTCTTCGGAACGTCCGCGGCGAAAACGCTACCCGCGAACAACAGGCCTGTTGCGAACATGATCGATTTCATCGTCCATCTCCCTGTGGGTCATTGCATCGACTTGCGTGCGGAAGATCGTAACCGGCCAGCAGACTCGTCGAATGAATGGGAGATCTTCGGCCAGCCGAAACAATCCCGGCCTCGCATTCCCTCATCTCCGGGGCGGCGGAACGGGCTGCGGCAGCGGATGCCGCACGCGCTGCGCCATGGAATCCATCAGGCGCTTCTCGCTGCCACGCATGAACTTGTCGGCCTGCTTCTGCTGCACGGCGGTGCGCAGGTCGTTGACCGCGCAATGGCTGCGCAGATCGGCTGAAGTCACCGCGCCCTTGCCCTGGAACATCAGAGTCGCGACGGTATAGGTCGGCACCGCGCCATTGATGACCCGCGGCTTGAATTTCCAGTCGGCCAGCGCGACGGCGCCCGCCTGGCCGAACGCCTGCCAGAACCCTGCGGCTGGCTCATCCTCGCCTCGCGAGCTCGACCAGGCCTTCACGATCGCGAAGTCGTCGGTGGTTCCATCCTCCTTGATCGCGTAGCCCATCGCCAGGCAGACATCGTCGCCGCGCGACGCGAATGCGGCCGGGTAGCCCGGTGCATTGAATTTCGCGCCATCCGCGGCGGCCCAGTCCTCGCGGATGCCGCCCTCGTTGACGATCTTGTACTTGTCCGTGGCGGATGCCGTCGCGGCCAGGCCGGACAACACCAGCAGGGCAAGCGGAAGGATGGTGCGGCGATAACGTGTCGACATGTTCCTGGCCTCTTCAGCGATAGGCTGCTTGTTACCCGGCCGCGGGCATGCTGTCAATTTCGCGGATGCATCCGGTCGCCGGAATGCGTCGATCGTCCCGGGTTTCGTCAAATTTCCCCGAGACCGGCCGCGCAGCCGTCCTCGCCGATTTCCAGCAGGCGCAGGGTATTGGTGGCGCCACGGGTTTCCATGTGCTCGCCGCTGGTGAACACCACGCGGTCGCCCGGCTGCAGCATGCCCGCATCGACCAGCAGGCGGATGCTGCCACGGGCCGCCTCGCGCGGGGTCTGGCCACGGCTGTCGTAGTCCATCGGGAACACGTCGCGCATCAGCGCCATCTTGCGGCGTGCGGGCGCGTGGCGGGAGAACGCGAAGATCGGCACCGACGACCGGAAGCGCGACAGGAAACGCGCAGTGCCGCCGGATTCGGTCATCGCCACCACGCCGCGCACGCCGATGTGCTCGGAGAGGAACATGGTGGCCATCGCGATGGCCTGGTCGGCGCGTTCCAGGCCACGTCGCGCGGCCTCGAAATCGGTATCGGCGACGAACTGCTTCTCGGCGCCCACGCAGATCCGCGCCATCGCCTCGACCGCCTTCACCGGCCAGCTGCCCGCAGCGCTCTCCTGCGACAGCATCACCGCGTCGGTGCCATCGATCACCGCGTTGGCCACGTCGAGCACTTCCGCGCGGGTCGGTATCGGGCTGTCGACCATCGACTGCA
>JAVWUU010000161.1:0-4274 GCA_036666995.1 Thermomonas sp.
GGCCAGGGCATGAATTGCGCGTTCGAGGATTGCGTGGCGCTGGCCGATCATCTCGACGCGAACACGTCGTTGTCCGATGCATTCGCCGCCTTCGAGGCGCAGCGCAAACCGGATGCCGAAGCGATCCAGCAGATGGCGCTGGAAAACTACATCGAGATGCGCGACAAGGTCGACGATTCCGGTTTCCTGCTCCAGCGGCAACTCGAACTGGCCCTGCAGGAACGCCACCCCGGCCGTTTCGTGCCGCATTACGCGATGGTCAGCTTCATGCGCATCCCCTACTCCATCGCCATGCATCGCAGCGAGGTGCAGCGCGTGATTCTTCAAGACGCGACGCGCGATATCGATTCGCTGGACGACGTGAACTGGGAAGCAATCGACGCGGCGGTGCTGGAACGGCTGGATCCGATCGCCTGATCGGTGAAGCGACGGCGAGACCGTCGGGTGTTCGCGTAGCCGCATTTCGAGCGGCGCAGCGAATACCCGGCGGTAGGCGCCGACGCAGCCGGCAAGCCGCTCTTGGAATCGACCATCCGATCGGCTGGAATTCCTACGGATCGCGACTGAAGCCGCTCCTACAATGACGCCATGACCGCCAGCTTCCTGTTCTACGACCTCGAGACCTTCGGCGCCGATCCGCGCAGGACGCGCATCGCCCAGTTCGCCGCGATCCGCACCGACGCCGACCTCAACCAGATCGACGAACCGGTCAGTTTCTTCGTGCAGCCGGCCAACGACCTGCTGCCCTCGCCCGTCGCCACCCTGATCACCGGGATCGCCCCGCAGGATGCGCTGCGCGACGGCGTCAACGAAGCGGAGGCCTTCGCCCGCATCGTCGACGAGATGGCGCGACCGGAGACCTGCAGCCTCGGCTACAACTCGCTGCGCTTCGACGACGAATTCGTCCGCCATGGGCTGTACCGCAATTTCCATGATGCCTATGAGCGCGAATGGCGCGGCGGCAACTCGCGCTGGGACCTGCTGGACGCGCTGCGGCTGATGCATGCGTTGCGCCCGGAGGGCATCGCCTGGCGGCCACGCGAGGACGGCGGCGGCACCAGCTTCAAGCTGGAACACCTGGCCGAAGACAACGGCCTGCGCATCGGCGATGCCCACGAGGCACTGAGCGACGTGCGCGCGACGATCGGCCTGGCCAGGCTGTTCAAGCAGGCCCAGCCGCGACTCTGGGACTACGCCCTGCGCCTGCGCGACAAGCGCTTCGCCGCCTCCATGCTCGACGTCGTCGCGATGACGCCGGTACTGCACGTGTCGCAGCGCTTCCCCGCCTCGCGGCTGTGCGCCGCGCCGGTGATCCCGCTGGCACGGCATCCGCAGATCGATTCGCAGGTGATCGTGTTCGACCTGGCCGAAGATCCGGATGGCCTGCTCGACTTCGACGCCGAGTCCATCGCCGAGCGCCTGTACATCCGCCAGGCCGACCTGCCCGAGGGCGTACGCCGCGTCCCCCTGAAGACGGTGCATGCCAACAAGTCGCCGGCGCTGGTCGCCTGGGATCATTTGCGCGATGCCGACTTCGCCCGGCTCGGCATCGACCGGGACGTCGCGCTGGCACGCGCGGCACGCATCCGCGCCGAGGGTCCGGCGATTGCGGAAAAGGTGCGCCGCGTGTTCGCCCGCGAGCGCCCGTCCGATGACGTGGACGTCGATGCCGCGCTGTACGGCGGCTTCATCGGCGACAGCGACAAGCGCCTGATCGCGCAGGTCCGCGGGACACCACCGCATCTGTTGGCGAAGGCGCAATACGCGTTCCGCGATGCGCGCCTTCCGGAGTTGCTGTTCCGCTATCGCGCGCGCAACTGGCCCGACAGCCTGTTGCCGGCGGAACGCACGCGCTGGGACGACTACCGTCGGCAACGCCTGCTGGCCGACAACGGCCTGGCCGAGGCGAGCTACGAAGCCTTCGGCGTCGAGATCGCGCAACTGCGCATCGCGCATGCTGCGGACAGCGCGCGACTCGCGCTGCTGGATCGCCTGCAGGCCTGGGGCGACGGCATCGCGCAGACGCTGGAATAGGCCACTCCTGCCAAAACGTGACGGCTGTCGCAGTGCGTCATGACTTTTCCATACCGCTACGTATGCTCGACCCCGATGTCGGCGTGGGGGCGCTGCATCGCACCCGCCGCGGGTGACGCGGCTACAGACTGGGGAGAGTCCATGCGCAACCACGCATTCGGCGCGCTGTTGTCCTGCGCCGCGTTATTCGCTGCTTCAAACGCCAACGCCGCCGATGTCACCGGCGTCGCCTTCGTCCACGGCACCGGTAGCCAGACCAATGCCTACAACGACTACTGGCAGCCGACGATGGTCAACAACGTCCGCAACGGGCTGGCCAATCCGGCCAACTACGTGGTCATCAACTGCGATTTCAACCAGTACATGTGGGACAGCCGCGCCGCCGGTTGCCTGGCCGGGCAACTGACGAGCTTCATCAGCGCCAAGGGCATCACCAGGCTCATCGTGATCACCCACTCCAACGGCGGCAATGTGATCCGCTGGATCATGTCGAATCCGACCTACGACAGCCGTTACCCGAACATCATCAACAAGATCGTGCGGGTCAATGCGCTTGCGCCCTCGTCCGCCGGTACGCCGCTGGCGGATGCCACGATCAACGGCAACGTCTTCGAAACCTCGCTGGGCTGGCTGCTGGGCTACAAGTCCGATGCCGTGCGCATGCAGCAGGTCAGCTGGATGGCCAGCTACAACGCCAACAACCTGTATGGCACCAGCGGGCGTCCGGCATTGCCGAAGCTGTTCCGCAGCGTGGTCGGCACCGACGTCGATTCCGCGATCTGGGATTCCGACAGTTACTGCGCCGGCTACGTGGAGAACGTCGGCCTGGAGACCACCCAGAACTGGCTCAACAGCTGTTCCGACGGTTTCCTCAACTGCACCAGCCAGTCCGCCGCAGGCAGCGTCTGGTTCCAGGACAAGACCCGAATGGCCGGCAGCGAACCACTGAGCCACAACCAGAGCCGGCGCGCCTGCTTCGGCCTGGACACCATCCTCCGCAACGACATGAAGTGAGGCCATGACCATGCGCACATCGATCCTTCGTGTCGCGGCCCTCGCCGCATTCGCCACCACCTTCGTCGCCGGCATCGCCCAAGCGGCGCAACCGCTGCTGCCTGCGGGCGCTTCGGACCAGGTTCCGCAACGGCTAGCCGTGCTGCCCGCGCCCGGCGGCAACATTGAACGCAAACCGGTCGCGTTTTCCTGGGCACTCGATCCGGATGAGGCCTTGTCGGATCCCGCGCCTTTCCTGGCCGAAAGTCGCGAGTACTGGATGACGGTCGAAGCCGCCGAACTCCAGCGCGGCGTGCCCTTGCAGATGACCGCACCCGGCGCGCTCATCCGCGTCAGTCCGGCCAAGGGCAGCGCAGGACTTCGCGCCAACGATTTCTCGATCAATGCCGGCAGCCGCAAGATCGGCATCGCCCAGGCGGCGGATGCGGAAACGCTGCGCAAGGCCGGCATGGACGCCAGCGCAGGCACCCAGGTGATCCGCCTCGGCGATGGCAGCGGCGCGGGTCGCCACCTGCTGCGCGCGGCGAATGCGCGAGGTCGCTACGTCGTGCATGTGTTCGAGCCCACCAGCGACCGCGTGCTGTTCGCGCGCGCCGACCGCAACCAGGCGCTGGCCGGCAGTTCCATGCGCGTGGCGATCGGTGCAACCGACGCCGGCCGCAACATTGGCGTCGCATCGCAGGCGCTGCTGGTCGCGCCGGATGGCAGCAGCCAGCCGGTCGCGGTACGCAACACGGCAGATGGTGGCCAGGAAGCTGTGTTCACCGTGCCTGCCAGCGCCAGCCAGGCCAAGGGGCTGTGGGAGCTGCAGGTGTTCGGCGATGTCGGCGACGTCCCGCGCGATGCACGCACGGCGTTCGCGGTCGCGCAACCGACGGCGCGCTTTGGCGGCATCTTCGGCGTGGACGCGGCCAACCTGCGCGTGTCGCTGCCGGTGGAAGCCGCATCGCCGGGTCGCTACGAAGCACGCGGCACGCTCTATGCCACCGCGAAGGACGGCAGCCTGCGGCCGGTGTCGCAGGCGCACGCCGCGGCCTGGATGGAGTCCGGCAACGGCATGCTGGTCCTGCAGTTCGCGCGCGCGCACCTGCCCGCCGGCTATGGCGCGCCGTACGAGGTGCGGCAACTCGAACTCAACGACCAGGGCCGGATGGCCCCGATCGAAGTGCGTTCGCGCGGCGCTCGTTTCTGATCCATGCACCGCAGGCGACGGCCGGGCTTGCCCG
>JAVWUU010000162.1:0-4270 GCA_036666995.1 Thermomonas sp.
CCAGAGCCGGCGGAGATCTGCTGGACCAGCACGATCGATGGCAGGTCGAGGAACAGCAAGGTCGCCAGTGCGGACACCGCCAGCGCGAATGCGACCGGCACGCCCAAGAGCAGCAAGGCCACGAAGGAACACAACAGGATGGTCATCGCCATGGGATCAGGCTCCTTGTGCCGCGGCCGGGCGGAACGCCTGCCAGGCCTTGTACAGGGCGAACACACAGATCAGCGCACCGCCGAAGGTCAGCGGCAGATAGTTGATGCTCTGCGGCATCGGCGCACCGGCGATCTTGATGTCCAGGCCATCGACCAGCAGCAGTCCGCCCCACGCGGCGATCATCGCGCCCACCGCGGCGATCAGCAGCGGGCGCAGCACGTACAGCACGCGGCGCACGCCGGCCGGCAGGCTTTCGGCCAGCAGGTAGAAACCGAAATGGCGATTGGTATGCACGCCCGCGGCGGCACCGAAGCTCATCGCGGTAGCGAGCAGCAGCAGGGTCACCGGCTCGGTCCAGCTGGGCGAATCGTTCAGGACGTAGCGGGTAAACACCTGCCAGCCCTGCACCAGCACCAGGCCGATCAGGGCGCAGGCGGAGATGGCGATGGCGATGCCGGCGAGGCGGTCCAGCGCGCGCTGCGCGGGGCCGGCCGGGACGGTGGTCGTGGTCTCGGTCATCGTGGACGGCTCAGGCAAGGTCGCGGATGCGACGGTAAAGGGCTTCGATCTCGGGCTTCTGGTGGTACTCGTCCAGCAGCGGTTGCGCAGCCTTGCGGAAGGCGGCCAGGTCGACGTCATTGACCTTGATGCCATCGTCGAGCACGGCCTTGCGGGCCTTCTGTTCGGACTCCTCCCACTTCGCGCGCATCACCGGCACCGACTCGCGCGCCAGCCGCAACAGCAAGTCGCGATCCGGCGGCGCCAGCGAATGCAGGCTCTCGCGAGACATCACCAGCACGTCCGGCGCATATGAATGGCGCGTCTCCGACCAGAACTTCGCAGCCTCGAAATGACGGCTGGAATGGAAGCTGCGCATGTTGTTCTCGGCGCCGTCGATCATGTGCGTCTCCATCGCGGAGAACGTCTCGCCCAGCGACATCGGCGTGGGATTGGCACCCAGCAAGCGCACCAGCTTGATGAAGATGTCCGATGCCGCCACGCGCATCTTCATGCCGTGCAGGTCCGTCGGCGCATGGATCGGCTTCTTGTTGTTGTAGAAGCAGCGCGCGCTGGAATCGTAGATCGCCAGGCCGACCAGGCCGCGCGACTCGAAGCTGCGCAGCACCTGCGTGCCGACCTCGCCATCGGTCACCCGGCGCATGTGTTCGATCGAGTCGAACACGTAGGGCAGGCACAACGCCTGGGTCAGCGGGAACGCATTGTTGAGCGCACCGGAAAACACGCGGGTGATGTCGATGACGCCGTAGCGCGCCATGTCGATCGCCTCGGACTCGCGGCCGAGCTGGCCGGAGTGGTACAGGCGCAACTTCAGGCGGCCGTCGGTCTCGCGCTCGAGGGATTCGCCGATCCAGCGCACCGCCTCGACCGTGGGGTAATCCTTGACGTGCACGTCGGTGGCGGTGAGCAGGCGGGTATCGGCCGCCCAGGTACGCGGCAACATCGCCGCACCGGCGGCGGCGATGGCACCGACCAGGAAATGTCGACGCGTGTTCATGCCGCGACCTCCGCGATGGCGGGCACGGCGTCGATCTCGAACACCGCGAAGCCCGGGAACTCCACCCGTGCATGTTGCCCGGCCACGATGTCGTGGATGCCGGTGGCGGCGCCCGTGGACACGTATTGGCCGGCACGCAGGGGCAGGCCGCGACGTGCGCAACGACCCAGCGCGAAGGACAGCGCGGCGAGCAGTCCACCCGGGATCGAACTGGCGCGACCGGTGCCGACCGAGACGCCTTCGATGAAGGTCTCGCAGGGCAGGTCGTCCATCGAGCGCTGCTGCCAGCCGGTGATTTCGGGCCCGACCACCAGGCCGGCATTGTTGCCGTAATCGGAGACCACCACCGGCGGCCCCAACCGGTTGATGTCGGGCAGGGCGCTGCCGGCGAACTCGACGCCGACGCGCAGGCTCTCGACCAGCGCCGCGGCTTCTCCGTGGGTCCAGTCGGTCTTGCCGGCCGGCGCATCCGCGCCCAGCACGAAGATGAATTCGGCCTCGACGGCGGCGAATCCGCCCTCGATCACTGAAAATGTCCCCCGATGGTCATCCGGCCGCTGGACGCGATTCTCGAAGATCGGTCCGACCAGGCGATCCTCGCCCAGCGTCTCGACCCAGGCGTCCGGGATCTTGCCGACCTTCCAGCCGGCGATTGGCGAGGCCCACATCGGGATCGCCGCGTCCTGGCAGGCGTAGCCTGCATCAAGGTTTGCGGGGATCGTCCCCGGGTATTGCGGCAACGCGCTGGCCTGCCGCCTGGCATCCACCAGCCGCCGCGCGATTGCCTGGCTGTCTGTGTCCACGATCCGATCCATCCCTGCCCCGACCCCTCCTGCATGTGCGGAAAGGTTGTATAGGAAACCGGTGTCAATGACAATGTGCACTGCACTATGATCGGCAACGTCTCCTGGGAGGGAACGCCATGACCCATCGCACCAACGGCCGCGCTTCGACCATTCGCCAGCTCGGCCTGGCACTCCTGCTGGCCTGCGCCACGCCGCTTGCCGCGCAGCAGGCTCCGGCCCCGCAACTCGCCTTCCCGGGCGCCATGGGCTGGGCCGCACAGACGCCGGGCGGACGCGGCGGCAAGATCATCCGGGTCACCACGTTGGCCACCGACGGACCGGGCTCACTGCGTGAAGCAGTCGATGCCGAGGGGCCGCGCATCGTGGTGTTCGAAGTCGGCGGGGTGATCGACCTCGGGGTGAAGGCGCTGAAGATCAAGGAACCCTTCCTGACCATCGCCGGACAGACCGCACCGCAACCCGGCATCACCCTGATCCGCGGCGGCATCGACCTGGCCGCGCACGACGTGTCATCCAGCACAACCGCCGGCCCCCAGGCCGGGCCGGCCAGCCTAAGATGGCCGGCCCCGACTTCGATTCGATCAGCACCATCGGCGCCTACAACGTCATCGTCGACCATTGTTCGCTGACCTGGTCGACGGACGAGAACCTGTCGGCCTCCGGCACCCGCTTCAAGGGCGACACGCCGGAGCAGTGGCGCGACGGCACCTCGCACCGCATCACCTTCAGCAACAACATCATCGCCGAAGGCCTGGGCTACGCCACGCATGCGAAGGGCGAGCATTCCAAGGGCTCGCTGATCCACGACAACGCGCGCGACATCCTGATCGTCGGCAACCTCTATTCGCAGAACCGCGAGCGCAACCCGATGTTCAAGGGCGGTACGCAGGGCTGGGTGGTCAACAACCTGATCAACAATCCCGGCCAGCGCGCGGTGCACTACAACCTGATCGCAGCCGAGTGGGATGGGCATCCCTACCAGGACGGCCGGCTGGTGCTGGTCGGCAACTCGATGCGCGGCGGCTCGAACACGCCGGAGCGCACGCCGTTCTTCCAGTTCGGTGGCTCCGGCTGGCTGGACCTGTACATGGAAGACAACCTGGCGGTGGATCGCTACGGTGAAACGCTGCCGCAGACCGGCCGATACAGCAGCAACAGCGCCGGCTGGCGCATGCTCAAGACGCGGCCGCCGCTGCCGTTCGGGGTCAAGCCGATGGCGGCCAAGGACGTGCAGGACAGCGTGCTCGCGAATGCCGGCGCGCGTCCCTGGGACCGCGACGACATCGACCGGCGGATCCTGGAGAACGCCATCGAAGGTCGCGGCAAGCACATCGACAGCGAGCTGGAGGTCGGCGGCTATCCGAAGGTGGCGGAGACGCGGCAGGCCTTCGTGCCGGCGGACTGGAACCTCGACACGATGGAGCCGCTGAAGCCGCTGCCGCGCCGCGCACCGTTGCGCTGACCGACATGGACCGCACGCGCCGGCAACTGCTGAAGGCCTCGTTCGCAATGGGGTTGGCGGCGGCAACCCCGGCATTCGCGGCACCGCGCATCGAACGCACGTCCGCGCGCACGCGCAGTGGCCGCATCCTCGGCCTGCGCGATGGGGATCTGCATGTGTTCCGCGGCATCCGCTACGGCGCGGACACCGCCACGCATCGTTTCCAGCCACCGCAGCGAGAAGCCCCGTGGCGCGGTGCGCGCGATGCGCTTGCCTTCGGCAACGCCGCGCCGCAAGGCGGCAGCGAAGGACCGGGCAGCGAGGACTGCCTGTTCCTCAACGTCACCACACCGG
>JAVWUU010000163.1:0-4268 GCA_036666995.1 Thermomonas sp.
AAACGCAGCGCACTGAAGCGACGGCCGCCATCGCCGCCCTCGTCCGCCAGGAACGCGCCGTACTGGGTGGCGCCGATGCTGCCGTTGAACTTGATCGCGCCGGTGATGTCGGCCGGGCCGCTGCAGGTCGCGCCGGGGACGAAGCAATCGTCCGATGTCGCACCGATGCGCCGGGTGTAGAGCAACTGGCTGTTGTCGAACAGCAGGCCGAAGTCGAAGAAACCCTGGTTCTCGGTGAAGAACGGGCGTTTGTCGCTGAAGAAGGTTTCCTGCGCGCCGAAGTTCACGACCAGCGAATCGCTTTCGACCTGGCCGAAATCGGGATTGATGGTGGCGGTCAGCTGGAACTGGCTGTTCGGCTTCCAGAAGATGTCGGCACCGGCATCGAACTGGTTGTCGCGCGACACCAGGTCATGCAGGCCGACCACGTAGGGCGTGATCGCCAGCAAGGACTGCGAATAGACCGGGATCTCGATCTTCTCGAACTGGTTGAGGAACTGCGGCCGCTCGAAGGTGACCGCCGGCCAGGCCATGCGCTCGCCAACGCTGCCGACCACCCGGTCCAGGTACACGGCGACGGTGCGCTTGTCGCCGGTGGCTTTCTTCATCGGCGCGGTATGCCACGGGATCAGCAACTCTGCCGTCCATTCGCCATCGCCATCGACCACCGCGTGCTGCCAGCTGCCATCCCAGTCACTGCTGAAGTTGCCGCCGCCGGTAATGGTCGAGTCCTGGATGCTGTCGCTGGCGGTCAGGGTGAAGTCGTAGCCGCTGCGGCCATCGCCATCGAAATCCAGCATCACGTTGACGCGGTCGATCGCCACGTCCTGGTCGCGCGCGCTGCGCTGGCGCGGCGTCTCCACGCCCGCGATCTTGGTATTGCGGAATGCGATCGCCAGTCCATCCGGGGTGGCCAGGATCCAGGCTTCGGTCGGGTGGCGCGTGGCCGCCTGGGTGAACGGCTGCACCATCCTGAAGTCGGTGACGTGGCGCGCGCCCTGCCATTCGGCGGCGTCGATCACCCCGTCCACCTTGATCTGCGCGGGCATGCCCTGCGAGAGCGCGGGCGAGGACAGCGCCGCCAGCACGGCAAGCGAAAGCAGGGAGGTCTTGGGACGGGACAGGTGCATGGAGATCACGGTCGGGCAGCAGTGCTGCAATGACGCGCACGGTAACGATTCCGTTAACCGCGTCCGACTGGCACAAGTCATGTAAACCTTCGTCAGGTGCGGCGCATCCGGCCGCGAAACGCGTCCGGTCGCCGCCCTGTTTACCGTCAGCGCTTCGGCCGCAGCATCGTCCCGGTGCAGTCCTTGCTGCCGCAGCGGCAGGCCCAGATCTTCTTCAGGCGCGGGGTGTGGCGTTCGGCCAAGGTGATGCCGTAGTCGTAGGTGAGTTCCTCGCCCGGCTTGATCGACCGCATCGCATCGATGAACACCCGCGACTTCTCCGGATCTTCCTCGTCCTCCTCCAGCACCGCTTCGCAGTTGGGCGCGCAGCTGTGGTTGATCCAGCGCGCGTCGTTGCCCTCGAAATTCGCGTCGATCACGAACACTTCGTTGAGGGTGAACAGGAAGGTGTGGCCGCTGTCGGCGTCGCCGCTGTCGCCGGCATCCACATCCTCGTGCGTGCGCCGCCGGCCCTTGTATTCGATCAGGCGTTCGCCCTTGTTGAGCTGGGCGACGGCGAACATGCCGTTGCCATGGATGGCGGACTTGCGGGTGACGATCTTCTTCGGCATCGGACGGCGCTGCGGGTCGGGGGCTGCATTGTGGAGTACGCGGGCGACCGCGTCACCGGACTGACCGGTTTGCGTTCAACGGACCGTTTGCCTTGCGGACACCTCCGCAGGACCACCTCGATGCCCCGCCTCCTCGCCCCGCCGACCTGCATCGCGATCGCCTGCCTGGCGCTGGCCGCCTGTACCGCGCCGTCCGCGCCGACGCCCGCAAGCGCCACCCCGGCGATCGCCAACATCGACCGCGACGCCGAGTTGCTCGCGCGCGGCGACTATCTCGTCCGCATCGCCGGCTGCAACGACTGCCACACGCCTGCTTACGGCGAGCGCGGTGGCAACGTGCCGAAGGAAGAATGGCTGGTGGGTTCGCCGGTCGGGTTTTCCGGGCCGTGGGGCACGACCTATGCCGCGAACCTGCGCATCAAGGCGGCGGAAATGGACGAGGCCGGCTGGCTCAAATACACCGGCGAACTGCATACCCGCCCGATCATGCCGGACTTCGCCTTGCGCGCGATGACCGAGGACGACCGTCGCGCCCTCTATCGCCTGATCCGCTCGCTGGGGCCTGGAGGCAGCAAAGCCCCGGACTACCTGCCACCTGGCCAGACGCCGCCAGCGCCTTACCTGCAGATGGTGCTGCCGCCAGCGCCGGCTGGCGCCGCTGCACCGCCAGCCCCAGCCGCCGGCTGACCAACCCGGTCAACCGCTAGCGGAACCGCACGTTGCCATCGGGACTTCCCTGGAGGAGTTCCTCGATGCGTACGCGTTCCGCCGCCTTCGCCCTGCTCGTCCTGTTGCCGGCACTCGCCGGTGCACAGGGACTGCGTGACCGCATCCAGCAAGCGCGCGATGCCAGCCGCCAGGAACGCCCGGTCGCGATACCGGCTGGCGGTACCGCCATTCGCAACGTCGCCTACGGCCCGGACCCGGCGCAAAGGTTCGACCTGTACCTGCCCGCCAACGCCTCTCGCGCGCCTGTCGTGTTCTACGTGCACGGTGGCGGCTGGGCCAATGGCGACAAGACCAATCCGGGCCTGGCCAACAAGCTGGCCTATTGGTTGCCGAGGGGCTACGCGGTCGTTTCAAGCAATTACCGGATGGTGCCGGTGGCGATGCCGCTCGAGCAGGCTCGCGATGTCGCCCGTGGCGTGGCCCTGACCCAGCGCCGCGCTGGCGAATGGCACCTCGATCCCGCGCGCATGGTGCTGATGGGGCATTCCGCCGGCGCGCACCTGGTGGCACTACTGGGTGCCGACCCGCGTCTGCTCGCGGAGGCCGGCGCAAGGCCGCCGCTTGGCGTCGTCTCGTTGGACAGCGGCGCGCTGGACGTGCCTGCACTGATGGGCCAGCGCCGGGTGCCGAAGCTCTACCACGAGGCCTTCGGTGCCGATCCCGACTACTGGCGGTCGGTGTCGCCACAACAGCAACTGGGCCGCGATGGCGTGCCGATGCTGCTGGTCTGCGCCAGCGAACGCGGCTTCCCCACCTCACCCTGCGACGAGGCCCGCAAACTGGCCAAACGGGCCGAGGCCTTGCGCGTGCCGATGCTCGTGCAGCCCGAGCCGCTGGACCACGGCGAGATCAACAAGGATCTCGGCCTGCCCTCGGATTACACGCAGCGGGTCGGCGACTGGATCGACCGGCTGACGGGGGTCGCGGGGCGGCGCTGAGCCTCGCGCTTGGCTGCGCGCACCCGAAACCGTACAATTCCGGTACGTTTTCGAGCCACACCCGCCATGCTCCGCGTCACCAAGCTCACCGACTACGCCACCCTGGTCCTGACCGTGCTCGCCGCGCGGCCCGGCGACGTCCTCAGCGCCCCGGACCTGGCCGAGCACGCCGGCCTTGAAGCGCCCACCGTGGCCAAGGTGCTGAAGCCGCTGGCCCAGGCCGGGCTGGTGGAGGGATTCCGCGGCGCCAACGGCGGCTATCGGCTGGCGCGAGATGCCGCCGCGATCAGCCTGGTCGAGATCGTCGAGGCGATGGAAGGCCCGCTCGGCATGACCGAATGCAGCCTGCACGACGGCCAGTGCGGCATCCAGCAATCCTGCGGCGTGCGCGCCAACTGGCGGCGGATCAACGACGTCGTCGCCGACGCCTTGCGCGGCATCAGCCTGGCGGAAATGCTGCAACCGGCACCGCCCCCGATCACGCGCAAGGCGATCGACGCCCGCCTCGCGAACGCATGAGCACCGACCGATGACCCGCCAGACCGCCATCATCGAAACCCCCGACGACGCGCCGATCGAGAACGCGCCCATCGAGAACGCGCCCATCGAGAACGCGCAGATCCACGCGCGCCTGGGCCGCAAGTACGACGCCGGCTTCAGCACCGATATCGAATCGGATTCGCTGCCGCCGGGCCTGTCCGAGGAGATCATCCGCGCGCTCTCCGCGCGCAAGGACGAGCCGGAATGGATGACCGACTGGCGGCTCGCCGCCTACCGGCATTTCCTGACCATGCCGGTACCGCACTGGGCGAAGCTGTCCATCGATCCGATCGACCTGCAGGCGCTGAGCTACTACAGCG
>JAVWUU010000164.1:0-4126 GCA_036666995.1 Thermomonas sp.
CATCAACGCCACCGCCTCCGCCGTGTTGCAGGCCGCCCGCGCCCGCAAGGTCAAGGTACTGGCGGCCCGCAACGGCATCCTCGGCGCGCTGTGCGAGGAACTCATCGACACCACCACCCTCAGCACCGCGCAGGTCAAGGCGCTGGCGCATACGCCCGGCGGCGCGTTCGGCAGCTGCCGGCTGAAGCTGAAATCGGTCGAGGCCGACCGTGCCAAGTACGAGCGCCTGCTCGCGGTGCTGCAAGCGCATGACGTGCGCTGGTTCCTCTACAACGGCGGCAATGATTCGGCCGATACCGCGCTCAAGGTCTCCCAGCTGGCCGCCGAGTTCGGCTATCCGCTGACCTGCGTGGGCGTGCCCAAGACCATCGACAACGACCTGGCGGTCACCGACTGCTGCCCCGGCTTCGGCTCGGCGGCCAAGTACACCGCGGTCTCGGTGCGCGAATGCGCGCTGGACGTGGCGGCGATGGCGGAGACCTCGACCAAGGTGTTCGTCTACGAGGCGATGGGCCGCCATGCCGGCTGGTTGGCCGCTGCCGCCGGACTGGCCGGCGAAGGCCGCGACGAGGCCCCGCACCTGATCCTGTTCCCGGAGCGGCCGTTCGACGAAGCCGACTTCCTCGCCCGCGTCGACGCGGTGGTGAAGCGCGTCGGCCATTGCGTGGTGGTCGCCAGCGAGGGCATCCGCACCGCGGACGGGACCTTCGTGGCCGATGCCGGCGGCGGCAAGGATGCGTTCGGGCATGCGCAACTGGGCGGCGTGGCCTCGCACCTGGCCGGGCGGGTGAAGGATGTCCTCGGCCACAAGGTGCACTGGGCCCTGCCCGATTACCTGCAACGGTCCGCCCGCCATCTCGCCTCGAAGACGGATGTCGAACAGGCGATGGCCGTCGGTCGCGCCGCGGTCGACTGCGCGATGGCCGGTCAGAACGCGGTGATGCCGGTGATCGTGCGCACCTCCGACGAGCCCTATCGCTGGCACATCGATGTCGCCCCGCTTACCAAGGTCGCCAACCACGAAAAGACCATGCCGAAGGGCTTCATCCGCGCGGATGGCCATGGCATCACCGCCGCGGCGCGCCGCTACCTCGCCCCGCTCATCGCCGGCGAGGCGTATCCGCCCTATGTCCGGAACGGGCTGCCGGATTACGTTGTACTCCCGCAGACCACGGTGCGGCGCAAGCTGCCCGCATGGGCCGGCTGAGCATCCGACGCGTTGCGTCCGACGCGGCAAGATGCGGATACGGCCGGATCGCCACCACGAATCATCAGAAGCAACCGAGGGGATATCGATGAAGAAGCTGTTATTGGTCGCAGGCGCCTGCCTGCTGTTGAGCGGTCCGGCCCTGGCCCAGCGCAACAAGAACGACCCGAAGGGCGCCACGGCGGGTGCGAATTCGGAAGGCGCGTCGGCGACGCTGGAGCGCTGCGACGCACCGATGGGTACCGTCGGCGTGGTCGAGGAACAGGACGGCGACTGGTATCGCTACCTGACCTCCGACCTGCGCCTGCCGTCGACCATCCCGCTGATCCGCATGATGATCCAGCAGTCCAACTGCTTCGTGGTGGTCGAGCGCGGCCGCGCGATGAAGAACATGATGCAGGAGCGCGCGCTGGCCGACAGCGGCGAGATGCGCGAGGGCAGCAACTTCGGCAAGGGCCAGATCGTGGCGGCCGACTACACCATCAACCCGACCATCAACTTCTCGCAAAGCGATGCCGGCGGCATCGGCGGCGTGCTCGGTGCCTTCGGCGGCCGCAAGCTCGGCGCGATCGGCGCAGTGGTTGGCGGCCTGAAGTTCAAGAAGGCCGAGACCATCCTGACCATGATCGACAACCGCTCCGGCGTGCAGCTGGCTGCGGCGCAGGGCCAGGCGCGCAAGACCGACTTCGGTGGCGGCATCGCCGGCTGGGGCGGCTCCGGCTACGGCGCACTGGGCGGCTACACCAACACGCCGGAAGGCAAGGTGCTGGCAGCCGCGTTCGCCGATGCCTACAACAACTTGGTTCGCGCGTTGCGCAACTACGAGGCGCAGGAAGTCGAAGGCGGCCTGGGCAAGGGCGGCAAGCTCAAAGTCGGCAACTGAATTCCCGCCACCATCGAGCAACACCGAAACGCCCGGCATTGCCGGGCGTTTCGTTTTCAGGACGCGGCAGGAGCATGCGATGCTGGCGCGATGCCGATCCTGCTGGTCAAGGCCAAACCCAATGCACGTGCGTCCACGCTGACCTTGCAGGACGACGGCACCTGGCTGGCGCAACTGAAATCGCCACCGGTGGATGGCAAGGCGAATGCCGAATTGATCGGACTGGTGGCGAAACAGTTCGGCTGCACGAAATCGTCGGTCGGGATCAGGACCGGCGCGGGCAGCAAGCTCAAGCGCGTGGAAGTCCCGGACTGACCGCGAAGCGGCGTCCCAGGATTATTTGCAGGCCAATCCTTCCACTGTCATCGCCGCCGCGAACACCGGGATCGGCTTGAGGTCGCCTGCGCGGGCGGCGTCCATGCTGTCCTTGAGGTAGATCCGCGAGCGGCCCTGCGCATCCAGCTTGGGTGGCA
This sequence comes from Thermomonas sp., assembly GCA_036666995.1. GTDB lineage: Bacteria > Pseudomonadota > Gammaproteobacteria > Xanthomonadales > Xanthomonadaceae > Thermomonas. The sequence continues at coordinate 2,564 of JAVWUU010000164.1, forward strand.
CGGCCTTGATGTCCTTGCGCCACACGCGCACGACCGCCTGCCGCGAAGGGCAAGCCGCATCCGGTACGCGGATCAGGTCGTTCAATACCCAGCCGCCGGCCACCGATGCCTTGGCATTCGCGGCATCGACCAACTTCGCGCGCGCGCCGCAGCGTTCCGAGGTGCGCACGGCAGCGAACTTGTAGGGCGTCGCGGCGATGCCGGTGAACTGGCCTTCCAAGCGCGCGCAGGCTTCCGGGATGGTGCGCAGCGTATGCACGACGCCTGTGGCCTGCGGTTTCGCCACGGCACGGCGGATTTCCGGCGCGGGATCGGCCGCATGGGCGCTGGCGGTGGCCACCAGCAACAGGCTCAAAACCATGTGCGATCGCAGCATCGAACGACTCCGGTGGAACAGCAAGGTGCGGCAGGCTGCCACGGGTTGCATGAATACGGGGTTCATGGCGCGATCCGCTCTTCAGCACGCGTCCAGCCGACGCTGCCCTGTGCCATAGTCGGGCGTCGCCCACCCACGGCGGGCGCACACCCAACGGTCATCCATCGAACACTCCGGGGAGGGGTTTCATGCTGGAGCAATACGGTTTGGTACTGGCGCTCGTATGCGCCGTCGTCGCAATCGCCTACGGCCTATGGGCCGCTGGCTGGATCAACCGGCAACCCGCCGGCAACGAGCGCATGCAGGAGATCGCGGGGGCGATCCAGGAAGGCGCCCGCGCCTACCTCAACCGGCAATACACCACGATTGGCGTCGTCGGCGTGGTGCTGATGGTGTTGATCGGTTTCTTCCTGGGTTGGCATACCGCGATCGGCTTCCTGATCGGTGCGGTGCTGTCCGGTGCCGCCGGCTACATCGGCATGAACGTTTCGGTCCGCGCCAACGTGCGTACTGCCGAAGCCGCACGCAGGGGCATCGGCCCGGCGATGGATGTCGCCTTCAAGGGCGGCGCGATCACCGGCATGCTGGTGGTCGGCCTGGGACTGCTGGGCGTTGCCGGTTACTACTACGTGCTTGGTGCGATGGGCATTCCCCAGGAGAAGGCGCTGCACGCGCTGGTTGGCCTGGCCTTCGGCTCCTCGCTGATCTCGATCTTCGCGCGCCTGGGTGGCGGCATCTTCACCAAGGGCGCGGACGTCGGCGCCGACCTGGTGGGCAAGGTCGAAGCGGGCATCCCCGAGGATGACCCGCGCAACCCGGCGGTGATCGCCGACAACGTGGGCGACAACGTCGGCGACTGCGCCGGCATGGCGGCCGACCTGTTCGAGACCTACGCGGTCACAGTGATCGCAACGATGCTGCTGGGCGGCCTGATGGTGGCCACCGCCGGCAAGAACGCGGTGCTGTACCCGCTGGTGCTGGGCGGCGCGTCGATCATCGCCTCGATCATCGGCGCGTTCTTCGTCAAGGTCAGCGGCGACAAGCCCAACATCATGGGCGCGCTGTATCGCGGCGTGATCGTCTCGGCGGTGCTGTCGGCGGTCGCGTTCTATCCGATCACCACCCAGCTGATGGCGGATTCCAGCCACGGTGCGATGAACCTGTACTGGTGCGCGCTGATCGGCCTG
>JAVWUU010000165.1:0-4102 GCA_036666995.1 Thermomonas sp.
AAGGTGCGGGTGACGACCAGGTTGGGATGGCGCGTCACCAGCGGCAACGCGGAGGCATAGTCCGGCGCGTCGGTGAATTCGGCGTAGGCCTCGTCCACCACCACGATCACATCTGCCGGCACCGACGCCATGAAGGCCTCGAACATGTCGGCACCGTACCACGTGCCGGTGGGGTTGTTGGGATTGGCCAGGTAGACCAGCTTGGTGCGCGGGCCGATGCTCGCGCGCAACGCGGCCAGATCGTGGCCACGCGGCATGGCGTTCTCACGCGGCAAGGCCGGCGCTGGCCGCAACGTCGCGCCCGCCGCCTGCGCTGCCAGCGCATACACCGCGAAGCCGAACTTCGACGCGACCACTTCATCGCCAGGCCCGGCGAACACCTGCGCGAACTGCATCAACAGTTCGTGCGAACCATTGCCCAGCAACAGGTTGGCCGGCTGCACGCCGTGGTGCGCAGCCAGCGCGCGCTTGAGGTCGCCGCCCAGCGGATCGGGATAGATGTGGATGCCGTCCAGCGCGCGCTGGATCGCCTCGCGCGCGCGCGGGCTGGCGCCATACGGATTCTCGTTGGAGCCGAGTTCGACCAGTTGCGCCTCTGCGAAGCGGCGACGCAATGCGACCAGGTCGTGGCCGGGATCGTAGGCGCGCAGTTCGCGCACACCGGGGCGGGCCAGCCGTTCGAAGTCGACCATGCCTGCCTCAGAGAATCGCGACGGGATAGGAGCCGAGCACGCGCACTTCGTCGCCCTTGTCGGCGATCTCGTCCAGCGCGTCCTTCAGCGGCGATTCGTCGCGATGGCCGGCGACATCGATGAAGAAGGCGTACTGCCAGAGATGACCGTGGGCCGGACGCGATTCGATCCGGTTCATGCTGATGCCGCGCCGCGCCAGCGGTTCCAGCACGCCGTACAGGGCACCGGGCCGGTCGCGGATGAACACCAGCAGCGAGGTGCGGTCGTGGCCCGAGGACGGGAACGACTCGCGGCCCAATACCAGGAAGCGCGTGGTGTTGTCGCTGCGATCCTCGATCGGGCCGGCGATCTTCTTCAGGCCATACACATGCCCGGCCGATTCGCCTGCGATCGCCGCGGCATCGTCGGCATTGCGCGCGCGGCGCGCGCCCTCGGCATTGCTGGAACCCGGGATTTTCTCCGCCTTCGGCAGGTGGGTACGCAGCCAACCGCCGGTCTGCGCGAATGCCTGCGGATGCGCGTAAATGCGCTCGATGTCCTCGATGCGGCCGCTGCGCGAGAGCAGGTGCTGGTGCACGCGGAGTTCGACTTCGCCGCAGATCTTCAGCGGCGAGGTGAGGAACAGGTCCAGCGTGACCTGGATGGTGCCCTGCCCCGAGTTCTCCACCGGCACCACGCCGAAATCGGCATTGCCGGCGGCGACTTCCTGGAACACCTCCTCGATGCTGGCCAGCGGCAGGCCATGCGCGGAATGGCCGAAATGCTTGTGCACGGCCTGCTGGCTGAAGGTGCCTTCCGGCCCGAGGTAGCCGATCTTCAGCGGCTCCTGCTGGGCCAGGCAGGCCGACATGACTTCGCGGAACAGCCGCACCAGCACTTCATCGGAGAGCGGGCCGTCGTTGCGGTCCACCACCTTGCGCAGCACCTGCGCCTCGCGCTCGGGACGGTAGTAATCGACCGCGGCGGCCAGCTTGCCCTTGGCCTTGCCGACCTGGTGCGCCCACTGCGCGCGTTCGGCGATCAGCTCCTGGATACGACGGTCGATGCCGTCGATCTGGGTGCGGACTTCGGCGAGATCGGGTTTGGGATCGCCCTTCGTCGTGGCGTCGACCTGCGATTTCTTCTTCGTGGCCGGCTTGCCGGCATCTGTCTTCTTAGCCATGGCGTCGCTGGAACTCCTGCATGAATTCGGCCAGCGCCTGGACCCCGGCCTCCGGCATTGCGTTGTAGATGGAGGCGCGCATGCCGCCAAGGACGCGATGTCCCTTCAGCGCGACCAGGCCGGCGGCCTTGCTTTCGGACAGGAAGGCCTTGTCCAGGGCGTCGTCGTGGAGGAAGAACGGCACGTTCATCCGCGAACGCGCGCCGGCGGCGACCTCGTTGCGATAGAACCCGTCGGAGCCATCGATGGCCGCGTACAGCAGCGCCGCCTTGCGCGCGTTGCGCTCGGCAAACACCGCCACCCCGCCCTCATCGAGCATCCACCGCACGGTCAGGCCGAGCATGTACCAGTTCCAGGTCGGCGGCGTGTTGAGCATCGACTCGCCTTCGAGCTGGGCGCGATAGTCGAAGATCGGCGCGCGCGGCTGCCCGGCGCGTTCGAGCAGTTCGCGGCGGACGATCAGCACGGCGATACCGACCGGCCCGAGGTTTTTCTGCGCGCCGGCGTAAATCGCGCCGAAGCGGCTGATGTCGAGCGGCTCCGACGCGATCGAGGAACTGAAATCGGCGATCAGCGGTACGTCGCCGGCGGTCGGAATGTCGCGGAACTCGACGCCGTGGATGGTCTCGTTCGCGGTGACGTGCACGTAGGCCGCATCCGGCGAGAGCTTCCACTCGGCGTGCGCGGGCACGTCGCGGAAGCCGCCGGCCTCGCTGCTGGCGGCAATGCGCGCGTCGGCCGTCGGCGCCGCTTGTTTGAGCGCGGTCTTGCCCCAGTGGCCGCTGACCACGTAATCCACCGGCTGCCCGGCATTGGCGAAATTCAGCGGCAGCAGCGCCTGCACGGTGGTCGCGCCGCCGGAGGTGAACAGCACGGCGTAATCGTCGGGGATCGACAGCAGCGCCCTAAGGTCGGCCTCGGTGCGCGCGGCGACGTCGAGGAAGTCCGCACCGCGATGGCTGATCTCGACGATCGATGCGCCGGTGTCGCGGTACTCCAGCAGCTCCGCCTGGGCCTGGCGCAATACCGGCTCCGGCAGCATCGCCGGGCCGGGGCTGAAGTTGTAGGCACGCGCCATTGCGAGGATCCGACAGGTCGAAACCGCGAGTATGCCGCAGTGCAGCAGCCTGCGCGGGCATGGTTGCTGCGGCAACATATTGCGGACGATCAGGCCGGTATGCGTGAACCTTCGGACACGGCCATGGCACTAAGCTTGCAATACCTTCCGCAACGCTGGAGCAAGGCCGCCATGAACCTGCGCGACGCACTCCGCATTCGCTCCGCCGATGTGACCGAAGAGTCGGTCTACCGCGACCGCCGCCGGGTCCTGGCGATGCTCAGCGCGGTGCCGGCGCTCGGCATCGCAGGCTGTTCGGAGGCAGCACCGCCGCCCTCCACGGCCACGATCACCCCGGAGCAGGCCAAGGCCGGCTTCCGCACCGCCGAGGAACAGACCCGCGAACTCGACGCCACCACCTACAACAATTTCTACGAATTCGGCACCAACAAGGATGATCCGGCCAACGCGGCCAAGACCCTGCGCACCTCGCCATGGACGGTCGCGGTGGGTGGCCAGTGCGCGAAGCCCGGCAAGCTCTCGCTGGAAGACCTGATCAAGGGATTGGCACCGCAGGAGCGGATCTACCGGATGCGCTGCGTGGAAGGCTGGTCGATGGTGATCCCGTGGCTGGGCGTACCGCTGGGCGACGTGCTGAAGCGCTTCGAACCGACGTCGAAAGCGAAGTACGTCGCCTTCACCAGCCTGGCCGATCCGCGACAGATGCCGGGCGTGCGCTCGCCGGTGCTGGACTGGCCCTATCGCGAAGGCCTGCGCATCGATGAGGCGATGCATCCACTGACCCTGCTGGCCATCGGCATTTATGGCAAGACGTTGCCGCAACAGAACGGCGCGCCGCTGCGCCTGGTCGTGCCGTGGAAGTACGGTTTCAAGGGTATCAAGTCGATCATCGCGATCACCTTCGTCGAACGCATGCCGAAGACCTCATGGAACATGTCGCAGGCGTCGGAGTACGGCTTCTTCTCCAACGTCAATCCGGCCGTCGCGCATCCGCGCTGGAGCCAGGCCAGCGAGCGGCGCATCGCCGGCAGTGCGAGCAAGCTGTTCGCGGAGCGCATCCCCACCCTGCCCTTCAACGGTTATGCCGCGCAGGTGGGATCGCTGTATGCGGGGATGGACCTGAAGAAGTGGTTTTAGGCTCGTCATTCCTGCGAAGGCAGGAATCCAGTG
>JAVWUU010000166.1:0-4084 GCA_036666995.1 Thermomonas sp.
CGTCGGCGGCGACGCCTTCACCGTGGCGCGTCAGCACCTTGAGGATGGCGAAGATGATGTCCTGCTTGCGTGCGCGGGCCACGCCCTCGCTGATCTGCAACTGCTCGGCGATGTCGATCAGCTTCGGTGCCGGCATGCGCTTGAGGTCACCCAGCGAGTAGGTCGGGAAGCCCTCAGGCACCTGCGGGTGCGGGCGCGGCACGAAATTTTCGCCGTTGCTGTTGTCATCCGGGAAGTTCTGGTCGCGCGGACGGTCGCGGTTGCGGTCGCGGCGATTCTTGAAGCGGTCGCGGCGGTTGCCCTGCTGCTGGTCGCCGCCCTGATTGTTCGCGTTGTTGTTCTGGCCGTGCTGGTGGTGCGGGCGATTCTGGCCTTGGTGCTGGCTGGTACCGCCGGCATCGCCACCCTCGCTCGATGCGGCCGATGGCGCGGGCGTTTCATGGGTGGCATGGGAAGCGGCGGCTGGCTGCTGCTGGGCCGGCGCCGCGGCGGGCGGCGGGGCGACCGGAGCCGGAGTCGGTGCCGGGGCTGGTGCGGAGGCTGGCGCGGGAGCCGCGGGAGCCGCGGGAGCGGCGTCGAGCGGCGGGATGCTCAAGCTGTCCTTGGCCGCGGCGGGCTTGGCCACGCGGGTCTTGCGCACGCGCTTCTCGGCGGGTTCGCCGGCGTCGTTGGTCGGGTCTGACAAGGGAAATCCTCGCTTGCGTTGCGAGCGCCCGCAGGCTGCGGGCGGGGTCGTCGGGAGTGGATCAGAGGGGGTGCGGCGCGCCCGAAGGCGGTGTGTCGCGGTGGAACGGCGCCGGGTTCAGCGGAAAACTAGCACTGGCGCGGCATGGCGCGCAACTGGCGGGTGCCGAGGGCGTTCAGCGGAAACATCTGCCGTCATCCCGGCGAAAGCCGGGATCCAGCTCTGGTTTAGCCAGGAGTAGCGTCTCGCACAAAGGCTGGATTCCGGCTTTCGCCGGGATGACGAGCCAAAACTTGCGTTAGAGCGATTTCTCGATGAGCTGGGCCAGCTGGGCCTTGCCCACCGCGCCGATCTGGGTGGCCTGCACCTGGCCGCCCTTGAACAGCAGCAGCATCGGGATCGAGCGCACGTGGTAGCGCATCGCGGTGGCCTGGTTCTGGTCGACATCGACCTTCACGATCTTGGCGCGGCCGGCATAGGTCCCGGCCAAGTCGTCCAGCGCTGGCGCGATCATCTTGCAGGGGCCGCACCAGGGCGCCCAGAAATCGACCAGCACGGGCTGGTCCGAGGCCAGCACCTGGGTGTCGAAATCGGCGTCGGTGGCGTGCAGGACGGTGTCGCTCATGAGGGGCTCCAAATGACTCGCTGGGCCGTGCGCAAAAAGAGGCGGCGGCCGGGGGTGATAGGATGATGGGGTTGCATTCCGCCCTAACCAAGGCGGGTGACGTGCCGGGAATGACAAGCCCCGGAAACTTTCCCGGCAGTCTGCGTGGCTGCCCCCAATTCATGCAAGCGCGGAAGCGCGGCGTCCCCTGGAACGCTGCGTTGAGTCCGCCGGAGGCCGCCCATGTCCGACAAACCGCTGACCGACGTCACCTTTTCCTCGTTCGACCTGCACCCAGCGCTGCTGGCCGGGCTGGAAGCCGCCGGCTTCACCCGCTGTACGCCGATCCAGGCGCTGACCCTGCCGCTGGCGCTGAACGGTCGCGATGTCGCCGGCCAGGCGCAGACCGGCACCGGCAAGACCCTGGCCTTCCTGGTCGCGGTGGTCGATCGCCTGCTCAAGCGACCCGCGCTGGCCGACCGCAAGGCCGAGGATCCGCGCGCGCTGATCCTGGCCCCCACCCGCGAGCTGGCGATCCAGATACACAAGGACGCAGTGAAGCTGGGCGATGCGCTGGGCCTGAAGTTCGCGCTGGTCTATGGCGGCGTCGACTACGACAAGCAGCGTGAACTGTTGCAGCGTGGCGCCGACGTGATCATCGCCACCCCGGGCCGTCTGATCGACTACGTCAAGCAGCACAAAGTGGTCAGCCTGCACGCTTGCGAGATGTGCGTGCTGGACGAAGCCGACCGCATGTTCGACCTCGGCTTCATCAAGGACATCCGCTTCCTGCTGCGCAGGATGCCGGTGCGCACGGAGCGCCAGACCCTCCTGTTCAGCGCGACGTTGTCGCATCGCGTGCTCGAGCTCGCCTACGAGCACATGAACGAACCGGAAAAGCTTGTCGTCGAGACCGAATTCATCACCGCGGCGAAGGTCAGGCAGAAGCTGTATTACCCGTCCGACGAGGAAAAGCTGCCGCTGCTGATCGGCCTGCTGTCGCGCAGCGAAGGCGCGCGCACGATGGTCTTCGTCAACACCAAGGCGTTCGTCGAGCGTGTTGCACGTGGCCTGGAACGCGCCGGCTACCGCGTGGGCGTGCTCAGCGGAGACGTGCCGCAGAAGAAGCGCGAATCCCTGCTCAAGAAATTCCAGGCCGGCCAGCTTGAATTGCTGGTGGCCACCGATGTCGCCGCGCGCGGCCTGCACATCGACGGCGTGTCGCACGTCTACAACTACGACCTGCCGTTCGATGCCGAGGACTACGTGCACCGCATCGGCCGCACCGCGCGCCTCGGCGCCGAGGGCGACGCGATCAGCTTCGCCTGCGAGCGCTACGGCATGTCGCTGCCCGACATCGAGGCTTACATCGACCAGAAGATCCCGGGCGAACACGTCACCCCGGAGATGCTGATCGCGCTGCCGCGCAAGCCGCGCGAAGGCGTCGAGGCGAATGCCGAGGAAGGCGAGAGCATCGGCGAGATCTTCAAGGAAGTGCGCGAGGCGCGCGCCGCCGAGGACGCCAAGCGCGGCGGAGGTCGTGGTGGTCCGTCGCGTGGCGGCCGTCCGGGCGAACGTTCGTCGTCCGCGCCGCGCTCCGGCTCCGGTACGAGTACCGGCGAGCGTCCCGCTCGCGGTCCGCGTCCCCCGCGCAAGCCTCGTGTCGAGGGCGACGCTGTGGTCGGTGCGACTCCGGATGCGGCTGCGGTTCCGGTCGCACAGGCCGCGCCCCAGGCACCGAAGCCGACCACCGGTGCCGAGGGCGATGGCAAGCCGCCGCGCAAGCGTCGTCGTCGTCGCCACGGCCGTCCGCTGGAAGGTGCAGAAGCCGCAACCACGCAGCCAGCCGCGCCTGCATCGACGGCGGCACCGGCAGCCGCGCCAGGCGGTGACAAGCCGTCGCTGATCAGCCGGATCGGGCGTCGCCTGAAGTCGCTGGTCGGCGGCTGACGCCGTTACGCGGGCGGGCGCGTCGTGCACGCGCCTGCCGGTGCATCGGCGCGCGCGCACAGCGCCGTGCGCACCCGCTGCAGATACTGGCCGTAACTCGGGCCGGGATCCTTCACGTTGGCGAGCAGCGCATCCGCGCGCTGCAGAGCTGCGGCTGCGCCGGTCACGTCGCCACGGGCCAGCTTCGCTTCGGCCAGGGTCGCCTGGATCGAGGCATGGCGGCCGTTCGGTGCCGCCGCGAACACGTTGTCGGCCAGTGACGCCGCTTCGTTCGCCAACGGCAATGCGTCCTCGCGGTTGCCAGCCTCCAACGTGAGCCTGGCCACGTTCGCCAGGGCGGTTAGCACCATCGGATGCGAGTTGCTGAACACCTTGCGCCGCATCGCCAGCGACTGCCGGTGCAGGTCGAGCGCCGCCTGTTTGTTGCCCAGGTCTTCGGCGAGCAGGGCGCGGTTGTTGAGCAGCACCGCCTGGTCGGGATTGCCGTCCGGATACAGTGCCTGCATCGCCGTCTGCGCGCGTGCATACAGTGCGTCGGCGCGCGGCAGGTCGTCCAGGCCATGCACGGCGTGGGCGAGGTTGGAGAGCGCGTTGGCGCGGTCGTTCGCCGGTGCCTCCGGATGCGCCTCGTACCAGGCCAGGCTGCGTTGCAGCCAGGCATCCGCCTGCGGATAGTCCTCGCGCACCAGATAGAGATTTCCGAGGTTGCCCAGCGTGCTGCCGTACAGTGGATCGTCGGTCAGGCGATTGCGCTCGATCCGCGCGATGACGTCGCGGAAGCCGGCCTCGGCCTGCTTGCCGCGATCCTGTTCCTGCCGCAGGTAGGCGATCGCGTCGCCGACCCG
>JAVWUU010000167.1:0-4064 GCA_036666995.1 Thermomonas sp.
AGCCACGGCAGCTTCTTCGCGCGCATCTGGGTGGCGATCTGCTCGATGATCTTGCTCGGGCTGACCTGGTAGGGCAGCTCGGTGATCACGATGTTCGCGTGCTCCTTCACGAACACGCCGCGTGCGCGCACCGACCCGGTGCCGGTCTCGTACATCGCCTGCAGGTCGGCGGCGGGGGTGATGATCTCCGCAGCGGTCGGATAGTCTGGGCCGCGCACGTGCTCGCAGAGGTCGCGCACGGTCGCGTCCGGGTCGTCGAGCAGGCGCACGCAGGCGCTGACGATCTCGTTGAGGTTGTGCGGCGGCACATCGGTGGCCATGCCCACCGCGATACCGGTGGTGCCGTTGAGCAGCAGGTGCGGCAGGCGCGCCGGCAGCCACGTCGGTTCCTCCAGCGTGCCGTCGAAGTTCGGGTCCCAGTCGACCGTGCCCTGGCCGAGTTCGCCCAGCAGCACTTCGGCGATCGGCGAGAGCTTGGATTCGGTGTAGCGCATCGCCGCGAACGACTTCGGGTCTTCGCTGGAACCGAAGTTGCCCTGGCCTTCGATCAACGGATAGCGATACGAGAATGGCTGCGCCATCAGTACCAGCGCCTCGTAGCAAGCACTGTCGCCGTGCGGGTGGTACTTGCCGATCACGTCGCCGACGGTGCGCGCGGACTTCTTCGGCTTCGACCCGGCATTGAGCCCCAGCTCGCTCATCGCGTACACGATGCGCCGCTGCACCGGCTTCAGGCCGTCGCCGATGAAGGGCAGGGCGCGGTCCAGCACCACGTACATCGAGTAGTCGAGGTAGGCGCGCTCGGCGTATTCGCGCAGCGGGATCTGTTCGAAGCCGTGGAAGGAGGAGCGGACGGGGGTGTCGGTCATTCAGGCAGGCAGGTGCGTGGGAGGCAATAGTCTAGCGAGGCGGGATCTGGCCTCATGCGTGGTCAGCGATGCAGGTCGCCGGCGGCTTCGGGCTGGTAGCGGACTGCAAGCACCTGCAGGCGTGCATCGCGTCCGCCCGGCAGCGGCCAGTCGATGGCATCGCCCACGCGCAGGCCCAGCAGGGCGCTGCCGACGGGGGCCAGGATCGAGACCTTGTCGGCGCTGCCGTCGGCCTCGCGGGGATAAACGAGGGTGACTTCATGCTCGTGCGCGCCTTGCAGCGGATCGTCCACCCGCACCTGCGCGGTCGAGTTCATGGTAATCACATCGCCCGGGATCGCCGCCGGCTCGGCCAGTTCGGCGCGGCCCAGCTCCTCCTGCAGTGCGCTCGTGTCGAGCGACCGGAACGACGGCTGCTCCAGCAAGGCCTCGATGCGCTCCACATCCAGGCGCGACAGCAGTAGCGGCGGGCGGGAAGCGGCGACGGTGGATGGACTGGTGTGCATGTGCGGACTCCTCAAAGCAGAACGGGCGACACGGCATGCGCGTCGCCCGCAGGTGTACGAAGATGGTGGGGCGACCATAGCCCCGAATGCCGGGGGCGGCAAGGCACCGCCGGCGCAACGGTTCATGGATGCCGAAACCCTCGCCCTGCCGGCTATCCTGCGCGCCACGCCCACCCGATGCAGGCCACCATGTCCAGCAGCAAGCTCCAGCAACTCCAGCACATCTTCGTGTCCCGCCTGGACACGCTCAGCCACATCCTGCAGGTCGGCCAAACCCATCTGGCGGATCGCGACCTCATCAACGAGCGGCTGGCGCCGGACATGCTGCCGCTGGGTGCGCAGGTCGCATTCGCCTGCAACCAGCCGCGCGGGTTCTCCCAATGGTGCGCGGGGCAGCCGATCGAGAACATCGATCCGGCGGCGGTGGCCTCGCTGGAAGACGCGCATGCGTTGATCGCCGACACCCGCGCGCGGGTGCTCGCCATTGCCTGCGACGACGCCCAACTGGACGAGATCAAGCGCATCGGCATGGGCAAGGGCCGCTACTGCGAACTGCCCGGCGACCAGTACGCCAGCGAGTACCTGCTGCCCAATCTGTATTTCCACATCACCGCGGCCTACGCGATCCTGCGCATGCTCGGCGCGCCGGTGGGCAAGGCCGACTACATGCGCTATCTGGCCGCGCATATCCGCCAGGACAGCTGAATCCTGTCGGGATTGTTCAGCTTCATGGCAGGTGCTGGACGCCGCCTTCACCGCGCGCCGGTGATCGTGCGGGCACGCATCCGCAGGAGCACCCCATGAAGACCCGGCACGTATTCAGCACGCAGGACGTGGCCCAGGCGCGCAGCGCGGTCCTGGCGTTGCAGGAGCAAGGCGTGACGTTCGATGACATCTCACTGGTCGCACGCTCCGACATCGAGCTGGATCGCATCCCGGATGGCCTCAAGGAAGCCGACAGCGATTTCAAGCCTGCGGCGTTGCGCGGCATGGGCATCGGTGGCGCGACGGGCTTGCTCGCGGGCCTGGCTGCGGTGGTGTTCACCCCGATCGGCATCACCCTGGCCGGCGCGGCAGCCGTCGGTGCGATGGGCGCGCTGGTCGGCGGCTGGTCGTCCGCGCTGATGGGCGCGGCCCTGCCGGATCCGGTGCGCCAGCAGTTCGACGACGAGATTTCGGCCGGCCGCGTGCTGGTGCTGGTGGACGCCGAGGCCGAGACCCAGGCGCGCCTGACGAGTGCATTGGCCGCCATCGGCGTGCAGCAGCTGGACTATGAAGCGCCCACCGCTATGACCTGAGCCGCAGGCGCCGTCGATCCGACTGCATCCGTCCGCACGCGCGCGCCGTATGTCCTGTATGCAGAATGCCTGCGTGCATGAGAGGAGGCGACGGATGCCAGGTTCCACGCCACAGCGAGCGCTTGCCTTGGCCTGCGCGTTAGGGGTGATGCCGGCGTCCGGCATGGCCGCAGTCTTGGATACATCCGCGGGCGATCTGGTCCGTTACGTTGGCGACGCGCGCGATCCCGGCGGTCGCCTGCTCTATCGCGAAATCCACTACCTGGATGCGAGTGGCGCATCGCCGCGCCGGGTGGTGCTGTACCAGTGCGCCGATGGCCGTCCGTTTGCCCGCAAGACCGTGGATGGCGCCGGGCCCGCGCCGGCATTCGCGTTCCTCGACGCCCGCGACGGCTACCAGGAAGGCGTGCGCACCCAAGCCGGCAAGCGCGAGGTGTTCTGGCAGGACGGCAAGGCCGCGCCGGTCAAGCGCTCGCCCGTCGACAAGACCGGTGCCTCGGTGTTCGATGCCGGCTTCGACGCCTACGTTCGCGAGCATTTCGCAACGCTGCAGCAGGGCAAGAGTGTCCAGGCGCGGTTCCTGATCCCGAGCCGGCAGTCCGCGATCGGCGTGAGCGTGAAGCCTGTTTCCGGCGCCCCCGCCGGCTATCTCGACCTGAAGACGCGGCTGGATGCGTGGTACGGCTTCGCACTGCCGGAACTCAAGCTGCGCTACCGCATCGCGGATCGCCGACTGATGCGCTTCGAGGGCATCGGCACCATCCGCGACGCCAAGGGCGGGCATGGCAAGTTGCGGATCGACTTCGCGCAACCCGCGGTCGCGATCGATGCCGCCGACATGCAACGTGCCCGCGAGATCCCGTTGGGCGGCACCTGCGGCGGTGGCATGTGAACGCCCAAGCGTTGGCTGCGGGCGGGTGGTTGCCGCATTCACGGCCTGCATGGCATAAGGTGGCTCGTTTCCATCGACGGCCCGCCACCTGGCGGCGTGCCCGCCAGCCGGACCACCGCATGAGCGCAACAAGCCTGCAGCACACACCCGACGGTGCCGCCGATCCATTGGCCGCGCTGTTGCAGCAGGTTGCGGAGGGTCGGCGTGACGCCTTCGAATCGCTGTACCGGCAGACCTCGGCGACCATGCTCGGGATCTGCCTGCGCGTGCTCCGTGACCGCGAGGAAGCGGAAGACGTGTTGCAGGAAGTCTATGTGGCGGTGTGGTCAAAGGCTGCGCAGTTCGACCGCCAGCGCGCCCGGGCGATGACCTGGCTGGGCACCATCGCCCGCAACCGCGCGATCGATCGCGTGCGTGCGCGGCCTGCGGCGGCATCGCACGAGTCGATCGAAGACCATGATCTGGCCGACGAGGACGCGCCCACGCCGGCGGCCGGCAT
>JAVWUU010000168.1:0-4054 GCA_036666995.1 Thermomonas sp.
CTCTTGCGCTGCCGCGCATTCCGGCCCATTGAGGCAGTTCTCTGCCGCCAGCCATGCGATGTCCGTATGCGCCGGATCAAGTTGGCGTGCTCGCGCGAAGGCGCGTTGCTTCACCGACATCAGTCGACTGATCTCCTGCTCCGACTTTGGGCTTGGCCCTGTCATATCTGCAGTCAGTGCATACGCAAGTTGCGATGCCGCGTCATCGCGCCCGGCCAGTTGTCGGGTCCGCTCGCTGACGCCCCCAAAGAGCGCGCTTTTGCACTGCTCCCTCGCGGCCATCGCCGCCGCAACGGCCACCTGCGGTGCGCGTTTGCCCACCGATGGCACTGCGGGTGTTGTCGCGACAAGCGCTGATGTGGCGCGGGTGGCCTGCGCGCGCGGCTCGGCGGTTCGCGCCTGCCACCACGCCAGCGCACCCACCAAAACCACCGCCACCAGGGCGACCAAGGCAATCCTTTGCGGAGGCATTTTCATCGGCGCGATCTTAGCCGGCCACGGACAGCACGCGCCGGACGCTGCCTACTTGCGTTTCGTTTCCGCCGGCGGACGGCCGGTGAGGATCAGGCTGCGGGCGCGCTCACCGGCAGGGAGCCAGTCGGCGGGCGGCGGCCAGCGACCGGCCTTGACCAAGGCGTCCTGCATCGTTGTGGCATCGTCGGTGGCCATGCCGAGGTGATCGAACTGCTTCCAGTCCTTGCGTTGCTGCTCGAACAGCCACTGCAGCTGGCGATACCGTTCGCGCAGTGCCGGTGCTTCGGGCGCATCGCTCGTCAGTTCGATCAGTTGCGAGGTCGCGATCATCTGCTCGAGCGCACTGTCGGACGCTGCCATCGACGTGTAGATGCGTACGCAACCCGCTTGCCGATCCGCTCGCAGGGCGCCTCCATCCTCCGTCTTGCAAAGCGAGGACAACTCGCTGCCGACGAAGGGGCTGGCATGTTCGCCAGCCAAGGCCATGATCTCGACGAACAACGATGCATCCAGCGTACGGCCCGTCGGCAAATGCTTTCCCACCCAGGTTTGCAGCCGTGTATCCATGCAGGCGGCCGGGGTCTGCAAGCCCGCATAACCCTCCATCACTGCCAGCACGGCACTGCCACGATGCGTGTCATAGCGAGGGGCGGCGGCCGCCCGCTTGAACGCTTCGTCCACGGCCTTGTCGTCCTTGCGCGCACGCGCCCATGACATCGCCCGCAACCATGCGGCGGCGTTGTAAGGCTCCGCTTGCAACAAGTCCTGCTGTACCGCGGAGCAGGTCGAGGCATCGAAACATTTCTCCGCAGCCAACCAGGCGATGTCCGGATGCGCAGGGTCCAGTCGCCTGGCCACTGCAAAGGCCTGTTGCTGCACCGCCTGTTGTTGCTTGAACGCGTGCTCGATGTCCTCCTCGGCGTGCGGCATTTCCTCCTGCGCCATGGCCGAGGTCAGTGCATACGCGAGTTGCGACGTCGCATCCTGGCGCTTCGACAGTTGCCCGACCCGCTGGCGCAGGACGCCCATCAAGGCATCGTTGCACTGCTCCATTACTGCCGCCATGGCGGGATCCGGCATCTCGCGCCCGGAGGCAGCGGTTGCGGTGCCGGTCGGCGGCACTGCGGGTGTTGTCGCGACACGGGCAGGCGTGGTCGGCGTTGCCGGCGCGTTTTCCGGGGGTGTTCGACCCAGCCACCACCACGACGCCCCAGCGCCCGTCAGCAACACGACCACAAGGGCGACCAGGGCAATCCGTTGCGGGGGCATCTTCATCGCCACGATCTTAGCCGCCATCCGCTGGCGCACGGCCAATCTCCGCGCCACTGCTAAAATGGCGAGTCTTTGCTCCAACACCGCGCCAGCGCGTCGCCAGCCCCGGGGTTTCCATGACCAGCACCGCCGAACTCTCCTCGCCGTCCTCGGCGAACACCGCCCTCACCAATTCGGTGGTCGATGCCGACTACAGCCTGGAAGACAAGTACCGCCGCACCCAAGGGCGCATCTACCTGAGTGGTGTGCAGGCGCTGGTGCGGCTGCCGCTGATGCAGAAGCTGCGCGACGAACGCGCGGGGCTGAACACCGCCGGCTTCATCAGCGGTTATCGCGGCTCGCCGCTGGGCGGCTTCGACCTCGAGCTGTGGCGCGCGAAGAAGCACCTCGAATCCGCCAAGGTGAAGTTCCAGCCGGGTCTCAACGAGGACCTCGGTGCGACGATGGTCTGGGGCACCCAGCAGCCGGGCCTGTTCCCCGGCGCGACCGTCGATGGTGTGTTCGGCATGTGGTACGGCAAGGGCCCGGGCGTGGATCGCTGCGGCGACGTGTTCAAGCACGCGAATGCCGCGGGCACCTCGCGCAACGGAGGCGTGCTGGCGCTGGCCGCGGACGACCATAACTGCCGCAGCTCGACCTTGCCGCATGGCAGCGAGCACGAATTCGTCAGCGCGATGATGCCGGTGCTGAATCCGGCCGGCGTGCAGGACATCCTCGACATGGGCCTGCTCGGCTTCGCGATGTCGCGCTTCACCGGCCGCTGGGTCGGCTTCAAGACGATCGCCGAGACCGTGGAGTCGTCGGCTTCGGTCGATGTCGATCCGTTCGCGATGCAGATCGTGCTGCCCGGCGATGCCGATTTCGAGATGCCGCAAGGCGGCCTCAACATCCGCTGGCCCGATCCGCCGCTGGACCAGGAGATGCGCCTGCATCGCTACGCGGTCAAGGCGGCACAAGCCTTCGCGCGGGCGAACGGCATCGACCGCATCGTCATCGATTCGGCGAATGCACGCCTCGGCATCGTCACCACCGGCAAGAGCTACCTGGACGTGCTGCAGGCGCTGGAATACCTGGGCCTCGATGAGGCCGCCTGCCGTGATCTCGGCATCCGCGTGTACAAGGTCGGCATGACCTGGCCGCTGGAACCGGTGGGCATCCGCGCGTTCGCGCGCGGGCTACAGGACATCCTCGTGGTCGAGGAAAAGCATTCCTTCATCGAATCGCAGATCAAGGAGTTGTTCTACAACTTCGAGGGACAACGCCCGAGCATCGTCGGCAAGTACGACGAAGCCGGCGAATGGATCCTGCCGAGCACGGGCGAACTCACGCCCGCGCGCATCGCCGGCGTGATGGCCAAACGCATCCAGCGCTTCCACGACAGCGAACACATCCGCGACGTGCTGCGCTGGATGGAGAACAAGGAAGGCGAGCTCGCCCTGCCGCGCGCCAACTTCCCGCGCGTGCCGCATTACTGCAGCGGCTGCCCGCACAACAGCAGCACCAAGGTGCCGGAAGGCTCGCGCGCACAGGGCGGCATCGGTTGCCATTACATGGTCACGTGGATGGACCGCAGCACCGACACCTTCACCCACATGGGTGGCGAAGGCGTGACATGGGCGGGCCAAGCCGCGTTCACCGAGACGCCGCACATCTTCCAGAACCTCGGCGACGGCACCTATTTCCACAGCGGTTCGCTGGCGATCCGCCAGTCGATCGCCGCCGGCGTCAACATCACCTACAAGATCCTCTACAACGATGCGGTGGCGATGACCGGCGGCCAGCCCGTCGACGGCACCCTCAGCGTGCCGCAGATCGCCCACCAAATGCGCGCCGAGGGCGTGCAGACGATCGTCCTGCTCAGCGACGACATCGACAAGTGGACCGATCCGTCGATCTTCCCGAGCGGCGTCAGCTTCCACGACCGGCGCGAACTCGACGCCGTACAGAAGCAGTTGCGCGAGGTGAAGGGCGTCTCGATCCTGATCTTCGACCAGACCTGCGCCACCGAGAAGCGCCGTCGCCGCAAGCGCGGCAAGATCGTCGATCCGCAGAAGCGCGTCGTGGTGAATTCGCTGGTCTGCGAAGGCTGCGGCGATTGCGGGCAGAAGAGCTTCTGCGTCAGCGTGCTGCCGAAGGACACCGAGTTCGGCCGCAAGCGCGAGATCGACCAGAGCAACTGCAACAAGGACTACAGCTGCGTCGAGGGCTTCTGCCCCAGCTTCGTCACCGTGCACGGCGGCAAGCCGCGCAAAGGCAAGAAGGTCAACGCTGCGGACAAGCTGGCGTCGATTCCCGCACCGCAGATCCG
>JAVWUU010000169.1:0-4033 GCA_036666995.1 Thermomonas sp.
ACATGGTCGGCACGGTGACCCACATCGGCGACACGCCGAAGCTGGAATCGCTGATCGGTGTGATCAAGGTCATGCTCGACGCCTTCACCGAAGGCAAGGTCGACCGCGTGTACCTGGTCTACAACCGCTTCGTCAACACCATGGTGCAGAAGGCCAGCTTCGATCAGCTGCTGCCGCTGCCGGCCGCGGAGAAGCAGGTTGCGCACCACGACTGGGACTACCTGTACGAACCCGATGCCGCGACCGTGCTCGAGCACGTGATGACGCGTTACATCGAGTCGCTGGTGTACCAGGCGCTGCTGGAAAACGTCGCTTCCGAACATGCCGCGCGCATGGTGGCGATGAAGTCGGCCAGTGACAACGCCAACAAGCTGATCGGAACCCTGCAGCTGGTCTACAACAAGGCCCGCCAGGCAGCGATCACCCAGGAAATCTCCGAAATCGTCGGCGGCGCGGCAGCAGTCTGACCGCGTTCGTTAAAAGCACACATTTAGAGGATGCAGCAATGAGTCAGGGCAAGATCGTTCAGATCATCGGCGCCGTCGTCGACGTCGAATTCCCCCGCGAGTCGGTGCCGAAGGTGTACCACGCGCTGAAGGTGGACAACACCGAAATCACCCTGGAAGTGCAGCAGCAGCTCGGTGACGGCGTGGTCCGCTGCATCGCGCTGGGCTCCACCGATGGCCTGAAGCGCAACCTGGTGGCCACCAACACCGAACGCGGTATTTCCGTGCCGGTCGGTGCTGGCACCCTGGGCCGCATCATGGACGTGCTCGGCCGTCCGATCGACGAAGCCGGTCCGGTTGCCGCCAGCGATACCTGGGAAATCCACCGCTCTGCTCCGTCGTACGAAGACCAGTCGCCGGCCACCGAGCTGCTGGAAACCGGCATCAAGGTCATCGACCTGATGTGCCCGTTCGCCAAGGGCGGCAAGGTCGGCCTGTTCGGCGGCGCCGGCGTCGGCAAGACCGTCAACATGATGGAACTGATCAACAACATCGCCAAGGCGCACAGCGGTCTGTCCGTGTTCGCCGGCGTGGGTGAGCGTACCCGTGAGGGCAACGACTTCTACCACGAGATGAAGGACTCCAACGTCCTGGACAAGGTCGCGATGGTGTACGGCCAGATGAACGAGCCGCCGGGCAACCGTCTGCGCGTCGCCCTGACCGGCCTGACCATGGCCGAGTACTTCCGCGACGAGAAGGACGAAAACGGCAAGGGCAAGGACGTGCTGCTGTTCGTCGACAACATCTACCGCTACACCCTGGCCGGTACCGAAGTGTCGGCGCTGCTCGGCCGCATGCCGTCGGCGGTGGGTTACCAGCCGACGCTCGCCGAGGAAATGGGCGTGCTGCAGGAGCGCATCACCTCGACCAAGACCGGTTCGATCACCTCGATCCAGGCCGTGTACGTGCCCGCCGACGATTACACCGACCCGTCGCCGGCCACCACCTTCGCCCACTTGGACTCGACCGTGGCGCTGTCGCGCAGCATCGCGTCGCTCGGCATCTACCCGGCAGTGGATCCGCTGGATTCGACCAGCCGCATGATGGACCCGAACGTGATCGGCAACGAGCACTACGAGACCGCGCGCCGCGTGCAGGGCACCCTGCAGAAGTACAAGGAACTGAAGGACATCATCGCGATCCTGGGCATGGACGAGCTGTCGGAAGAAGACAAGCAGGCCGTGGCCCGCGCGCGCAAGATCGAGCGCTTCTTCAGCCAGCCGTTCACCGTGGCCGAAGTGTTCACCGGTTCCAAGGGCAAGTACGTGCCGCTGAAGGACACCATCCGCGGCTTCAAGGGCATCGTGGACGGCGAGTACGACCACCTGCCGGAGCAGGCGTTCTACATGGTCGGCTCGATCGACGAAGCCGTCGAGAAGGCCAAGAAGCTCGCCGCGTAACATCGTAGGGATGGGCCCCCGTGCCCGTCCCGGTTGAAAGGACAGACATGGCATCCACAATCCGTTGCGACATCGTCAGCGCCGAAGCCGAGATCTTCCACGGCGAGGTCGAGCTGGTCGTGGCCACCGGCGAACTCGGCGAGCTCGGCATCGCGCCCAAGCACGCGCCGCTGATCACCCGCCTGAAGCCGGGCAAGGTCGTGGTGACCCTGCCGGGCGGCGAGAAGCACGACTTCGCCATCTCCGGCGGCATCCTCGAGGTGCAGCCGACGGTGGTCACCGTGCTGGCCGACACCGCGGTCCGCGCGCAGGACATCGACGAGGCCGCGGTGCGTGCGGCCAAGGAAGAGGCCGAGCGCATCATCGCCCACCGCGGCGAGAAGATGGAGATCGCCGAGGCGCAGCAGAAGCTGGCCGAAGTCACCGCGCAGCTGCAGGCGCTGGAGCGCTTGCGCAAGAACCTCAAGCACTGAGGTCTTCGCGACGTCGCGTCATCGGAACGCCGGCCTCGTGCCGGCGTTTTGTCTTTCAGGCCTTGTAGACCCAATGCCGCGACAGGAAGAAGCCGATCACGCCGAGCGCCAGCTCGACAGCCGGTTTCGCCAGCCAGGCCCATTGCAGCCCGAACACATCGTCGATGTGGCCCATTGCCCAGGTGCTGGCGACGGTCGTGCCGATCCACATCACGCCGAAGCGCGCCATCTGCCTGCGCCCGACGGCGGTGTCGTCGCCGGCGAAGGTGATCTTGCCGTTGAGCCAGTAGCCCAGCGCCGCACCGGCGATGCGGCCGGCGATGTTGGCGGGCTCGACCTTCAGCCCGAAGTGGCTGAGTCCCACCATCACGCCCCAGTCGAGCAACCACTGGGCGATGCCGATCAGCAGGTAATGCCTGGCGTGTCGACGCAAGCTCATCGCGCGGCTTCCATCGGCAGCGACCAGCGTTGCGAATCGCCGGCCTGGTCGACCATGCGCGCATTCGCGATGCCGAGCCCGGCACGCAGCGCGACGCTGGTCTTGCGTGTGTCGAGGATCACGTGACCGATGCGATTGCGATGCAGCAGCGCGGCCCACGCCTGGCCGCTCGGGTCGGCCTCGACGCGCGCGGCTTCGGCTTCCCACGCCGGCGAATACCAGCTCACGTTGCGGCCGCGCTGGCCGAGTTCGGCGAGTGCGCCGTAGTTGCCCGGCATGACCAGCACCAGCGTGTCGTCGTGCGGCAACTGTCGCACCAGCAGTCGCTCCGGTGCGTAGCGCAGCAGCAAGGGCGCATCGTCGAGCGGGTTGGCGATGTCGCGCTTCAGCGCACCGGTGCGCAGCATCCAGTTGGCATTGCTGGCGAAGGCGATGTTGAGCACGCACAGGCTCCAGAACGCGACCGCGCCATGCCGCACCTGCGGCCAGGCGACGACCAGCACGGGCAGCAGCAGGACCAGCGCCGGCTGCAGATAGCGCGCGTACTGCAGCGGCAACAGGGTGAGCAGCAGGCCGCTGCTGGCGACCACGGCCAGCCCGCGCGTGCGTGCATCGCGCAGGGCGAGTAGCCACACGCCTGTCAACGCGACCAGCACGAAGCCGAAACCGCCGGCATGCGCCTCCAGATAGCGGCCGGTGTCGAAGGTGATGCCCCATGCATCGTCGATGCCGAGACCGGCGTTCCAGCGCGGGTCCTCGAAATCACGCGACGGGAAAAACGGCGAGCGGAACCAGCCGTTGAACAGCGGCAGCACCGGGTTGCCGGTGAGCAGCCACGCATGCACATAGCTGGAACCGCCCGCGATTGCAGCCACCAGTGGTGCCACCGCGAGCGCAGGCCACCGCAGGTGCGCGCGATGCCGCCACGCCGCCCATGCCAGCACCGGCAATGCGACCAGGCCGTGCATCGGCTTCAGCCCGCACAGCGCGCCGAACAACACCGCGCCGGCCAACATCGTCTTCGATGTGGATCCATCGCCGTCGCGCACCACCAGCCATGCCAACGCGGGCAGCCACGCCATCGCCACCAGTTCGGTCTGCATGCCGGCGGCCAGGTGCATGGTGACCGGCAGGCTGGCCATCAACGCGACCGCCCACCAGCGTCGCGTCGCGTCGCCACCGAGTGCGCCCGCGAGTCCGTGCATCGCACCGGCG
>JAVWUU010000170.1:0-4016 GCA_036666995.1 Thermomonas sp.
CCCACGTCGCCGATGTGCGTCACCAGCCGGAACGGCGTGGCGCCATCGGTGCGCGTGACGATCAGCGGCGGGCCGTCGAGATGGTCGTTCTTCTCCGGCCCGGCCCACACCGCCGACAACGGCATCATGTGCGCCAAGTTCAGCGTCGAGACGATGGGCTGGCGCACGTTGGCGTAAGCGTTGCCGGGAATGGACGACAGCCACGCATCCACGGCGTTGAGCGTTTCCGGGATGGTGATGAAGCCGCGTCCCTGAATGACGCGCTCCACCATGCGCAGCTTCTCGTCGGCCACAGCCGGGTCGGCATCGAGCACCGTCACCGTGGCGGTGAGGTAGCCGAAGGCGACTTGATCGCTGCCCAGCTCCTGCAAGGCCGCGTCTGCATCCGCCGCCTTGTTGCTGGCGTCGGTATCGACCAGCGGACTTTCCTGCTGGAAGATCGTTTCGCGCAGCAGCGCGATGACGTTCTTCCTTTTCGCAAACCACTGGCGGCGCAGGCGCCCCAATTCCCGTTCCGCCTCGGATTTGTCGAGACACAGAAAGCGCGTGCTCCAGCGGTAGGCAAAGCCCAGGCGGTTGAGGTCGTCCAGAATTCCCGGCCAGGTCGAGGTCGGGAAACCGCGCACCGACACGACGCGCAAGTGCTGGTCGCCCAGCATCGGCACCAGGCCACCGACCAGTGCGGAGTCGGTCAGCAGCGCGTCAATGTGGAATGGCACTTCGGGCACGCCGACGCGGTAGCGCCGCGTCGAGATGGTGGCGTGCAGGTAGGTCAGCGTCTGGCTGTCATCGAGCCAGGCGATCTCCGGCATTACGCCATCGAGCAGGTCGAAGACGCGATCCGTCTCTGCCACGAAGGCGGTCAGGCGCTCGCGCCAGTCCACGCCTTCGGTGGGCCGGTTCTCGTACAGCATGCCCGCGGCGCGGGCGCGCGATTCTTCGGGCGGCAGATACGCCAGCGTCAGGTGGTAGCCGCTCTCGAAGTGGTTGCCCGAATCCTCGAAGGTGGCGCGGCGTTCCTCGTCCACCAGCCACGACAGCGGCTCGGGAAACTCCGAGTGCGGATAGTCGGCAGCGGGCCGGCGCTCGGCTTCGATGAACAGCGCCCAGCCCGAACCCATGCGGCGCAATGCGTTGTTCAAGCGCGCCGACGTGGCGATCAACTCGCCTTGCGTCGCGCTGTCGAGGTCAGGCCCGCGAAACCGGGCGGTGCGCTGGAAGGAGCCGTCCTTGTTCAAGACGACACCCGGCGCGACCAGCCCGGCCCACGGCAGCCAGTCGGCGAGCAAGGCCGGGCGCTGGCGGTATTCGGCGAGGTTCAGCATGGCGGCGTCCCCTCACACGTCCAGCAGCGGGCGGTGCTTGATGTGCCGGGCGAACACGGCCATGAAGTGCGGATCGACGCGCGCACCCCACACCGCCAGCGAATGGCCGACGATCCAGAGCACCACGCCGGGAATCCACAGTTGCAGGCCCAGCCCGACGGCAGCGGCCAGCGTGCCGTTGGCGATCGCCACGGTGCGCGGCGCGCCGCCCAACAGAATCGGCTCGGTCAGCGAGCGATGCAGCGGCATCTCGAAACCGTCCGCGAAGGTGTCCGGGCCGCTCATACGACAGCTCCACCGGAGAAGCTGAAGAACGACAGGAAGAACGAGGACGCCGCGAACGCGATGGACAGGCCGAACACGATCTGGATCAGCTTGCGGAAACCGCCCGACGTGTCGCCGAAGGCCAGCGCGAGGCCCGTGGCGATGATGATGATGACCGCGACGATGCGCGCCACCGGCCCCTGGATGGATTCGAGGATGGATTGCAGCGGGCCTTCCCACGGCATCGAGGAACCGGCGGCCTGTGCCGTTCCGGCGAGGAACAGCAGCAATGCAGCCAGCAGCAGTCCTTGCCACGCAGGGCGGGCCAGGCTGCGCAGCCGTGCCGGGTTGGACAGGCACGAAAGCGGATCTACAGAAAAACGGAAAGCAGGAACGATCATCTGCGTCATGGCAGTTCTCCAGGTTGGTCAGGGGACAGGGAAGGCGCAGCGATTTCGGCTGCGAAGGGAGCCGGCGGCAGCTCGGGAAACGGCGCGTCCATCGCGTCCGCCTCCCAATCCGCCAATTGGTAGCCCACGCCGTCGAAGCCGACGATGCGGGCGATGCTCTCGATGCGGCGTTTGCGCCCGCGCCCGGCGATGTGGATCACCACGTTGACCGCCTCGGCGATCAGCGCACGGGGAGGATTCACCGCCACTTCGAGAATCAGTTGCTCCAGTCGCAGCAGCGCGCCGAGGGCGGAGCCGGCGTGGATCGTGGCAATGCCACCCGGATGGCCCGTGCCCCACACCTTGATGAGATCCAGCGCCTCGGCGCCGCGCACCTCGCCGACGACGACGCGATCCGGGCGTAGACGCATGGACGAGCGCACCAGCTCCGTCATGGACACCACGCCTGCGCGCGTGCGCAGCGGAACGTGGTCGCGGGCCGCGCATTGCAGCTCCACCGTGTCTTCGAGCACCAGCACGCGGTCGCCCGTGGCGGCAATCTCGGCCAGCAGCGCGTTGGCCAAGGTTGTCTTGCCGCTGCTGGTGGCGCCGGCGATCAAGACGTTCTGCCGCTCGCGCACGGCGCGAACGAGAAAGCCCGCCTGGGCGCTGGTCATCATCCCCTCCACGACGTAGCGCTCCAGCGGAATCACGCCGACGGCGCGCTTGCGCAACGCGAAGGCCGGCCCCGGCGCTGCCGGTGGCAAGATGCCCTCGAAGCGTTCGCCCGTTTCGGGCAACTCGGCGGACAACAGCGGCTGGCCGCGATGGACTTCCGCGCCGACATGGGCCGCGACCAGGCGGATGATTCGCTCGCCGTCCGCCTCGGGCAGTTCCACGCCCATCGGCGCGCGTCCACTGGAAAGCCGATCCACCCAAAGGGTGCGATCGGGATTCAGCATCACCTCCACCACGTCCGGGTCTTCGAGCGCGGCGGCGATCAGCGGCCCCATCGCCGTGCGCAGCATCTGGATGCGGCGGTCGAGCGACGTGGCGGTCATGGATTGGGGAACGGCGCTCATGACGCACGCTCCCGCGCTTGGGCGGCTGCCGCCGCGTCCTCCATCCGCATCGGATCGGGATGCAGTTCCTCCACCACGTCGCGCAGCAGGCTGCGGCCCCGCAGCAGGTGGCGGCCCAACTGTTCAACGAACTGCTCGAAGCGCGCTTTGCCCTGCGCGCGTGCCGCGTCTTGGTGCGCCTCGGGGACTGGCGTGCTGACCGTGAGGTAGTAGCGGATAAACAGCGCAAGCGTTTCGAGCTGAATGTTCTGGTCGCGCTCCATGCGCTCGGCCTGGCGCGACAGGCGATCAAGCCGCTTGGCAACGGCCGCCTCGCGCTGGTCAGCGGCATCGGGCGACAGCCACGATGCGAGCGCCGCCGCGACGATGGACGACTTGGACACGCCTTTCTTGGCGGCCAGCTCGTCCAGGCGCTTGGCGTGCTCCGGCTGGATGAACAGGTTGAGGCGGTAGTGGCTCATAGCTCGATTCCGTCGTTAGGGTCGAGGGAAGCCAGCCGGGCCGTGCGCTGCATGGCCGGATCAAGCTGGCGAGGAAGGGAAAGCGGCAGGTCGTCGTCGTCATCGAGCAACGCCAAGTCGGCCGCGGGCACGGCCAGCTCGGGGTCGTAGGCGACGGCCTCAATTAGTTCGGGCTGACGGCGTGGGCCACCGTCGTCGGTTGCGGCGCCGAAGCCTTCGGCGACCTCGACCGCAGGTGCGGTGGGTACGGCAGGGATCGCCAGGCCACTCCAGTCGTCGGGGCGCAGCGGCGGCACGTCGGCGTACTGGCCGTCCGCCAGCGCGGGCGGCGGCAGCACGCGGCGCTTGAAATTGGCGTCCGCGTAGTAGCGCAGCTTCTTGGCCTTGATCGGCGCCACGCTGGACACCATCACCACGGCTTCATCGGGCGGCAGCTGCATCACTTCGCCCGGCGTCAGCAGCGGGCGTGCGGTTTCCTGGCGCGACACCATCAGG
>JAVWUU010000171.1:0-3916 GCA_036666995.1 Thermomonas sp.
GTGCTGGTCTACCTGCTGCTGGCCGACAAGCGCATCGAGATCGTCGCCGATCGCGGCCTTGCGCCGCATGTCAGCGCCGAGCAGTGGCGCGGTGTCTGCATGCTGATGGAGGAGCGCCTGCGCGTCGGTGACTATGCCGATGGCGTGGTGGCCGGCATCGAGGCCGCCGGCGACCTGCTGGCCGAGCATTTTCCGCAGGAGCCCGGCATGCCGGACGAGGACGAACTGCCCGACCAACCGGTGTTCCTGTAGCGGCATCGGCCCGGATCGCGCATCCGGGCAGGCCGTACAATGCGCACTGATCCGTAACACCGGCGCCGCATGCCCATCCTCCACCAGATCGACCCGATTGCCGTTTCGCTGGGGCCGCTGAAGATCCACTGGTACGGCCTGATGTACCTGCTCGGTTTCATGGTGGCGTGGTGGTTGGGGCGTCGCCGGATCCGCGCCGGGCGCCTGCCGGGCGTGGACGAGAACGGCTTCGGCGACCTGATGTTCTACGCGATGCTCGGCGTGGTGCTGGGCGGACGCATCGGCTACATCCTGTTCTACGATTTCGCCGCGTTCCTGGCCAACCCGCTGATGATCGTCCGGGTGTGGGAAGGCGGCATGAGTTTCCACGGCGGCCTGCTGGGCGTGCTCGCCGCGGTCGCGTGGTGGTCGCGCCGGCATCGCCTGCATTTCTTCGACACCGTCGATTTCGTCGCACCGCTGGTGCCGGCAGGCCTGGGCTTCGGTCGGCTGGGCAACTACATCGGCGGCGAACTGTGGGGCAAGCCGACGCAGGGCACCGCCTTCGACGGATGGGGCGTGATCTTCCCGCGCGCGTTGCCGGAGCCGTTCGCCTCGATGGATGCGGCGACGCTGAAGCAGCAGTTCGATGCGGGAATCATCGACACCTTCGCCCGTCACCCCTCGCAGCTGTACCAGGCGGGCCTGGAAGGCCTGGTGATGTTCTGCGTGTTGGTCTGGTATTCGCGCAGGCCGCGCCCGCGTTATGCGGTGACCGGGCTGTTCGCGTTGCTGTACGGCAGTTTCCGCTTCCTGGTCGAATTCGTCCGCGAACCGGACCAGCAGTTGGGCTACCTCGCGTTCGGCTGGGTCACCATGGGCCAGGTGCTGAGCCTGCCGTTGATCCTGCTGGGCCTGTTCTGGTGCTGGAAGTCGCATTCGTCGCCGACCTTGCAGCCGGCGCCTGTGGTCACTGCGAAGTGAAGCAGTACCTCGACCTGCTCGGCCATGTGCTGGAACACGGCACCGAGAAATCCGACCGCACCGGCACCGGCACCCGCAGCGTGTTCGGATGGCAGATGCGCTTTGACCTCAGCGAAGGCTTCCCGCTGGTCACCACCAAGAAACTGCACCTGCGCTCGATCATCCACGAGCTGCTGTGGTTCCTGCAGGGCGCGACCAACATCGCCTATCTGAAGGACAACAAGGTCAGCATCTGGGACGAGTGGGCCGATGCCGATGGCGAACTCGGCCCGGTCTACGGCAAGCAGTGGCGCAGCTGGGAAGGTGCGGATGGCAACGCCATCGACCAGATCGCCTGGGTCATCGACGAGATCAAGCGCAACCCGGACTCGCGCAGGCTGATCGTCAGCGCATGGAACGTGGCCGAGCTGCCGAAGATGGCGCTGATGCCCTGCCATTCGCTGTTCCAGTTCTATGTGGCGGACGGCAAGCTCAGCTGCCAGCTCTACCAGCGCAGTGGCGACATCTTCCTGGGCGTGCCGTTCAACATCGCCAGCTATGCGCTGCTCACCCACATGGTCGCGCAGGTCTGCGGCCTGGGCGTCGGCGACTTCGTGCACACGCTGGGCGATGCGCATCTGTACGCGAACCACGACGACCAAGCCCGCGAGCAGTTGTCCCGCACGCCACGCGCGCTGCCGACGCTGAAGCTCAATCCCGATGTCCGCGATATCTTCGCGTTCCGTTTCGAGGACATGGCCATCGAAGGCTACGATCCGTTGCCGGCGATCAAGGCACCCATCGCGGTCTGACCGATGCCTGCTTCCCGAATGCCTGCTGCTCATATGCATGTTTCGCTGATCGCCGCGGTGGATCGGAACTTCGCCATCGGCAAGGGCAATGCGCTGCCGTGGCACCTGCCGGACGACCTCAAGCGCTTCAAGGCGCTGACCCTCGGCAAGCCGATCCTGATGGGTCGCAAGACCGCGGAGTCGCTGGGCCGCGCGCTGCCGAAGCGGCGCAACCTGGTGCTCACGCGCAGTGGCGCGGTGCCGTTCGATGGCATGCAGGCGGTGGCGTCGCTGGAGGATGCGATCGCGATCGCATCGATCGACGGCGACGAACTCTGCATCATCGGCGGTGGCGAAATCTACGCGCTGGCCTTGCCGCATGCGACGCAGCTGTATCTGACCCATGTCGACACGGTTGTCGCGGATGCGGATGCGTTCTTCCCGCGCTTCGATGCCGGCGACTGGAACGAAGTCGCACGCATCGCGCATCCCGCCGATGCGGCGCATGCATTCGCGTTCGACTTCGTGGACTACGTCCGCGCGGGTATCGCGGACTGACCTTGCCAGTGCGGTTTTGCCGTTGACCACGGCAATGTCCCGACCTGCACGGATCCCCATGCGCCAGATGCCCGTCCTGCTTGCCTGTGCGCTGTTCCTGCTGTCCGCCTGTTCCCGCACATCCGCACCGAGCGAGGTCTCCGCCAGCGAGGCTACGCCCGCCACTGCATCGGCGGCGGCAAGCGATGCACAGCCTGCCGCTGCGTCCGAACCCGCCTCGCCCAACCTGCTGTCGTTCGCCAGCGGCACGATCATGCCGCTGCCATCCGACGCATTGCTGGTCACCGCGCCGATCCTGATGATCGACGGCTCGTCGATCCAGAACTGGGTTGGCGACGGGCAGCCGCAATCGTTCGTGTTCGAGCTGGCCGAAACGGCGACGCTGCGCGTGCTCGAGTTCGACGATGACACCTCGGGCATGGGCGGCATCGATTCGGGGATCAAGGACCTGACGGTGGAGGTGTCGGCGACCTCGGCCAGCGAAGGATTCCAGCAGGTCTTCGCAGGCAGCCTGGCGAAGGGCGTGAACGGCCAGCGTTTCGACATCGCGAAACCCGTCGCCGGTCGCTGGGTGCGCGCCAACTTCACGTCCAACCACGGCGGCGACTCGTATTCGCTGGCCGAGTTCCGCGGCTTCGGCGATGCGGCTGCCCCTGCGCTGCTGACCAACGCCAGCGGCAGCTTCGAGACGGTCTGGGGCCACTGGAACGTGACCCAGACCGGCACGCTGATCAGCGGCTGTTTCCAGCCCGCCGGGCTTTCGACCCAGCCGGCCACGTTCAGCGGCGGCATGGAAGGCAACATCGCCCGCATCCGTTATGTCGAAGTCGACGATGCCGGCGCGCCGCGTGACCCGAGGGCCTTGCTGCTGGTCTTCGCCCGCGATGGCCAGCGCTTCTTCACCGGCGGCATCGATGGCGAAAGCATCTCCGACTATGGCGAGGTCAAGCGCGTGGCCGCCGAGCCGGCGACATGCCCGGGGCGCGCCGCGGAGAGTCCGGCGACCGCGATGGCGGATTCATTGGCGAAGGACGGGCGGGTTGCGGTGTACGGCATCAATTTCGATTTCAATTCGGCGGCACTGCGCGCGGAATCCAACGTGGTGTTGGAGCAGGTGGCCGGCCTGTTGCGCGACGATCCCGCGCTGCGCATCACCATCGAAGGCCATACCGACGATGTCGGCGATGACGCCTACAACGCCACGTTGTCCGGCAAGCGGGCGAATGCGGTGAAGGATTGGCTGATCGCCGCGGGCATCGATGCAGCGCGTTTGGAGGCGGCAGGCAAGGGCGAGGCCTCGCCGATCGCCTCGAATGCCAATGACGTCGGGCGCGCGCAGAACCGGCGGGTGGAGCTGGCCAAGCGCTGAGGGC
>JAVWUU010000172.1:0-3895 GCA_036666995.1 Thermomonas sp.
AGGGTCTTGCCAGCTTCCTTGGTGCACATCGCCATGTAGGCAGGCATGCGCGCTTCCAGCAGGGCGGCGGCATGTTCCAGGATCGCCGCGCGCGAACCAGCCGGCGTTGCGTCCCACGCGGCATGCGCGGCGACCGCGTTCTGCAACGCACGTTCGACCGTGGTGCTGTCCGCAGCCTGCCAGTGGCCGACCACTTCGCGGCGGTCCGCCGGGTTGGTCACTGCGATTTTTTCGCCGGAGCCATTCGCGCCCGGCACCAGCGCACTTGCGCTCCAGCTGCCGGCGCCGGCGTTGTTGATGGCGGCGGCGAGTTCGCGCAGCTGGTCGTCGTTGGCGAGGTTGAGGCCCATGGAATTGTCCCGGTATTCGTTCTGGCTGCGGTACAGGTCGACCGGCAGCGGGATTTTCGGATGCGGAATCGGATCGAAGTTGCGCACCGCTTCGACCGGGTCGCGGATCAGTTCGTCGATGGAGATGCTTTCGTCGGTGATGCGGTTGACGAAGCTGGAATTAGCGCCGTTCTCGAGCAGGCGGCGCACCAGGTACGGCAGCAGGTCTTCGTGGGAACCCACCGGCGCGTACACGCGGCAGGGCACGTCGAGGCGATCGGCCGGGATGACTTCCGCATACAGGTCGTCGCCCATGCCGTGCAGCTTCTGGAACTCGAAGTCGCGACGCTGGCGAATTGCGCGCGCCATCCGATGCACGGTGGCGATGGTCTGCGCGTTGTGGGTGGCGAACATCGGGTAGATCGCATCGCCGGCATCGAGCAAACGACGGGCATTCGCAAGGTACGACACGTCGGTGTTCTGCTTGCGGGTGAACAGCGGATACCCGGCCTGACCCTCGACCTGCGCGCGCTTGACCTCGGCATCCCAATAGGCGCCCTTGACCAGCCGCACCGGGATGCGCCGGCCGAGCTTCGCCGCCATGTGCGCGATGTGATCGATCACGAACGGCGCGCGCTTCTGATAGGCCTGCACGACGATGCCGAAACCGTTCCAGTCGCGCAGCGAATCGTGGCCCAGCACCTGAAAGATGAGGTCCAGCGACAGTTCCAGGCGGTCGGTTTCCTCGGCGTCGATGGTCAGGCCGATGTCGTAGGACTTCGCCAGTTGCGAAAGCTCGAGCAGGCCAGCGCCGAGTTCGGTCAGGACGCGGGTGCGCTTGGCGTGTTCGTAGCGCGGATGCAGCGCGGACAATTTCACCGAGATCGACGGCGCGGCGAACACGTCTTCGAACGGCCCGGTGCTGCCGATGGCGTGGATCGCGGCGCGATAGGCCTCGAGGTAACGCTGCGCGTCCTTCGTCGTCAGCGCGCCTTCGCCGAGCATGTCGAAGGAATAGCGGTAGTTGGCGTTGTCGCCCTTGCGGCTGCGCGACAGGGCTTCGTCGATGGTGCGGCCGAGCACGAACTGGTGGCCCATGATCTTCATCGCCTGGCGCACCGCCAAGCGGATCACCGGCTCGCCGGCGCGTCCGACCAGGCGCTGGAAGGCGCCGTGCACGTCGCGCTTGGTGTCGTCGGCCAGGTCGACCAGCTTGCCGGTCAGCATCAGGCCCCAGGTCGAGGCATTGACCAGCACCGAATCCGACTGGCCGAGGTGACGCTTCCAGTTGGCGTCGCCCAGCTTGTCGCGGATCAGCGCGTCGGCGGTGCCCTGGTCGGGGATGCGGAGGAGGGCTTCGGCCACGCACATCAGCAGCACGCCTTCCTCGCTGCCCAGGTCGTACTGGCGCATGAAGGCCTCGACCGCGCCCTGCTGGCGGGCGCGGGCGCGCACGCGGCGCACCAGGTCGGCGGCGGTGGCCTGCGCGGCATTGCGCTCGGCGTCCGGCAGGGTCGCCAGGGCGAGCATTTCGCGCACATGGGTGGCTTCGTCGCGGATCCAGCCGGCGGTGATCGCCGCGCGCGACGCATCGGGAACCGGATTCAGCTCCGCTGAGAGGATCGGCGTGATCGCCGGAACGGTTGTCGGATCGCTGCTCATCGCGCCTGCTGGCGGTGGATCGGGGGCGCGTAGTGTAGTCCTCGGGGGCGGGCGCAACACCCGCGCGGGTTGCCGCAATCGGGCCCCGCCAGTACCATTTCGCGGTTGTTCCCGACCTTTTGGCCGTGTGTGGCGGGCGGGACAGGCGCGGAATCCAAGACCTCGGCGCGGCGCACGGACCAGATCCGGGCGGCGGGGCCGATCCAGGCAGACTAGGCAGTGGGGCTCGATGTGATGACACCCGGTCGATTTAAAACAGGCATGTCCAAACTGTGGGCGCTGGCCGCCGTTGCGTTGGCGATGCCGCTCGCGGCGCAGGCGTATTCGGTGGCGGCGGGACCGGCGGATCCGCATCGCTGGCAGCTCAACATGGGCCGGGGCGTGACCCCGACCGCGCATGCCGCCTATGACGCCCACATGATCACCCTGTGGATCTGCGTGATCATCGGCGTGATCGTGTTCGGCGCGATGGCCATCGCGATGTTCAAGTTCCGCAAGTCCAAGGGCGCGGTGGCGGACACCGAATTCACCCACAGCACCACGCTGGAAATCCTCTGGACCGCTCTGCCCATCCTGATCCTGGTCGGCCTGGCGTTCCCGGCCACCAGCGGCCTGATGCGCATGTACGACACCCGCGACGCCGCGATGACCGTCAAGGTCACCGGCTACCAGTGGATGTGGAAGTACGACTACCTGGGCGAGGGCGTGCAGTTCACCAGCCGCCTGGACCGCAAGAGCGACGAGATCCGCCAGAGCAAGGTCGACGCGCGCACCGCCAACCACCCGCATTACCTTCTCGATGTCGACAACCAGCTGGTGTTGCCGATCAACACCAAGATCCGCTTCGTGCTGACCGCCGACGACGTGATCCACGCCTGGTGGGTGCCGGCGCTGGGCTGGAAGCAGGACGCCATCCCGGGCATCGTCAACGAAGCCTGGGCCGAGATCCAGGAGCCGGGCATCTACCGCGGCCAGTGCGCCGAGTTGTGCGGCAAGGACCACGGCTTCATGCCGATCGTGGTGCGCGCGGTGAGCAAGGACGAATATGCGTCCTGGCTGGCGGCCGAGAAGGCCAAGCGCGCGCCCGCGGAACCGGCGCCTGCACCGGCCGTCGAAACCGCGCCGGAAGCGCCCATGGCCGACGATGTCGCTGCCCCCGCCGCGGCCTCCGCCGTCCCGCAAACCGAGCAGGCCCCGGCGACCGCCGCGGCTGCCGGTTGATCCACGCAACGAATCACTGAGGTTCAGGCCATGGCGCACGCCGACCACCACGACCACAAGCAGGGCTTCATCGACCGCTGGTTCTTCTCCACGAACCACAAGGACATCGGCACCCTGTACCTGGTCTTCAGCTTCATCATGTTCATCATCGGCGCGGCGATGAGCGTGATCATCCGCACCGAACTGATGACGCCGGGCCTGCAGCACGTCAGTCCCGAGTTCTTCAACCAGATGACCACGCTGCATGCGCTGGTCATGATCTTCGGCGGCGTGATGCCCGCCTTCGTGGGCCTGGCCAACTGGATGGTGCCGCTGCAGATCGGCGCGCCGGACATGGCGCTGCCGCGCATGAACAACTGGTCGTTCTGGATCATGCCGTTTGCCTTCAGCCTGCTGCTGGTGACGCTGTTCCTGCCGGGCGGCGCGCCGGCCGGTGGCTGGACGCTGTATCCGCCGCTCTCGCTGCAGGGCGGCAACAACGTGGCGTTCGTGATCTTCGCCATCCACATGATGGGCATCAGCTCGATCATGGGCGCGATCAACATCATCGCCACCATCCTCAACATGCGCGCCCCGGGCGTCGACCTGCTGAAGATGCCGATCTTCTGCTGGACCTGGCTGATCACCGCGTTCCTGCTGATCGCGGTGATGCCGGTGCTGGCCGGCGCGGTGACGATGCTGCT
>JAVWUU010000173.1:0-3891 GCA_036666995.1 Thermomonas sp.
AAGCAGTTGTTCGGCGCCGACTACGCGAACGTGCAGCCGCACTCCGGTTCGCAGGCCAACCAGGCGGTGTATTTCGCGCTGCTGCAGCCGGGCGACACCATCCTCGGCATGTCGCTGGCGCATGGCGGCCACCTGACCCACGGCGCCAAGGTCAATGCGTCCGGCAAGCTGTTCAACGCGGTGCAGTACGGCGTCAACGACGCCGGCCTGATCGACTACGACGAAGTCGAACGGCTCGCGCTGGAACACAAGCCGAAGATGGTCGTCGCCGGCTTCTCCGCCTATTCGCAGGTGGTCGACTGGGCGCGCTTCCGCGCCATCGCCGACAAGATCGGTGCCTACCTCTTCGTCGACATGGCGCACGTGGCCGGCCTGGTCGCGGCGGGCGTGTATCCGAATCCGGTGCCGCATGCGCACGTGGTCACCAGCACCACCCACAAGACCCTGCGCGGCCCGCGCGGCGGGATCATCGTCGCCAGCAGGGCGGCGATGGGCGATGCGGCGGAAGAGATCGAGAAGAAGCTGCAGTCGATCGTGTTCCCCGGCATCCAGGGCGGCCCGCTGATGCATGTGATCGCGGCGAAGGCGGTGGCGTTCAAGGAAGCGCTGGAGCCCGAGTTCAAGGCTTACCAGGAACAGGTGGTGAAGAACGCGCAGGCGATGGCGAAGGTGATCATCGCGCGCGGGTACAAGATCGTGTCGGGTGGAACGCAGAACCACCTGATGCTGGTCGACATGATCGGCAAGGACGTCAGTGGCAAGCAGGCCGAGGAAGCGCTGGGCAAGGCGCACATCACCGTCAACAAGAACTCGGTGCCGAACGACCCGCGCAAGCCCTTCGTCACCAGCGGCCTGCGCATCGGCACGCCGGCGGTGACTACCCGGGGCTACAAGGAGCCGGATTGCACGGCGCTGGCCGAGTGGATCTGCGACGTGCTCGACAATCCGGCCGACGAGAACGTGATCGCCGGCGTGCGCGGCAACGTCGAGTTGCAGTGCAGGAAGTTCCCGGTCTACGGCGCGTGAGTCGGTCGATCGGGATCCTGCTGCTTTCCTGCGTGCTGGCGATGCCTGCGCATGCGCAGGAAGACCTGTCGTCGAAGCGCGACTACACCGACAACGCCCAGCGTGATCGCCCGATCGCCTGCAAGGCAGGCGACATCGAGGACTACGCCGGGAAGTCCATGGGCGACGTCTTCGGCAAGGACTGGCCGGCGCAACCCGAAGCCTCGAGTCCCGAGGCGCGCACGCAGGTGCGGATGCTGGAACGCGGGACGATTCGCTGGCCCGGGGGGCTGGATCCGCAGGACGCCTTCACGGTCGTCGCGGTACTGGTCGATGCGGCCGGAAAACCGGTGCGCGCCGTGGTCCTGTGCAAGACCAGGGTCGGTTTCGACAAGGCAGCGCGCACCTACATGATGAGCAGCACGTATCAGCCGGCGATGATCGATGGCAAGCCGGTCGCCAGCGTCGCCGTGCAGGTCATCAGCATCCGCTCGGTCGAGCGGGATGCGCAGCCGAGGAGGCCGCGGGGCACCTGATGCACTGCCCCTTCTGCCAGCACCACGACACCCGCGTGATCGATTCGCGCGTGAGCGAGGACGGCGCCACCATCCGCCGGCGTCGCGAATGCGAGGCCTGCGGCGAGCGGTTCTCCACGCTGGAAACCATCGAACTCAAGCTGCCGACGATCATCAAGTCGGACGGGCGACGCGAGAACTTCGATGCGCGCAAGTTGCGCGCCGGCTTCGACCGCGCGCTGCAGAAGCGCTCGGTGCCGGAGGAGCAGGTGGAGGCAGCGGTACGCGCGGTGGTGCACCAGTTGCGCATGGCCGCCGAGCGCGAAATCGCCTCGCGCCGGGTCGGCGAATTCGTCATGGGCGAACTGCGCAAGCTCGACCATGTCGGCTACGTGCGCTTCGCTTCGGTGTATCGCAGCTTCGAGGACGTGGCCGATTTCCGCGAGGAACTCGACCGGCTGGAACGCGACCTTCCCGGCGAGGGGCAGCTGCCCTTGCTCGGCGGTGAGGTCGTGCCGATCGACAAGCACGCCGACAAGTCGCGCAAGAAATGAGTTTTTCGGCGGTCGACCACGCGCTGATGACACGCGCCTTGCGCCTCGCCGAACGCGGTGCGTTCACCACGCGTCCGAATCCGATGGTCGGTTGCGTGATCGCCCGCGGCGAAGAGGTCGTCGGCGAAGGCTGGCACCAGCGCAAGGGCGGGCCGCATGCGGAAGTGTTCGCGTTGCAGGCTGCGGGCGAACGCGCGAAGGGCGCGACGGCGTACGTGACGCTGGAGCCGTGCGCGCATACCGGCAGCACCGGACCGTGCGCGGATGCGTTGATCGCCGCGGGCGTGGCGCGCGTGGTCGCGGCGATGCGCGATCCGTTCCCGCAGGTGGATGGCGCGGGTTTCGAAAAGCTGCGCACGGCCGGGATCGCGGTTGAATCCGGATTGATGGAAGCGCAGGCGCGCGAGTTGAACCGCGGGTTCCTGTCGCGCTTCGAGCGCGGCCGGCCGTGGCTGCGGGTCAAGCTGGCAAGCAGCCTGGACGGTCGCAGTGCGATGGCCTCCGGCGATTCGAAATGGATCAGCGGCGAGGCCTCGCGTCGCGACGTGCAGCAATGGCGTGCGCGTTGCGGTGCCCTGCTCACCGGCGCGGGCACGGTGCTCGCCGACGACCCGCACCTGACCGTGCGGCTGGAGGACGGCAGCGAGTTCGTACCGCCGTTGCGGGTGGTGCTGGATCCGGGACTTGCCACCGTTGCGCGCGGCCATGTGCGCGAGGGCGATGCGCCGACGCTGTACCTGCATGCGCCGGAGGCCAAGCCGCCGCGCGGATTGCAGGCCGATCATGTCGCGGTGCCGGTGCGCAGCGGGCGCTTCGATCTCGATGCGGTGCTGCGCCTGCTGGCGACCCGCGGCATCAACGAAGTCCAGGTCGAAGCCGGTGCCACCCTGGCGGGTGCGTTCCTCGCCGCCGGCCTGGTCGACGAACTGCTGCTCTACATCGCGCCGGTGCTGCTCGGCGAGCGTGCGCGTCCGTTGTTCGATGGCCTGCACATCGACGCGATGACCGAACGCCTGCGCCTGCGCACCGTCGACAGCCGCAGCATCGGCAACGACATCCGCTTGCTGCTGCGGCCGGAGGGAAGCTGATGTTCACCGGATTGATCGCCGGCGTCGGCAGGCTCGCTGCGCGCGAAACCCGTGGTGGCGACGCGCGCCTCACGATCGATGTCGGCACGCTGCCCTTCGTCGATGCAGCGCTTGGCGAAAGCATCGCGGTCAACGGCTGCTGCCTCACCGTGGTCGAATTCGATGCGTCCTCGTTCGCGGTGGATGCGTCGAATGAAACCTTGTCGCTCACGACGCTGGGTGCGCTGGAGATCGGCGCGCCGGTGAACCTCGAGCGCGCGATGCTGCCGACCGATCGCCTCGGCGGGCACCTGGTCAGCGGGCATGTGGATGGCCTAGCGATTGCGGCCAGGCGCTGGGACGATGCGCGTGCGGTGCGCTGGCGCTTCGAGGCGTCGATGGCGCTGCTGCGCTATATCGCGCACAAGGGTTCGGTCTGCGTGGACGGGGTCAGCCTCACCGTCAACGAAGTCGACGACGCGGGCTTCGAGGTCGCATTGATCCCGCACACCGTCGACCACACCGCGTTCCGCGCCTTGCGCGAGGGCGACGCAGTCAATATCGAAGTCGACCTGCTGGCGCGCTACGTGGAGCGGTTGCTGGCGACGCGATAACCAAGATCGATGTCATTCCTGCAAATGCCAGCGCCGTCATTCCGGCGAAAGCCGGAATCCAGCATTTAAAAAGTTTTGCAAGAGCTGGATCCCGGCATTCGCCGGGATGACGAAATGGATCTCAGAAATGCACGAC
>JAVWUU010000174.1:0-3872 GCA_036666995.1 Thermomonas sp.
CGTCATGCAGGCGCTCGGCCTAGTGCGCGACCTCAAGCCGGTGCCGGCGTGGGTGCTGGCGAAGGCGGGGCACTGATGCGCATCGCGGTGATCGGCAGCGGGATCGGCGGCCTGTCCGCGGCATGGCTGCTGTCGCGTCGGCATGAGGTCGTGCTGTACGAGGCCAACGATTACCTCGGCGGCCACACCGACACGCATCGCGTCGAAGTCGATGGCCGTACGTTGGATGTGGACACCGGTTTCATCGTCCACAACCCGGCCAACTATCCGTTGCTGACGCGGATGTTCGACGAACT
Source organism: Thermomonas sp. (assembly GCA_036666995.1). GTDB lineage: Bacteria > Pseudomonadota > Gammaproteobacteria > Xanthomonadales > Xanthomonadaceae > Thermomonas. The sequence continues at coordinate 297 of JAVWUU010000174.1, forward strand.
TGGCGTGGCCTCGCAGCCGACCACGATGGGCTTCTCGGTGCAGGACGAGCGTACGCGGCTGGAGTACAACGCGACCTCGCTCGACGCGCTGTTCTGCCAGCGCCGCAACCTGGCCTCTCCGCGGTTCTGGGGCATGCTGCGCGACCTGGTCCGCTTCTATCGCGAGGCGCCGGCCTTGCTCGAGCTGGAGGGTCCCGGGCCGACGCTCGGCGAGTATCTCGACGCGCATCGCCATGGCGCGGCATTCCGCGACCAGCACCTGGTGCCGATGGCGAGCGCGCTGTGGTCGTCCCCATCGGATGACGTGCTCGACTTCCCGGCGAAATACCTGGTCCAGTTCATGGCCAACCACCACATGCTGCAACTGTCCGGCCGTCCGCAATGGCGGGTGGTACGCGGTGGCTCGCGTCGCTACGTGGACGCGATGGCGGCGCGCTGGGACGTGCAGGTGCGGTTGTCCACGCCGGTGCGCGGTGTGACCCGCGATGCAGCCGGCGCCAGCGTGCGCTGCGATGCCGGCAGCGAGCGCTACGACCACGTCGTGCTGGCTTGTCACGGCGACCAGGCGTTGGCGCTGCTCGACGATGCCCGCGATGCCGAGCGCGAGATCCTCGGCGCGATCGAGTACCAGCCCAACGACACCGTGCTGCACACCGATGCCTCGCTGCTGCCACGCAACCGCAAGGCCTGGGCCGCGTGGAATGCGCACCTGCCGGCGGATCCGGCGCAGGCGTGCACGGTGAGCTATTGCATGAGCCTGTTGCAGGACTTGCCGGGCAACACGCCCTTGGTGGTGACGCTCAACCGCACCGAGGCCATCGATCCCGCGCGCATCCTGCGCCGACGCAGTTATCGCCATCCGGTCTACAACCATGCCTCGGTCGCCGCGCAGGCGCGCAGGCATGAGATCCATGGCGTCAATCGCACGTGGTTTGCGGGCGCGTACTGGGGCTGGGGCTTCCACGAGGACGGCATGCGCAGCGGCGTCGATGTCGCGCGCGGGCTCGGCGTGGACTGGCCGCTTGCGGCTGCGATGTCGTCCGATGTCGTGTCCGATCAGGCCGGACTGGTGGCGGCGTAATGGCCATGCTCGCCAGCGCGATCTACGAAGGGCGCGTGCGCCATCGCCGGCACGGGCCGCGCGCGCATGAATTTTCGTATGGCATGGCACAGCTGTACCTGGACCTGGACGAACTCGACGAGGTGTTCCGCGGGCGCTGGCTGTGGTCGGTGGAGCGGCGCAACCTGGCCGCGTTCCATCGTCGCGATTTCCTCGGCGACCCTGCGCAATCGTTGGCCGATGCCGTGCGCGACCGCGTGCAGGCCGCGACCGGCGAGCGACCGGTTGGGCCAGTGCGTCTGCTCGCCCACCTGCGCCATGCCGGCTACAGCTTCAACCCGGTCGCGTTCTACTACTGCCACGACACGTCCGGCGCGCTGCACAGCATCGTCGCCGAGATCACCAACACGCCGTGGAAGGAACGCCATGCCTATGTGCTGCCGGTCGCGTCCGCGGACGGGCAGGGGCGCGCGCTGCACTGGAGTTTCGACAAGGCCTTCCATGTGTCGCCGTTCCTGCCGATGCAGCGTCGCTATTCGTGGACCTTCACCGCGCCCGCCGACGACCTGCGCGTGCACATGGAGGTGCTCGATGGTGCACAGCGCGAGTTCGACGCGACCCTGCAACTCGAGCGCCGGCCGCTCAACGCCCGCAACCTCGCGCGCGTGCTGTGGCGCTATCCGCTGATGACCGCACAGGTGGTCACCGGCATCCACTGGCAGGCGCTGCGCCTGTGGCTCAAGCGCGTGCCGATCCACGACCATCCCGCCACCCCGGAATCCAGCCGATGAACACGATTGCCCAGGCCTCGCGGGCCACCGATTTCAACGCACTCGACCGCATGCTGCGCCAGCGCGTGCTGGGCCAGTTGCAGGCCTTGCGCGGTCGCCAGGTCGTCCTGGTCGATGCGTTGGGCACCGTGCATGCCGGTGAAGCGGTCAAGGGCATCGCCCCGCTGCGCATCGATGTGCATGCGCCTGGGTTCTATCGCGCGCTCGCCGCCAACGGCAGCGTCGGTGCGGCGGAGTCGTACATGGACGGCGAATGGGATTGCGCCGACCTGGTCGGGCTGGTGCAGTTGCTGGTGCGCAACCGCGACCTGCTCGACGATATGGAGCGCGGCCTCGCGCGTTTGGGCGGACTGGCGATGCGCGGATGGAATGCGCTGCGCCGGAACACACGCGATGGCGCGCGTCGCAACATCGCCGCGCATTACGACCTCGGCAATCCGTTCTTCCGCCTGTTCCTGTCCGACGACCTGATGTATTCGTCGGCGCTGTACGTCGGCGATGATGATTCGCTGGACGCGGCATCGACCCGCAAGCTCGACCGCATCTGCGACAAGCTCCGCCTGTCCACCGACGACGAGGTCGTCGAAATCGGCACCGGATGGGGCGGGTTCGCCGTGCATGCCGCCGCGACCCGCGGCTGCCGCGTCACCACCACCACGATCTCGCGCGAGCAGCATGCGCTGGCCTGCCAGCGTGTCGCCGAAGCCGGCCTGCAGGATCGCGTCACCGTGCTGTTGTCGGACTACCGCGACCTGCAGGGAACGTACGACAAGCTGGTGTCGATCGAGATGATCGAGGCGATCGGGCCGCAATACCTCGGCACCTACTTCGCGACCCTGGGCCGCCTGCTCAAGCCGGACGGTCTCGGCTTGGTGCAGGCGATCACCATCGAAGACCATCGCTACGAACAGGCACTGCGCACCGTGGACTTCATCAAGCGCCACGTGTTTCCCGGTTCCTTCATCCCGTCGATCGCGGCGATGCTCGACGCGAAGTCGCGCAATACCGACCTGGCGCTGGTGCACCTGGAGGACTTCGGGCCGTCGTATGCGCGCACGTTGCACGACTGGCGGCTGCGCTTCCTCGACCGTCGCGAAGCCGCCCGCGCGCAGGGCTTCGACGAACGCTTCCTGCGCATGTGGACGTTCTACCTGGCCTATTGCGAAGGCGGCTTCCTGGAGCGCTCGATCGGCGTTGCCCATCTGCTGTTGGCCAAGCCCGGCTACCGCGGCGGCTCCTATCTGCCCGGCTTGCTGGAGGCCTGATGCGTTTCTGGGCCAACCTCATCGGCTACCAGGCGGCGTGGTTCATTGCCGTCGGCTTCGCCGCGCGTGGACTCGCGTGGCCGGGGATGCTGGCCTGCCTCGGGTTTGCCGCGATCGCGTACTGGTTCTCGCCTCTGAAACGCAGCGACCTGCGGCTGATTGGCACGGCGCTGCTGTGCGGCCTGTTGCTGGATGGCACGCTGGCCACAGCCGGCTGGCTGGAGTACGCCGCGCCGCTGCCCGCGTTGCCCGGGCCGGCGTGGATCGCGACGCTGTGGGTCGCCTTCGCGATGACCCTGCAGCATTCGATGCAATGGCTGATGGCGCGTCCGCTCGTCGCCGTGCTATTCGGCGCCATCGGCGGGCCGCTGGCGTACTGGGGAGCATCGCGCGGCTTCGACGCGGTGGTGTTCACCATGCCCGTGCACGCCACCGTCCTGCTGTCCGTCGGCTGGGGCAT
>JAVWUU010000175.1:0-3808 GCA_036666995.1 Thermomonas sp.
ATCAGCACCGGGTTGCGCAGGCGCTCGATGATGCGATGCCAGCGGAACGTGACCAGGCCGGCGAACATCGCGGTGGCCAGGTAGCGCCAGTCGGCCAGCGATGCTGGCGGGATCGCGCCGATCAGCACGTCGCGGACCATGCCGCCGGTGACCGCAGTGGCGCAGGCCAGTACCAGCACGCCGAACAGATCCAGTCGGTGCCGCACCGCCAGCACGCCGCCGCTGAGCGCGAACACGAAGATGCCGATCAGGTCGAACAGCTGCAGGGCGAAGGCGAAGGACACGGAGAGGATCGCGGGCTGGGCGTGGGCGTGGGCGTGGGGTGGCGGCAGGATCGCAGCAGCGTGCGTGCTTGTCATGCGCAGCGCAAGAAACGGAGTTCGCGACGTGCGTGCGGTTGCGATGCTGCTGCCCACACCAAGGAGTGCCGCCATGACGTTCCAGATCCATGCATTGCCCGTCGAGCCATTTGCCGCCGATTTCCCGCTGGGCGATGGCGTCCTGCGCGAGCGCGGTATCCGCCGCGTCATCGCCGATGGCAAGCCGCACTATCCCTGCCGGGTCAGCCTGGAGGATGCCCGCGAGGGCGAGCGCGTGTTGCTGTTGCCCTATCTGCACCATGACGTGGACACGCCGTATCGCGCATCGGGGCCGATCTACGTGCGCGAAGCCGCCATGCGTTCACGGCCTGTCGTCGGCGAAGTACCCGAACAACTGCGGTCGCGCCTGCTGTCGCTGCGCGCCTACGATGCACGCGGGATGATGGTCTGGGCGGACGTGGTGCCGGGCAGCGGCATCGAGGCCGGCATTGCGGCGTTGTTCGCCCTCGAGCGCGTTGCCTACCTGCACGTGCACTACGCCAAGCCCGGCTGCTACGCCTGTCGCGTCGAGCGTGCGTGATCCGTGTCGTCGTCGCGGCCAAGGATGATCCGCGCGCCGCGCTGGTAGCTCCAGTACGCCCACCACCAGTTGAGCAGCACGGCCAGGCGGTTGCGGAAGCCGATCAGGAAGAACACGTGCATCACCAGCCAGAACCACCAGGCGAGCAGGCCGGAGAATCTCAGCTTGCCGAGGTCCACCACCGCGGCCATGCGGCCGATGGTGGCCAGGTTGCCGTAGTCCTTGTAGGCGAACGCATGCGTCTTGCCGCCCGACAAGCGCGCGCGGATGTTGTGCGCGACCAGTCGTCCCATCTGCTTGGCGGCGGGGGCGACGCCGGGCACCGGCTTGCCGTTCGCCTGGGTCAGCGCGGCGAGGTCACCGGCCACGAAGATGTCCGGATGCCCCGGCACGCTGAGGTCCGCTTGCACCTGCACGCGGCCCGCGCGATCCAGCGGCGCACCGAGCATCGCGCCCAGCGGTGAGGCCGCCACGCCCGCTGCCCACACCACTGTCTTCGCGGGCACGAAGCTCTCACCAAGCGTGTAGCCCTCGGCGGTGATGTCCTTGACCGGCGTGCCGGTCGACACATCCACGCCGAGTTTCTCCAGTTGCCGCTTCGCCTTCGCCGACAGGTCTTCGGGGAAAGCAGCGAGCACGCGCGGCCCGGCTTCGACCAGGCGCACGCGCGCGCTGGCGGGATCGATGTTGCGGAATTCATCCTTCAGCGTGTGTCGCGCGATTTCGGCCAGCGTGCCGGCGAGTTCCACCCCGGTCGGACCGCCGCCGACGATGGCGAAATGCAGCCACGCCTCGCGCTCGGCGGGATCGGTGGCGGCTTCGGCGCGCTCGAACGCGAGCAGCAATTTGCGGCGCAGATCGAGTGCATCGTCCAGGGTCTTCAGGCCCGGCGCGTGCTCGGCCCAGTGGTCGTTGCCGAAGTACGCATGCGTCGCGCCACTGGCGAGCAGCAGTGTGTCGAAATCGAGCGACGAGCCATCGTCCAGTGCGATCCGCTTCGCGTCTGCGTCGATGCCGGTGACCGTCGCCATCCGCACTTCGACATTGCGTTGCGCGCGCAGGATGTGGCGCAACGGCGCGGCGATATCCGGTGCGGATAAGCCCGCGGTGGCGACCTGGTAGAGCAGCGGCTGGAACAGATGGTGGTTGCCGCGATCGACCAGGGTGATGCGCACCTTTGCCGTGGCCAGCGCGCGCACGGCCCACAGGCCGGCGAAACCACCGCCGACGATGACGACGTGCGGGCGGTGTTCGCTCATCGTGCAGTGCCTCAGCCCAGCTTCGCGGCCAGCAGCGCTTCCAGCTTGCGCTGGTCCGCGGCGAACTTGCGAATGCCGTCGGCCAGTTTGTCGGTGGCCATCGCGTCCTCGTTGTGCTGCCAGCGGAATGCGGCTTCGTCGAGGCGCGCGGGCGGTGCGCTGCGTTCGCCGGCATCGACCAGGGCGCGTTCGACGCCTGCATCCGACTGCTCGAGCGCGGCCAGCAGGTCCGGCGAAATCGTCAGCCGGTCGCAGCCCGACAGCGCCAGCACTTCGCCGGTGTTGCGGAAGCTGGCGCCCATCACCACGGTGCCGTAGCCGTGCTGCTTGTAGTACTGCCAGATGCGCTGCACGGATTGCACGCCGGGGTCGTCCTGCGGCGTGGCCGGCTTCTCCATGCCGTTGGCCAGGTGCCAGTCGAGGATGCGGCCGACGAAGGGCGAGATCAGGAACACGCCGGCTTCGGCACAGGCCACGGCCTGCGCGAACGAGAACAGCAGGGTGAGGTTGCACTGGATGCCTTCGCGCTCCAGCCGTTCGGCGGCGCGGATGCCTTCCCACGTGCTCGCGACCTTGATCAGCAGGCGCTCGGTGCCGATGCCGGCATCCGCATACAACTGCACCAGCTTGTGCGCCTTGGCGACGGTCGCCTCGGTGTCGAAACTCAATCGCGCATCGACTTCGGTGGAGACGCGACCCGGCACCAGCTTGAGGATCTCGCCGCCGATCGCCACCGACAGCCGGTCGCCGGCATCGCCCACTTTGTCGTAGCCGCTGGCCGCGGCCACCGCGGCATCGATATGCGATGCATAGGCCGGCAGCGCGGCCGCCTTCAGCAGCAGCGACGGATTGGTGGTGGCGTCCATCGGCTTGAAGCGGGCGATGGCCTCGATGTCGCCGGTGTCGGCAACCACGACGGAGTGCTGGCGAAGTGCTTCGAGCTGGTTGGTCATGGCGACGACTGCGTGGGGGCGTGTCGCGATTGTCGCCGATGCAGCGCACGCGACCAATGCGGAATCGCGATGGTTGGCGCTGGAAACGGCATGCCGATGCCGGTCAATAGAGTTCGACCGGATCCACGTCCAGCGACCAGCGGACCTTGCGCGCATCGGGTGCGGCGTACAGCGTGGGCAGGATCGCGTCGAGCGCAACGTGCAGGTCGCGGCGCTGGGCCGCGGACAGCACCAGTTGCGCGCGCTGGTAGCCGGCGCGGCGCGGCATCGGCGCTGGCAATGGACCGGAAGCCTCGATGGCGAAGTCCTTCGCTGCCGTCTTGGCCACGTGCAGGAACTGCATCGGCGGATCGGCGTGCTTCGCCTCCGCGCGCAGCAGGGCGAGATGCGCGAACGGCGGGAAGCCGGCCGCTTCGCGCAGCGCCAGTTCGCCCTCGGCAAAGGCGTGGTAGCCGCCTTGGACCAGGATCTGCAGCAGCGGATGCTCGGGATGGTGGGTCTGCAGCAACACGGTGCCGGGCTTGTCGGCGCGGCCTGCGCGGCCGGCGACCTGCACCAGCAATTGCGCAAGCTTTTCGCTGCTGCGGAAATCCGCGGAGAACAGGCCTTCGTCGATGCCGACCACCACCACGAGGGTCAGGTTCGGCAGGTCGTGGCCCTTGGCCAGCATCTGCGTGCCGACCAGGATGCCGGGCT
>JAVWUU010000176.1:0-3766 GCA_036666995.1 Thermomonas sp.
GTCACCGATCCGTGCGGCGGGCAGAAATCCGATCAGCACCACGGGGGCACAAGGTGGAAGCACCGGGCCGCCAACGTGTGGCACCACGCCTGACCACATCGGACAGACATGCATGTCGCTGACGCGAGCGGCAGGAAGCATGAGGTGCTTGCCTTCCGGTCAGCCGCCGGTTGCCTGGATCTCGACGCGGCGGTTCTCGCCGGCATCCGGCTCATTCGCGTTCAACAGCTGGCTTTCGCCCTTGCCGACCGCGCGCAGGCGCGACGAAGCAACGCCGTTCTCCATCAGGTAACGGCGAACAGCAGCCGCGCGACGGTCCGACAAGGCCTTGTTGTAGGCAGCCGAACCGCTGGCGTCGGTGTGGCCGATCACGGTGAACTTGCGGCCTTCCAGCTGCGGCGAGGCGAGCGCCTTGGCCAGTGTGGCCATGGTCTTCTCGGAGCTGCCGGCGATCTCGGCCGAGTTGTACTCGAAGTTGATCTGCATGTTGATCGACGCCGGCTTGGCCGGTGCGGCCGGCGCAGGTGCCGGTGCGGTGGCCATGGAAGCCGCGCCCGGGCGCAGTGCGCGGGTCTGGCCCTGGGCGGGCGCCGGCGTGTCGGCCTTCAAGCTGTCGATGATCGAATCCACCGAAGGCGCGCTCTGCGGATCCTGTGCGAACGCATTGCCACAGGCGGCAAGCACCGCGATCGCGACAGCGGTGCGGAGATACTTGGTCATGCTCATCGTCCCATCCTCGTAACGTGGTGGCCTTGCGGCCGGAATGCGCTGGGTACACGGGCAGGCTCACCCGTTCTTCCCCGGAAGTCTGCACCGCCCGCGACCGCGATTCGATACCACATTCGGCCTAGTTCCGGCACCTGCGGCCATCGTCATGGCTAGCGCCGATGGGCTATCGCCCGGGACATTTCGACTGCCTACCCTGCATGGAAACCCGGGGATCCCCATGGAAGCGATGCGGCAAGTGCTGCTGGCATCGGGCATCGCCGTCTGCGGCGGGCTGCTGGGAGCTTTTGCCTGCTGGTTCCTGGCCGCGCAACGCACGCGCAGGGAAGCCTCACGCCTTGCCGCGCTGGTGGAGGCGGAACCGACCACGCACCATGCGACCCGGCTGGCTGAACTCGCGCCGTTGCTCGCCGCAATGGAACGCCGGCACGACATGCTGCAAGCCGGAGGCGAGGCGCAATCCGCGCAATACCGCCAGCTGTCCGCCGAAATGGTCGGGTTGATGCAGCAAGCCGACGGTGCGCAACGCGCCAAGGAACGGTTCCTGGCGGCCAGCAACCATGACCTGCGGCAACCGCTGCAGGCGATGGACCTGGCGCTGGCGCGGCTGCGCCGCAGCGCGCAACCGCCGCAGGAGGCCGACATCGCCGGCCTGCAGGAGGGGATCCGGACGATGGCCGACATCCTCGACGGCCTGTTGCTGCTCTCCCAGCTCGAGGCCGACAGCCTGCAGGCGCAGCCCGTGGCCTGCGACCTGCAGGACCTGTTCGCAGAATTGCTCGGCGCCCATCAGCAGCGCGCCCGCAATGCGGGGATCACCCTGCATGCCAATGCCCAGGCGCTGGCGGTGACCACCGATCCCGGCATGCTGGCGGGATTGCTGGGCAGGTTGCTCGACAATGCGATCAATGCGACGCCGGCAGGCGGCCGCGTGCTGCTGGTGGCGCGCGTGCGCGGCGAGCGGATCCGCATCGAGATACGCGACAACGGGATCGGCATCGCGCCGGTGCATCAACCTCGGGTGTTCGACGAGTTCTTCCAGGTCGGCAATCCCGAGCGCGATCATCGGAAAGGCTTTGGCTTGGGCCTCGCCATCGTCTCGCGACTCGCAGCACTGCTGGGTGGCCGCGTCGAGCTGCGTTCGCGCCTGCATGGCGGCAGCTGTTTCCACATCGACCTGCCAAGGGCGACCGCCGGCAAACGCATGCCGCAGGTACTGGTGCTCTCCGACCTGCGGGCCGATACCGATGCGCTGCCGGCGATGTTGCGTAACTGGGGCTATGCGGCGGTGTTGGCGACGGCCGAACGCATCGCGCAGCCCGTTGCCGGGATCAGGGAAGACGTGGATGCGGTGGTCTGTGCCGTTGATGCCAGCGATGACCCGGCATGGGCGATGCTGGACGCGATCGCCAGGCAGCATCCGCGCGCGATCCGCATCGTGCTTGCCGCCACCGCGAGCAGCGAGGTCTTCGAGCGCGCCGGCAAGGTGCAGGCGCGGGTCCTGTTGCGCCCGTTGGCACCCGCCAAGTTGCGTGCACTGCTTGCCCAGCGCGGCATTGCCGCCGCCCTGCCCGGTGCCGCCTGAACCGCGACACCGGGGAAGAACGCAGGCTCAGAAGCTGCCGCAGCCGTTCTCGCGCTCGCTGTCGAAGCAGTTGGTCAGGTTCGGCCGCGACCGCACCTTCGTCCACTCGCTGGAGAGCCCGTCGCCGGTGGACGCCAGCCCGGTGTCGTCGATCGAGGCATTCACCGCGCACATCGGCGCGCCGCCGAAATTGCGGTCGTACACGTAGGTGTTGACGGTCTCGCGGATGAAATTGACCGGCCGGCCCGGCACGCTCGGCAACAGGATGACCTGCAGCGCCGTCGCATTGCCCGGTGCCTGCGCGAACACGTAGTTCCTGGCACTGGCTCCACCGATGACCGGGTAGTAACCGATCGGCGACAGCGGTCCCGCAGGCGACGACCAGATCACCGCATCGCCGAACACGCTGGCGACGGTATCGCCGTTGCGGAAGCCGGTGACGGTGCCGGTGAAGTCCGGGTTCGGGAAGCCGAGATAGCGGACCGCACCATCGGCCGTGAACAACAACGTCGCGGGCGTGATCGCCAACGTACCGGGCACCAACTGGATCTGGTAACCCGCCGCCGACAGGAAGCTGCCGGTGATCGCGTAGTTGCCGACATCGCTGCCGATGGTGGCCGTCGTGGTGGCGGTGCCGCTGGCCACGTTCGCCGCCGTGTCGCCCAGGATCGCCCCGGTCACGCTGAAGGTGAACAGCGGATTCGGCAGGCCGTACTCGCGCGTCGCGTTGTCGAACGTGATCAATGCGATCGGCTGCTGCACGTAGATGAAGTGGTTGTCGCCACCGCTGACGGTCACGCCGCAGACGCCGAGGTAGGCGCAGCCGTACAGGTTCGGCAGGTTGCCGTCGCCGGCCAGCCCGCCGCGCGTTTCACCTTGCCAGGTACTGGCCCAGACGCGCCAGTCGCCGCTCGCCACCAGGCTCGCGCCAGCCACGTTCTGCAGGCGTCCCGCGGTCACCAGGTCGATGTTGGTCGCGGTCACGCCGGCATTGAGGGTGAGATCGCCCTGCAGGTTGCGCACGTAGGTATCGCCGCCTGCGTTGATCCCGGTCGCGGCGAAGCTGGACAGCCCGCCGGACGAGGCATCGAAGCCGATCGCCGAGACGCTGCCGATGGCAAGCGTGTTGGCATCCTGGAACTCGAAATCGCCGCCCGCCGAACCCGCCAGCGTGGTGTTCGCCACGTCGTTGAGGGCTGCAGCCAGCAGGACATCGCCACCGGCCTGTGCGAGCAGGCTGTGCGCGGTGATGGCGCCGGCGCTCGCCTGCGTGATTGAACCGCCGCTGGACAGTGCCAAGGTGTGGTCGCCGACGTTGAGCGCGGCCTGCAGGGCGATGCCGCCGGTGCCTCCGCCGTTCTGCAAGGTCAGGTTGCCCGCGCGGTTGATGTCGCCCAGCACCTGGATCGCACCCGCATGCAGGTTGCTGCCGATGATCAGCTCAGGCGTGTCGAT
>JAVWUU010000177.1:0-3654 GCA_036666995.1 Thermomonas sp.
GCCGCTGCTGCAGCGTCCATTCGCGCTCGGCGCCGACATCGTGATGCATTCGACCACCAAGTACTTCGGTGGCCACAGCGACGTGCTCGGCGGCGCGCTGGTATTCGCGAAGGACGACGCGCTCGCCCAGAAGGTCGCGCATCGGCTGCACGTGACTGGCGCGGTGCTGTCGCCGTTCAGCGCATGGCTGACCCTGCGCGGTTGCCGCTCGCTGGGCGCGCGCATGGCGATGCATTGTGCGAACGCGCGCAAGGTGGTCGACTTCCTGGCCGCGCACCCGGCGATCGAGCGGGTGAACTGGCCGGGGCTGGCATCGCATCCGGGTCACGATGTCGCCGCGCGGCAGATGCAGGAGTTCGGCGCGATGCTGAGCATCGAGGTGCGCGGTGGCCGCGAGGCCGCGCTGGCGATGACCGGAAAACTGCGCGTGTTCACCAACGCCACCTCGCTGGGCGGCTGCGAATCGCTCATCGAGCACCGCGCATCGGTCGAAGGCCCGAATCCGCGGTCACCGCAGAGCCTGCTGCGGATTTCGATCGGGCTGGAGCATGCCGATGATCTGATCGCGGACCTGGCGCAGGCGCTCGATGCCGTCGGCTGAAAACCACACATGATCAAGCTGGCACGCCGGGACTTCATCGCTGCGCTAGTCGCTGGCGGCACCCTGGCCGGCATGCCGAAGGCCTGGGCATCGCCGCAGGCCGGCGTTCGGCTGGTGGTGCTTGGCACCGCAGGCGGCCCCACGCCGAAACCCAATCGTTTTCCCGCCGCATATGCCCTGGTGGTCGATGACGATGTCTATCTGGTCGATGCCGGCAACGGCGTGGCCCAGCAACTCGCGCGTGCCGGCATCGGCATCAACCGCGTGCGCCATGTCTTCATCAGCCACCACCATTCCGACCACGACGCGGATGCCGGCGCGGTCGCGCTGCTCGCATGGGCGACCAATCCGAAGTCGCCGCTGACGATCTGGGGTCCGCCGCCGATGCGCGCGCAGATGGCGGCCTATCGCGACTACGCCCGCTTCGACATCGAGACGCGCACCGCCGACGAGGGCCGCCCGGATTTCGATGCGCTGACTCGCGTCGTGGAGTTCAGCGAGGACGGACTGCTGCTCGACGACGGCAAGGTCAAGGTGCGCTGCGTGCGCAACCTGCATCCGCCGATCCGCGAGTCGTATGCATTCCGCTTCGACGCGGCGGGGCGCAGCTACGTGTTCTCGGGCGACACCACCTACTCGCGGGCCGTGGTCGACCTGGCCCGCGGTGCCGACGTACTGGTGCACGAGGTGATGTATTTGCCGGCACTCGATGCGCTGATCGCCAGCGAGCCGAATGCGAGCACCTTGCGCGAACATTTGCTGGCCAGCCATTCCACGCCCAAGCAGGTGGGCCGCGTCGCCACCGAAGCCGGCGTGGGCACGCTGGTGCTCTCGCATTTCGTGCCGGGCGGGCCGGTGGTCGCTGACGAGACCTGGCTAGCCGCAGTACGGCCGCATTTCAGCGGCCGGATCATCGTTGCCCACGACCTGATGACGCTGCCCTGAGGACGCATCGCCGGGATCAACCGGCGACGAACGCCTCCAGCGCAATGCGCAAACGCGCCAACCCTTCCGCGACATCGTCATCATCGATGTTGAGCGCCGGCACGAAGCGCAACACATCCGGACCGGCCTGCAACAGCAGGAGGCCGTTGGCAGCGGCTTGATCGAGGATTTCGCCAGCACGTCCGGCGTACTCCGACTTCAACACCGCGCCCAGCATCAGGCCGCGGCCACGCACCTCGGAGAACAGGTCGAGGTCGCGATTGATTGAATCCAGGCCATCGCGGATTGCCTGCGCCTGCCGCTGTACGTTCGTGGCAATCGCATCGGATGCCAATGTGCGCAATGCCACTCGCGCGACTGCCGAGGCCAGCGGATTGCCGCCGAAGGTCGTGCCGTGCGCGCCGAACTGCATGATCTCGGCGACCTTCGGGCCGGCCAGCATCGCGCCAATCGGCATGCCGCCGCCCAGCGCCTTGGCCAGGGTGACGATGTCGGGCACCACGCCGTCCTGCCAATGCGCGAACAGCGCGCCACTGCGGCCCATGCCGCACTGGATCTCATCGAGCACCAGCAGCGCATCGTGCCTGTCGCAGAGCGCGCGCACCGCCTGCAGGAAACCTGCTGCGGCCGGCATCACCCCACCCTCGCCCTGCACCGGTTCCAGCATGACCGCGGCCACATCGCCACCGGCCATCGCCTCTTCGAGCTGGGCGATGTCGTTGAAATCGACGTAGCGGAACCCGCCCGGCAAAGGCTCGTAGCCTTCCTGGTATTTCGGCTGTGCCGTAGCGGTGACAGCCGCGAGCGTGCGGCCGTGGAAGCTGCCACGGAAGGTGACGATGACGCGCCGGTCCGGCGCACGACCCTGCGCGGTCGCCCACTTGCGCACCAGCTTGATCGCGGCCTCGTTCGCCTCGGCACCGGAATTGCACAGGAAGGCGCGCTCGGCGAAGCGCGATGCGGTCACGAGTTCTTCCGCCAAACGCACCGGCGGCTCGCTGTAGAACACATTGCTGGTATGCCAGAGCTTGCCGGCCTGTTCGATCAACGCAGCAGTCAACTCCGGATTGCAATGACCGAGTCCGCAGACGGCAATGCCGCCGGCGAGGTCGACGTACTCGCGGCCCTCGCTATCCCACAGGCGGCTGCCCAGGCCACGCTCGAGGATCAGCTGGCGCGGGCGATAGACGGGCAGGTAGTAGTCGCGGCCGAGGGCAAGCAACTGCGCGGCATCGGATGTGGATTCGGTCATTGGGAGAACTCGATCAGAAACTCATCGCAGCGGAATTGATCAGGCCCACGCCAAGGTGGATCGAGCCCGCGAGGACCGCGGCGGCCATTTCGCCGCGGTTGATGCGCTTGGAAAAATCCTTCAGCAGCAGGGCGACCAGTACATACGCCGCCAGTTGCGCGACCAGCGCCATGAACGCCCACGCGGCCACGTCGAGCAGGCCATTGGCGACCCGCAGTGCGCTGGCCAGCGGCAAGGCGAAGCCGAGCAGTGCGCCTGCAAGCACGACGGCGGCCGGCAGGTTGTCGCCGCGGATCAGTGTGATCTCGCGATGCGGCGTGGCATACAGGTACAGCACCACGTACAGCACCATGAAGCCGAGGCCCATGCCGAAGTAGGTGGCGAAATCCGCTAGCCCCTGGGTGAAATGCATGCGCGTGCCCTGCCCTTACCAGACGCCGGTGTTCGGCATCGACGCCCATGGCTCCTGCGGCGGCAGGTTGCCTTCCTGCAGCAGTTCGATCGAGACCAGGTCGGGCGAGCGCACGAAGGCCATGTGGCCGTCGCGTGGCGGGCGGTTGATGGTGTAGCCCATCGCCTGCAGGCGCTCGCAGGTGGCGTAGATATCTTCGACCCGGAACGCGAGATGGCCGAAGTTGCGGGCGCTGCCGTAGTCCTCGGTCGTGCCGTCTTCTGCCGGCCAGTTCCAGGTCAGTTCGACTTCCGCATGCGGGGTCTCATCGGCGGCAACGAAGACCAGGGTGTACCGGCCCTTCTCGTTCTCCATGCGCCGCGTTTCCTTCAGGCCGAGGCCCTCGCAGTAGAAGCGCAGGGAGGCGTCGAGGTCGCGGACGCGAACCATGGTGTGCAGGTATTT
>JAVWUU010000178.1:0-3610 GCA_036666995.1 Thermomonas sp.
CTTCGAAATGCAGGCCGGGATGCAGTTCGGCCGCGCCCCAGTAGCGCCCGTACAGCGTGTCGCCACCGCGCAGGCACAGCGCGCCTGCGATCGGCGCGCCGTCGCGCTCGGCCAACACGATGAGCACTTGCCGCGGCATCGCGCGGGCGAGATGACGAATGAAGTCGAGGGTCAGCGCCGGCGAGTTGCCGTACTCGGCGAAGGTCTGCAGGTAGAAGCGGTGCATCGCGATGAGGTCGTCGTCCGTGGCCTCATCGCCATGCACGACGCGGAACGCGACGCCGGCCTCGCGCACCTTGCGTCGTTCCTGGCGGATGTTCTTGCGGTGCTTGTGGTCCATCGCCGACAGGAAACCTTCGAAATCCGTCCAGCCGGCTTCGTTGCGCCAGTGGTACTGGATGTCTTCACGCAGCGACCAGTTGTCGTCGAACGCTGCTTCATCGGCAACATCGTGGAAATTCACATGCGCGGATGACAGGCCGGACTCGTGCATCAGCCCGTCGATGGCCGCCAGCAAGGCGTGTCTCGCCGCCAGGTCTCGTGCGAGCAGGCGCGGCCCGGTCACGGGCGAGTAGGGCACGGCACCCAGCCACTTCGGGAAATATTCGAGGCCGTGCCGTTCATGGGCATGCGCCCAAGCGTGGTCGAACACGAACTCGCCGTGCGAGTTGGTCTTCAGGTAGCCGGGTGCGGCGGCGACCAGCGCATCGCCATCCCACAGGCCGACATGGCAAGGCGTCCAGCCCCAGTCTTCGCGCAGGCAACCCGCGGTTTCGAGGCCTGCGAGGAAGGCATGCGACACGAACGGATTGCGTCCGTCGTGGAGCGCGTCCCAATCGGCGGCGGGGATTTCGGACAGCGCGCGGTGGATGCGCGCCGCAGGCATCAGTGGCCTTCGTCCAAAAACTTCTCCGCATCCAGCGCCGCCATGCAGCCGAAGCCGGCGGACGTGATCGCCTGGCGATACACCTGGTCGGCGACGTCGCCGGCGGCGAACACGCCCGGCACCGAGGTCTGGGTGGCATTGCCTTCCAGTCCGGTCTGGATGCTCAGGTAGCCGTTCTTCATCGCCAGTTGGCCGTCGAACAGCGAAGTATTGGGCGAGTGGCCGATCGCCACGAAGAAGCCATGCACCGCGATCTCGCGGGTGCTGCCATCGAGCATCGACTTGACCCGCATGCCGGTGACCCCGGCATCGTTGCCCAGCACTTCGTCCACGGTGTGGTGCCAGACAGGCTCGATCTTGCCGGCCTCGATCTTGGCGAACAGCTTGTCCTGCATGATCTTCTCGGCGCGCAGGGTGTCGCGGCGATGTACCAGGTAGACCTTGCGGGCGATGTTGGACAGGTACAGCGCTTCCTCGACCGCGGTGTTGCCGCCGCCGATCACCGCGACGTCCTGGTCCTTGTAGAAGAAGCCGTCGCAGGTGGCGCAGGCGGACACGCCGCGGCCCTTGAATGCCTCTTCCGAGGGAATCCCGAGGTACTTGGCGGTCGCGCCGGTGGCGATGATCAGCGCATCGGCGGTGTAGTCGCCGGAGTCGCCCTTGAGGCGGAACGGGCGCTGCGACAGGTCGGCGGTGTGGATGTGGTCGAACACGGTTTCGGTGTCGAAGCGCTCCGCATGCGCCTGCATGCGCGCCATCAGGTCAGGGCCCATCAGCCCGTGGGCATCGCCCGGCCAGTTGTCGACCTCGGTGGTGGTCATCAGCTGGCCACCCATGGCCATGCCGGTGACCACGACGGGCTTGAGGTTGGCGCGCGCGGCGTAGACGGCGGCGGTCCAGCCGGCGGGGCCGGAGCCGAGGATCAGCAGGCGGGTGTGCTTGGTCGGAGTCATGAAGGCAGGCTTGGGGCGACGAGTCGCGGAAGTCCCATAGCTTGGAGGCGGGCCCGTCCCCGCACAAGGCGCGATGCTCGCAACAGTGCCGCCCAGTTCCTCGCAGGGGCTGCAATGGGGGCAGGCATCGCCAACCCCTCCGTGCCTGCCGTGAACGGCATTGGCGCCACGAGGACCGGATCATCGATACAGCGCAACAGGAAATGAAACTTTGACGTATTATCAAGGGCCTAGGGGAACTTCCTGAGGCCTGATCGCAGGTGGCACGAACCGCGTCCGAGACCGGCAAAACCAGCCGGAAACCGGCAACAAAACCTGTGAGCGCTCGCGCGGGTGCAACCCCGCGCCGGCAACGCCTGTGGCGCGACCTTGCATTGATCGCGGTCGCGCCGCTGCTGCTGTTCCTGCTGGCAAGCCTGTACACGTATTCGCCCGCGGATCCGGGCTGGTCGCACTCCGGCAGCGTGACCGCGCCGCTGCTCAACGCATGCGGTCGCGTGGGCGCCTGGATCGCGGATGTGTTGCTGTACCTCACCGGATACGTGGCTTACCTGCTGCCATTCGTGCTGGGTGCGATCGCCTGGATCGCCCTGTTCGGGATGGACACCGATGGCGATGGCGAGGCCGACCTCGGCCCTGCATTGCGGCTGGTCGGCATCGTGGGCTTCCTGGTCGCCAGCTGCGGCCTGCTGTACCTGCGCATTGCCGGTTCCAACGATTTTTCCGCGGGCAGTGGCGGCATCCTTGGCCAGCTCACCGGGCGCTCCTTGCTGCGTGGTTTCGGGCCGGTCGGCGCCAACCTGTTCCTGGTCAGCCTGTTCCTGATTTCGGTGACCCTGGCGACCGGCCTGTCCTGGCTGGCGGTGATGGATCGCATCGGTGCCTGGGCGCTGGCCTTGCCGGGCTTGCTCACGCGCGGCGCACGCAAGGGCGCACAGCAGGCCAACGACTGGAGCGAGGCCCGCGCGTTCCGCGAGGAGCGCGTCGAAGCCCGCAAGGTCGATAGCGAGTTGCGCGCCAAGCGCGAGAAAGTCCGCATCGAACCGCCGCCTGCGCCGGTGGTCGAGAAGAGCGACCGCGCCAAGCGCGAGCAGCAGATTCCGCTGTTCCATGTCGGCGATGGCTCCGGCATCCCGCCGTTGGCTCTGCTCGATGATCCCAAGCCACAGCCCAAGGGTTACGACGAGCAGACCCTGGAAACGCTGTCGCGGCAGATCGAATTCAAGCTCAAGGATTTCCGCATCGATGCCGAAGTGGTCGGTGCCTATCCGGGGCCGGTGATCACCCGCTTCGAGGTACAGCCGGCGGCGGGCGTGAAGGTCAGCCAGATTTCCTCGCTGGACAAGGACATCGCGCGCGGGCTGAGCGTGAAGTCGGTGCGCGTGGTCGACGTGATCCCGGGCAAGTCGGTGATAGGCCTGGAAACGCCGAACACCCATCGCGAGATGATCTATCTCAGCGAACTGCTGCGCTCGAAGGAGTACGACAAGTCCACCA
The DNA here is from genome assembly GCA_036666995.1 of Thermomonas sp. Classification (GTDB taxonomy): domain Bacteria; phylum Pseudomonadota; class Gammaproteobacteria; order Xanthomonadales; family Xanthomonadaceae; genus Thermomonas. Next base: position 3,337 of record JAVWUU010000178.1, read on the forward strand.
GCCCGCTCACGCTGGCGCTGGGCAAGGACATCGCCGGACGCCCGACGGTCGCCGACCTCGCACGCATGCCGCATCTGCTGGTCGCCGGCACCACCGGCTCGGGCAAGTCGGTCGCGGTCAATGCGATGGTCCTGAGCCTGCTGTACAAGGCATCGGCGAAAGAGCTGCGGATGCTGATGATCGACCCGAAGATGCTGGAGCTCAGCGTCTACCAGGGCATCCCGCACCTGCTGGCGCCGGTCGTCACCGACATGAAGGAGGCCGGCAACGGTCT
>JAVWUU010000179.1:0-3543 GCA_036666995.1 Thermomonas sp.
AAACCCGCGGCGGTCACGCCCACCAATGAGTCACATGGGACGCATATGAGCGCCGAAACCACATCCGACATCAAATTCGCCGACCTCGGCCTGCCAGAGACGCTGCTGCAGGCCCTGCGCACGGTCGGCTACGAATCCCCCAGCCCGATCCAGGCCGCGACCATCCCGCCGCTGCTGGCCGGCCGCGACATGATCGGCCAGGCGCAGACCGGTACCGGCAAGACCGCCGCGTTCGCCCTTCCCGCGCTGGCCAAGCTGGACGCCGCCGCCAGCAAGCCGCAGGTGCTGGTGCTGGCGCCGACCCGCGAACTGGCCATCCAGGTCGCCGAGGCGTTCCAGAAGTACGCCACCCACATCCCGGGTTTCCATGTGCTGCCGATCTATGGCGGCCAGAGCTACCAGCCGCAGCTGAGCGCGTTGAAGCGCGGCGTGCATGTCGTCGTCGGGACGCCTGGGCGCGTGATCGATCACCTGGAACGCGGCTCGCTGGACCTGTCCGCGCTGCGCATGCTGGTGCTGGACGAAGCCGACGAAATGCTGCGGATGGGCTTCATCGACGACGTCGAGGCGGTGCTGAAGAAGACCCCGGAAACCCGCCAGGTCGCGCTGTTCTCGGCGACGATGCCGGCGCAGATCAAGCGCATCGCCCAGACCTACCTGAAGGATCCTGCCGAGATCGCGATCAAGGCGCAGACCACCACTGCGGAGAACATCCGCCAGCGCTTCTGGATGGTCAGCGGGATCAACAAGCTGGATGCACTGACCCGGATCATGGAAGCCGAGCCGTTCGACGCGATGATCGTGTTCGCGCGGACCAAGCTCGGCACCGACGAACTGGCCGAGAAGCTTGCGGCGCGTGGCTTCAGCGCGGCGGCGATCAACGGCGACGTGGAGCAGAAGACCCGCGAGCGCACCATCCAGAGGCTCAAGGACGGCCAGATCGACGTGCTGGTCGCCACCGACGTGGCCGCGCGCGGGCTGGACGTGGAGCGGATCAGCCACGTGCTGAACTACGACATCCCCTACGACACCGAAAGCTACGTGCACCGCATCGGCCGCACCGGTCGTGCCGGCCGCAAGGGCGAGGCGATCCTGTTCGTGGCGCCGCGCGAGCGCGGCATGCTCGGCGCGATCGAGCGCGCGACCCGGCAGAAGATCGAGCAGATGAACCTGCCCAGCGTGGACGCGGTCAACGAGCGCCGCGTGGCCAAGTTCCTCGACAAGATCGAGGGCGCGCTGGCCAGCGACGACCTGTCGATCTTCCGCGACCTGGTGGAACGCTACGAGCGCGAGAAGAACGTGCCGGCGGTGGAGATCGCTGCGGCGCTGGCGCAGCTGGTACAGGGCAAGACCCCGCTGCTGCTGGCCAAGCCGGCCGTGCCGGAGCGCGCCTTTGAAACACGCAGTTTTGAAGCCCGTGAACCGCGCGAACGCACTGAGCGCCCGGAGCGCCCCGTCCGCGAACGCACGCCGCGCGACGCGAACACACCCGACGTCGGCATGAAGACCTACCGCATCGAGGTGGGCTACCAGCACGGCGTGCAGCCGGGCAACATCGTCGGCGCGATCGCCAACGAAGCCGACCTGGAATCGCGCTTCATCGGCCGCATCGATATCCGCGACGACTTCACCCTGGTCGACCTGCCCGACGGCATGCCCGACGACCTGCTGCAGCACATGCAGACCGTGCGTGTGGCCAGCCGTCCCTTGCGGATGCGCCCTGCGGAGGCTGCGGACATCGACGCGCCCAAGGCCAGGCGCAGTTTCGGCCCGCCGCGCGGCGACCGTCCAGGCGGCCCGCGCAAGCCGGGTGGCTTCAAGCCGCGTGGCCCGCGCTCCTGAGCAGGCACGATAAGCGCATGTCCCATCGCGATTGGCGATGAGGCAGCGTCGTTTGGCATAGTCGTCGCATGCCACGCCTCCTCGTCTTCCAGCATGTCGCCGCCGAACCGCTGGGCACACTCGACCCGCTGATCCGGCGACGCGGGCACCGGATCCGCTTCAAGAATTTCGAGCGGCATCCGGATGCGCAACTCAATGTCGATCGCTATCGCGGGCTGATCGTGCTGGGCGGGCCGATGAACGTGGAAGAGCATCCAAGCCGCCCGCACTTGGCCAACGAGATGCGCGCGATCGAACGCATGCTTGAACAGGGCAAGCCGGTGCTGGGCATCTGCCTGGGCGCGCAACTGCTGGCGCATGTGCTGGGCGCGCCGGTCTCGCGCAATGAGGTGCCGGAAATCGGCTGGTATCCGCTGGAGAAGACCGATGCCGGTCAGTCCGATCCGGTTCTCGCGCCGCTGCAAACGGACACCCCGGTGTTCCAGTGGCATGGCTGCCGCTTCGACGTCCCTAGCGACGCCGTGCACCTGGCGCGCAGCCCGCACTGCGAGCAGCAGGCATTCCGTTACGGCGACAACGCCTACGGCTTCCAGTTCCACCTGGAGATGGACGAACAGCTGGTCGAACGCTGGCTGGCCAATCCGGCCTACCGCGAGGAACTGGCCGATTCCGGCCTGCCGCACGACGCCGACGCGATCCGCGCGCAGACCAAGCAGCACATCGCCACGATGCAACGGCAGGCCGATGCAGTGTTCAACAATTTCCTCGACCTGGTCGGGCGGCCGCAACGGCGCTATACCCTGCCCTCCCGCGAGTGGGCATGAGCGACCGGCAGTACGACGCCATCGTCATCGGTGCAGGCGCAGCGGGCCTGATGGCGGCGATCACCGCCGGCCAGCGCGGCCTGCGCGTGCTGGTCGTCGACCATGCCAACAAGGTCGGCAAGAAGATCCTGATGTCCGGCGGCGGCCGCTGCAATTTCACCAACACCGGCACCACGCCCGCCAACTACCTCTCGGCCAATCCGCATTTCTGCAAGTCGGCACTGGCGCGCTACACGCCCTGGCATTTCATCGAACTGGTCGATCGCCACGGCATCAAACACCACGAGAAGGAACTCGGCCAACTGTTCTGCGACGAGTCGTCCAAACAGATCGTCAAGTTGCTGTTGGACGAATGCGCGGCGGCCGGCGTGGAAGTCCGTACGCACTGCACGATCGAACGCGTCGAGCACCTGGACAGTGGCGGCTTCCGACTGCACACCGCGCAAGGCCGCCTCGTCGCGTCATCGTTGGTGGTCGCCAGTGGCGGGTTGTCGATCCCGAGCATGGGCGCCTCCGGCTTCGGCTACACGCTGGCGAAACAGTTCGGCCACGAGGTGCTGCCAACGCGCGCCGGGCTGGTGCCGCTGACACTGACCGGCAAGCATGCAGAACGCCTGCAGGACCTGGCCGGCGTCTCGCTATCGGTGGAGGCGCGCTGCAACGACATGTGCTTCAGCAACTTCATGCTGGTCACCCATCGCGGGATCAGCGGGCCGTCGATCCTTCAGATCTCCAGCTACTGGCAACCCGGCGACGACCTGCGCCTGGACCTGTTGCCCGGCATCGATGCCGACGCGCAACTTCGCGAATGGCAGGCGACGCGGCGGGACGCGGAACTCAAGACGCTCCTGGCAGACGTGCTGCCCAAACGCTTCGC
>JAVWUU010000180.1:0-3490 GCA_036666995.1 Thermomonas sp.
CGCGCGGCATCGACGATCTTGCCGGCGATGGCGCGGGCTTCATTCGGGTTTTCCTGCAGGAATTCCTCGAGCTTGGCGGCGAACACCGCATCGACCACCGCGCGCACCGGCTCGGTGACCAGCTTTTCCTTGGTCTGCGAGGAAAAGCCCGGATCCGGCACCTTCACCGACAGCACCGCGATCATGCCTTCGCGCATGTCGTCGCCGGACATCGAGACCTTGGCCTGCTTGGCCACGCCACTCTGCTCGATGTAACGGGTCAGGGTGCGGGTCAGCGCGGCACGGAACCCGGTCAGGTGGGTGCCGCCGTCCTTCTGCGGAATGTTGTTGGTGAAGCAGTACATCGTTTCTTGGTACGAATCGCTCCACTGGACGGCACAATCGACGACGATGCCATCCTGTTCGCCGGAGATCGAGATCACATTGGGATGCAGCGGGGTCTTCAGATGGGCCAGGTGCTCGACGAAGCTGCGGATGCCGCCCTCGTACTGGAAGACGTCGTGCTTGCCGTCCAGGCGCTCGTCGACCAGTTCGATCTTGACCCCGGAATTCAGGAAGGACAGCTCGCGCAGGCGGCGCGCCAGGATGTCGTAGTGGAATTCGACGTTGTTGACGAAGGCCACCGCGGACGGCCAGAAACGCACCTCGGTGCCGCGCTTGTCTGATGCTTCGAGCTGCTTCAGCGGATACACCGGCTCGCCGTGGCGGTATTCCTGCTGGTAGTGATAGCCATCGCGCCAGATGTCGAGCAACAGCTTCTCGGACAGCGCGTTGACCACCGACACACCCACGCCATGCAGGCCGCCGGAGACCTTGTAGCTGTTGTCGTCGAACTTGCCGCCTGCGTGCAGCACGGTCATCACCACTTCGGCGGCGGAGATGTCGCGGCCCTGCTTTTCGCTTTCCTTGGCATGGCGACCGACCGGGATGCCGCGCCCGTTGTCCCAGACCGAGACCGAACCGTCGTCGTGGATCGTTACCAGCACCGCATCGGCATGCCCGGCCAACGCCTCGTCCACGCCGTTGTCGACGACCTCGAACACCATGTGGTGCAAGCCCGAACCGTCGTTGACGTTGCCGATGTACATGCCCGGGCGCTTGCGGACGGCTTCCAGGCCTTCCAGCGCGGTGATGCTGTTGGCGTCGTAGTTGCCGCTATTGGCGGGCTTGGTGCCTGCGTCAGAAGCGGCGGCGGCGGATTCGGGCGCCTGGCCCGGGGTGGACTCGTTGTTCGACATCGACGCGTTAGGCTCCCGCGGCGCGCCAGAAACGCGCCGAGACACATTAGCTATAGGAACCGGGAGTATAACAATCGCGGCTGGACGACGCCCGACAGCCTCAAATCAGGCGGACGACCGCGCCATGTTCCACGTGGAACGTCGTGCAAGGCATCGCTAGCGACGTGAGAGCCGGGATCGGCTCGGTGCCGGTCACGAAGACCTGCGCGCCAGTCGCGGCCAGTGCCTGCAAGACCCGGCCTTGGTGATGCCGATCGAGTTCCGACGCCAGGTCGTCCAGCTGCAGGACCGGCCAATGACCGCTGTGCGCAGCCAGATGCGCCGCCTGCGCCAGCAACAGGACCAGCGCGGCGAGTTTCGCCTGTCCGCGCGACAGGCCATCCCGGCCGGGAAGATCGCGAAACTCCAGCTTGAGATCGGCACGATGCGGACCGACCGTGGTGTGCCCCTGCGCCAGGTCGCGATCCCGGGCCAGCAGCATGGCATCCGACAACCCCAGCTCCTGGCGTCGCCAACCGGGTTGAAGCGCCAGCGTCGCCGTCCCGGCAGTGGGCAGGATCTGCGCCAGCAGCGCGTCTACGTGGGGCTGCAGCTGCGCCACGTAGGCTTCACGTTGCAGGGTGATCGCTTCGCCTGCCTGCGCGAGTTCGTATTCCCAGGCGTCCAGCTGGCTATCGGCACGCCCCTGCCGCAGCAAGGCATTGCGCTGCTTCAGCGCACGCGCATGTCGGCGCCACAGCGACAGGAAGTCGCCGCCGGCATCGCTACGTTCCACGTGGAACAACCCCCAATCGATGTAGCGCCGGCGTATTTCGCTGCTGCCATCGATCAGGGCATGACTGCCCGGTTCAAAGGAAATGATTGCAAGCGCTTCGCAAAGCTGGCCGAGGTGGGCCACCGAACCTCCATCCAGCCGCGCTTCCCAATCGCTGCCGGAATGCCGCAGCCCTGCACGTCGCCCTTCCTGCCCGGGTTGCGCCCATTCCACGAAGACCTGCAGCGCAGGTTCGCCGGTGCGAATCAGTCCATCGCGCACCCGGCCGCGGAAACTCCGCCCGTGCGCCATGAGGTGCATGGCCTCCAGCAGGCTGGTCTTGCCGCTGCCGTTGTCGCCGGTGACCAGATTGAACCCGGGACCCGGGCGCAGGTCGACATCGACCAGGCGGCGCAGGCCTTGGACCTGCAGGCGGCGAATCAACATGGTTCAGCCATGGCCAGGGCGAAAACGATGACGCCCGGCGTTGGCCGGGCGTCGCGCATCAGGTTTCACGTGGAACATGTGGTTTCGGAGCACAACCTGCGCGGATCAGAGACGCAGCGGCATCACCACATGCCGGGCGTGCTGATTGTCCGCACCGCGGACCAGCGCGGAGGAATTGGCGTCGCGCAACATCAGCAGGACGAACTCATCGCGCAGCGCGGACAGGGCGTCCAGCAGGTAATTGACGTTGAAGCCAATTGCCAGGCCGTCCACCCGGGTGTCGGCTTCGACTTCTTCCTGGGCTTCTTCCTGCTCGGGATTATGTGCGCTGATCTTGAGCAGGCCCGGCGAGACTTCTACGCGGACACCGCGATATTTCTCGTTGGACAGGATGGAGGCGCGCTGCAAGGCCGCGCGTAGCGACTCCCGGTCGATCCTGACTTCGCGGTCGGCACCGATCGGGATTACTGCTTCGTAATCCGGGAACTTGCCGTCGATCAGCTTGCTGGTAAAGGTCACATCGTCACGCTTCACGCGGATATGGCCCTTGCCCAGCTCCAGCTCCAGCATGCGGTCGCCGCCTTCCAGCAGGCGCTGCAGTTCCTGCACGCCCTTGCGTGGGACGATGATCTGGCGCTTGCCGCCGCTGCCGGCATCCAGCGCGGTTTCGCACAGGGCCAGGCGGTGGCCATCGGTGGCTACGCAGCGCAGGACGGCGTCGCGCAGGTCGAACAGCAGGCCGTTGAGGTAGTAGCGCACGTCCTGCTGGGCCATCGCGAAGGCCGTTCGCTCGATCAGTTCCTTGAGTCCGGCTTCGGCCACATTCACGCGGTCGGTCGCCTCGAACTCATCGATCGAGGGGAAATCGTTCGCCGGCAAGCTGGCCAGGCTGAAGCGGCTGCGCCCGGCCTGCACGGTCACCTTGTCGCCATTCTGGCTGACGGTGACCTTGCTGCCATCGGGCAGCGCACGCACGATCTCGAACAGCTTGCGCGCCGGAATGGTGATCTCACCGTCCTGGGCGTCATCCACCGCCGTGCGCGAGACCATC
>JAVWUU010000181.1:0-3488 GCA_036666995.1 Thermomonas sp.
GTTGCAGACGATGCGAAGCTGGCGATGTGGCCGCCCAGCTCGCCCGGCTTGCGGTTGGCGCGCACCACCATCGCCATCGCGTTCCAGCGGATCATCGAGCGGATCCGCCACTCCATGGTGGCGTCGCCCGGCATCGCCGGTTCCATGTGGGTCGGGATGGTATTGATGTAGCTGGTGGTGGGATCGAACGGCAGGTAGGCGCCGGCGCGGCGGGTCAGTTCGACCATGCCTTCCAGCAACTGGTGCGCACGTCCCGGGCCGTCGTGGTCGATGACCGCTTTCAGCGATTCGACCCACTCCCGCGATTCCTGCGGATCGGGGTCGTTCTGCAGCATCTCGTTCAGCCAGTTCATCTTGATTCCACCACGGCGCGATCGGTCGGAGCCCGAGTCTAGCAAGCGTTCCAGCCAATCCGATGCTGCATTGCACCCAAAATATCGATTTGCCCGGGTAATTCATTTCCAGCGATATTCGTATTTGTGACGATGACGTGAGCATTCCTTCACATTGCAGCTGGCTATCCTCCGCGGGCGTGCCGTTCCGTGGCGACGCCGGCGGCCCGGGGACCCGCCGGTCGCGGCCTGCTGCCGTCCTCCCGCACAGAACCTGTACGCCATGCCGCAAACGCCCGCTCCCGCCCGCCAGTCCATCGGCCTGATCGCCCTGATCGCGGCGCTGGTCATGCTGATCGTGGTCGGGCCGTTCTGGGTGGTGCGCGAGGCCAACCGCAAGAGCGTGGAAGCGGCGGCGATCGTCAACCACACCCACGAGATCGAAGCGACGGTGCAGGGGTTGATGTACGACCTGCGCAACCGCGAGTCCGCCACCGTGGCCTATGCCTATGGCCACGATTCCCCGGCGATCCGCGAACGCCTGGCCGAGAGCCGGCGTGAGATCCCGGTCAACCTGGCCCGGCTGGCCGCACTCACCCGCGACAATCCCGAGCAACAGGTACGGATCGGCAAGCTGGGCTCGGTGATCGAACAGCGCGGCCAGCTGTCCGACACCATCCTGGCCAAACCGGCTGGACAGGCGGATGCGCGCGACATCGAGTGGCTGCTGGATCGCAACCCGTTGCGTTTCATCGGCGCGGAGATCCTGGAGCACGAACAGGCGCTGCTGAAAGAGCGCACCACCGAAGCAACGCGCCTGTCCGAACGCAGTGCCGCATTGACCTGGCTCGCCATGCTGCTGCAGTTGCTGCTGCTGGGCGCAGTGGCCGTGCTGCTGCGCCTGCAGTGGCGCAACCGCCGCGTGGCGGAGGCCGCCGCCGCGCGGTCCAGCGCGCGCGCGCAGTCGGTACTGCAGACCGTGCGCGAGCCGATGGCGGTGGTCGACAAGGATCTGCGCGTGGTCCTGCACAACCCGGCCTTCGCCGAGGTCTTCGCGGTTGCGGATGGCGGTGCCAGCGGCTCGCCGATCGGTGCGTTCGGCGGCGGGACCTGGGACGCACCGGAGACCCGCCAGCGACTGGCCGACGTGCTCGCGCGCGACCGCGAACTGTGGGATCACGAGATCACCCACCGGGGCGAGGATGGCCGCGAGCGCACCCTGCTGGTCAACGCGCGGCGGATGGCCCTGCCCGACCGCAGCGACGAAGTCGCCCTGGTCACCGCCAACGACGTCACTTCGCAGAAGGCCGCGGAACTGCAGGTGCGCGAGCTCAATCGCCAGCTGATGGGCAAGGTCGACCAGGTGTCGGAGGTCAACCGCGAGCTGGAGGCCTTCAGCTATTCGGTGTCGCACGACCTGCGCGCGCCGCTGCGCCACATCGGCGGTTTCGCCGACAAGCTCGGCCGCCACCTGGGCGAGCGCAACGACGAGAAGACCTTCCACTACCTCAACACCATCACCACCTCGGCGCGGCGGATGTCGCAGCTGATCGACGACCTGCTGGTGTACTCGCGCCTCGGCCGCAGCGCGCTGCGCCTGCAGCCGGTCGACATGCAGTCGGCGGTCGAGGAAATCCGCGCGATGCTCGATGCCACCAATGCGCACGAACGCCCGGGTCATCGCATCGAATGGAAGATCGCGCCGCTGCCGATCATGGTCGGCGACGAGAACATGCTGCGCCAGGTCTGGCAGAACCTGCTTTCGAATGCGGTGAAGTACAGCACGGGTTCAGAGCCGGCCGTGATCGAGGTGGGCTATGGCCGCGATGCCAATGGCGACCATCGTTTCGAGGTCAAGGACAACGGTGTCGGCTTCGACATGGCGTATGCCAGCAAGCTGTTCGGCGTCTTCCAACGCCTCCATTCAGTCAGCGAATTCGAAGGTACCGGCATCGGTCTGGCCAGCGTGCGTCGCGTGCTGGCCCGCCACGGCGGTCGCATCGATGCTGATGCGCAGCTTGGCAAGGGCGCGCACTTCACCTTCACACTACCCGCGTCCATCGACGCACAACCGGACGCCAAGGCATGACCCCGACCATCCGTTCCATCCTGCTCGCCGAAGACAGCCCCGCCGACGCCGAAATGGCCATCGACGCACTGCGCGAGGCGCACCTCGCCAACCCCATCGTGCACGTCCAGGACGGCCTGGAGGCGATGGACTACCTGCAGCGCCGCGGCAAGTACGCGGACCGCCCCGAAGGCCTGCCGGCCGTGCTGCTGCTGGACATCAAGATGCCGCGCATGGACGGCCTGGAGCTGATCAAGCTGCTGCGCGAGCTGCCGAGGACGAACACCTCAAGCGCCTGCCGGTGGTCGTACTGACCTCCTCCCGCGAGGAAACCGACCTGGCGCGCCTGGGACCTGGGCGTGAACGCCTACGTGGTCAAGCCGGTCGATTCCGAGCAGTTCTTCACCGCGGTGAAGACCCTGGGCCGCTTCTGGGCGATCCTCAACGAAACCCCGACCGAGTAAACGAGTGCCGGCACTGCGCATCCTGCTGGTCGAAGACTGCGCGGACGACGCAGACCTCCTGCGTTTCCAGCTGGAGGATGCCGGCCTGTCGTTCGAACTGCGCTGCGCCAGCAGCGAACGCGCGCTGCGCGACACCCTTGCGGAATTCACCCCGACGGTCGCGGTGAGCGACCTCAACCTGCCCGGGTATTCGGGCCTGGCGGCATTGGCGCTGCTGCACGAACGCCAGCCCGACCTACCACTGGTGCTGTTGAGCGGCGCCGAGGACGCACCCCCGCCGGACGTGCCGGCGGTGGTGCTCGGCAAGTCCGAACTGCATCGCCTGCCGGCATTGCTGGCGGACTTGCACGCCGCCCGCTAGGGCCGCACAGGCGCACTTGCCGCGCGCCTGTGGGTCACTTGGTCATCGCCGCGCGGATCTGCGCCTCCACCGCGACGATCGCGGTCATGTTGACCACGCGACGACTGGACGATGCCGGCGTGAGGATGTGCGCGGGCTGGTCCAGGCCCATCAGGATCGGACCGATGGCGACACCGCCGGTGGCGACGCGGATCAGGTTGTAGCCGATGTTCGCGGCGTCGAGGTTCGGCATCACCAGCAGGTTGGCGCGGCCACTCAACGTG
>JAVWUU010000182.1:0-3429 GCA_036666995.1 Thermomonas sp.
CTGATCCAGCAACGCAATCCACGTTGGCTGGATCTCTGGGGTTCCATCATCGGATAGCGTAATGACATGGATTCCCGCCTGCGCGGGAATGACGAGCGAAGCATGTCTGTTATCGAAGACTTCCTGTTGCACCTGCAAGTCGAGCGCCAGGGCTCGCCGCACACGCTCGATGCCTACCGTCGCGACCTCGCCACGCTGCAGGCCTGGGCCGACGACAACGGCCGCGATCTGCTCCAGCTGCAGGGCGACGACATCCGCGCCTTCATCGCGTCCGAGCATCGCCGCGGGCTGTCGCCGAAATCTCTGCAGCGCCGCCTGTCTGCCTGCCGCAGCCTGTATCGCTGGCTGCTGAAGAACGGCCAGGTCGCGGCCAGTCCCGCCGAATCGATCCGTGCACCCAAGGCACCGCGCAAGCTGCCGCAGGTGCTGGACGTGGACGAGGCGGTGCAACTGGTCGAAGTCGCCACCGATGCGCCGTTGGGGCTGCGCGATCGCGCGTTGCTGGAACTGTTCTATTCGTCCGGCCTGCGCCTGTCGGAAACCTGCGCGCTGCGCTGGAACGACCTCGATTTCGAGCAGGGCCTGGTCAGCGTGCTCGGCAAGGGCAGCAAGCAGCGCATCGTGCCGGTGGGTTCGCATGCGCGCGCTGCGTTGCAGGCATGGCGTGCGGAATCCGGCGGCACCGACGCATCGCCGGTGTTCCCCGGTCGCGGTGGCAAGCCGATCACCCCGCGCGCGGTGCAACTGCGCCTGCGCCAGTTGGCGATGCGCCAGGGCGTGTTCAAGCGCGTGCATCCGCATTTGCTGCGGCACAGTTTCGCCAGCCACATGCTGGAATCGTCGGGCGACCTGCGCGGCGTGCAGGAACTGCTGGGCCATGCCGACATCGCCACCACCCAGATCTACACGCACCTGGATTTCCAGCACCTGGCAAAGGTCTACGACGCGGCGCATCCGCGGGCGAAGCGGAAGTCGGGCGACTGAGCGCCGGCGGTCAGTTGTAGGAGCGGCTTCAGTCGCGAGCTCTCGATAATCCGACGGCGGGCAAGAGCTCGCGGCTGAAGCCGCTCCTACAAAAACGGATGAGCCGGTGGTTATCGATCAGCCCCAATTCCCCGCGCCGCCGAATGGCCGCAGCGGTTGCAGGATGTGCCAGCTGTCGATGTGCAGGGCAACGTCGTACTGCGCATCCAGCCCACGTCGTTTCACTGCGTCGACGAAGGCGGCGTAACGCGCCTCGATGCCTTCGGCCCAACGCGCGACCTCGGGGGCGAGCGGATGGATCCGGCGTCGATACAGCGGCTGCGGAACATGCACGACCGTGGTGGTTTCCGACAGCCGCAGGCACAGGTCGTAGTCGATCGCGTCGGCATGCGGGCAGGCGAAACCGCCTGCGTCGCGACAGGCCGATGCGCGCATCAGCCGCAGCGGTCCGGTCATGCAATCCAGCAGCAGCGCATCCGCGGAATACGGCAGCTCGCACAGAGGGCCTGCGCCCAGCACGCGGTTGTTGGCATCGACCAGGACATGCCGGCTGTAGGCCATGCCGGCATCGGGATTATCCGCAAGCGCGCGGAGCAGTGCATCGAAGGCACCGGGTTCGAGCGTGTCGTCGCCATCGAGTACGCACAGCAATTCCGCTCCGGTATCGGCGGCGGCCTGCGCGCGTGCCTCGGCTTCGGTCATGCCGATGGTGTCGGCGACCTGCAGTCGTGGATCAGCGGAGGCGAACGATGTCGCGATGCCGTGCGCAACGTCGTCGAGCGGGCAGAGCGTGGCTCGCCAGTTGGTGAATGTCTGCGCACGCAGGCTGTCGAGTGCGGCCGCAAGGAACGGCGCGTTGCCGCGCACCGGCACGATCACCTGCAGCATCGGCGTGATCATGCGTGGCCGCCTTCCGGTGCGGTGTCTTTCGGCCGCAGCACATGGCGCGCCCGCACGCCCAGCGACAACGCGAACTGCGCCTGCTGGCCACGCCGCTGCAAGGCGCGCTGGGCGGCATCGAAACTCGCACGCACTTGCCGCAGACGACTGGCGTGGGAAATCGATTCGTCGCGCATGCGGTAGCGGTACAGGACCTTCGGCAGATGGCCGACCTGGACGTGTTCGGACAGACGCAGGCAGAGATCGTAGTCGTAGGCGACCGGCATGCGCGCATCCACGCCGCCCACCGCGCGATAGGCGTCGGTACGAATCAGCCTGAATTGGTAGGTGATGAAGTCGACCAGCAGATCGTGCGCGGAATACGGCCTGAGGAAGCGTCGGCCCGGTGCCAGGTAGGTGCCGTCCTCCGCGACCTCGATGTACTCCGAATAACCCATGCCCAGTCGCGGATTGGCTTGCATGAAGGCGAGCATCGACGACAACGCGTCCGGCTCCAGCATGTCGTCGCTGTCGAGGATCGCGACGAACTCGCCGCGGGCCTCGGACAGGGCGGCGGCGCACGTCGCGCTGACCCCGCGGTTGCGGCCATCGCCGAGTACGCGGAAGCGCGGGTCGCGCGACGCGTACTCGGCGGCGATGTCGCTGGAACCGTCGGTGGATCCGTCATCCCACAACAGGCATTCCCAGTGCGGATAGTCCTGCGCGAGCACGCTGTCCAGCGCCGCCGGCAGGAAGCCGGCGGTGTTGAAGATCGGGACGGCGATGCTGACCAGGGCAGGCATGCCGCCAGTGTGCCCGAAGGCATGCTTGAACCGCACGGCCCCGGCCCCACATCGTGGTTTCACAGGAGATGCCGATGGACCCCAGCCAGAATCCCACCGTGTTCCATGCCACCACGATCGTATCGGTCCGCCGCAACGGCCAGGTGGTGATCGCCGGCGACGGCCAGGTCACCCTCGGTCACACGGTGATGAAGGCCAACGCACGCAAGGTGCGCCGGCTCGGCAAGAACGGCCATGTGCTCGCGGGTTTCGCAGGCGCGGCCGCCGATGCCTTCACCCTGTTCGAGTTGTTCGAGGCCAAGCTCGAGAAGCACGGCCAGCTGCAACGTGCCGCCGTGGAAATGGCCAAGGACTGGCGCACCGAGCGTCGCTTCGGGAAGCTGGAAGCGCTGTTGGCGGTGGCCGATGCCGAGACCAGCCTGATCATCAGCGGCACCGGCGACGTGATCGAGCCGGAGGACGGGCTGATCGCGATCGGCTCCGGCGGCATGTACGCGTTGTCCGCAGCGCGCGCGCTGCTCGCGCATACCGAACTGGATGCCAAGTCCATCGCCACCGAAGCGTTGAACATCGCCGGCGACATCTGTATCTACACCAATCGCAACATCGTCTGCGAAGTGCTGTAGCCGTCTGCATCACCCCTGTAGGAGCGGCTAGCCGCGATGTCCGGCAAGTCGCGGCTAAAGCCGCTCCTACGGCGGTCACCCACGAACACCAAGAGCATCACATGCACAAGATCGACAACACCTCTACCAACATGACC
>JAVWUU010000183.1:0-3392 GCA_036666995.1 Thermomonas sp.
CGATTGCCGGCGCGAATGTCGAGGGCACGTTGCTGGACGCGCAGCGCGCGGTGCTGTGGTCACGCCTGGCCAGCCGCGTGGCGTGGCCGATCGCCGAATTCGAATGCCTCGACGAACATGCGCTGTACGCCGGCGCCGCGGCGGTGGACTGGACCGAGCACCTCGGCCCGGGACACAGCATCGCCATCGATGCGCACGTGTCCGGCGACGCGATCACCCATGCACGCTACGCGGCGCAGCGGGTCAAGGACGCCATCGTCGACACCTTGCGCGCGAAGACCGGCACGCGTCCCGATGTCGATGTCGAATCGCCGGATGTCCGCATCAGCCTGGTGATCCGCAAGGGTCGCGCGATCCTGTCGATCGACCTCGGTGGCGGGCCGATGCACCGGCGCGGCTGGCGCAAGTTGCAGGGCGAGGCGCCGCTGAAGGAGAACGTGGCGGCTGCGGTGCTGATGCGCGGCGGCTGGCCGCAGGTGCATGCCGACGGCGGCGACCTGCTGGACCCGATGTGCGGCAGCGGCACCCTGTTGATCGAAGGCGCGCTGATGGTTGCCGACGTCGCACCGGGATTGCAGCGGCACGGCGATGCGTTGCCGACGCGCTGGCTCGGCTTCGACATCGATGCATGGCGCGGCCTCTGCGTCGAGGCGCTCGAGCGCGAAGCGCGCGGGCGCGCCTCGCTGCGCCCGTGCATCCACGGCAGCGACCTCGACCCGCATGCGATCCGCGCCGCCCGCGAGAACGCGCGCACGGCCGGCGTCGAGACCGCCATCGATTTCAGCGTGCGCGACATCGCCGACTTGCCGGCGATGGAAAATCCGCGCGGCGTGGTGGTCTGCAACCCGCCGTACGACGCACGCCTGGCCGCGGATCCAGCGCTGTACCGCACATTGGGCGAGGCGCTGAAGCGCAGTGCGCCGGCGTGGCGGGCCAGCCTGCTGTGCGGCGACTTCGAGCTGGCACGCGCGACCGGCCTGCGCGCGCAGAAGCGCTACCAGGTGTTCAACGGCCCGATCGAGTGCAGCCTGATTACCTGCGAGCCGATCGCGCCGCCGGTGCGAGAGGGCGCGGAGAAACGCGAACTCGCCGAAGGCGCGCAGATGGTCGCGAACCGGCTGCGCAAGAACCTCGACAAGCTGAAGCGCTGGCGGCAGCAGGAGCAGGTCGGTTGCTTCCGCGCCTACGACGCCGACATTCCGGAATACGCGTGCGCGGTCGACGTGTACACCTCGACCAGTGGTGACATCTGGCTGCATGTGCAGGAGTACGCCGCGCCGGACGACATCCCCGAAGCGACCACGCGCAAGCGCCTGAACGACCTGCTGTCCGGCGTGCGCGAGGTCTTCGGCGTGCCGAAGGAACGTGTCGCGGTGAAGACCCGCAGCACCGGCAAGGGCGGCAGCAAGTACGGTCGCTTCGACCATCGCGGCGAATTCCTGCAGGTCGAGGAGGGCGCGGCGACCCTGCAGGTGAACCTGTTCGACTACCTCGACACCGGCCTGTTCCTCGACCATCGCCCGTTACGCGCACGGATGGCGCTGGAGGCTCGCGGCAAGCACTTCCTCAACCTGTTCTGCTACACCGGCGTGGCCACGGTACAGGCGGCGGTGCAGGGCGCGCACGAAACGACCAGCGTGGATCTTTCTGCGACGTACCTGGAGTGGCTGGCCGACAACCTGCGCGGCAACGGCGTCGGCGGCACCCGCCACCGGATCGCCCAGGCCGATGCATTGAGGTGGCTGGAGGCGGATCGAGGCAGCTACGACGTGGTGTTCTGCGACCCGCCGACCTTCTCCAACTCCAAGCGCGCCGACGACTTCGACGTGCAGCGCGACCACGTGCGCCTGCTGCGTGCGGCCGTGGCGCGGCTGGCAGCGGGCGGCGTGGTGTATTTCTCCAACAACTTCCGCCGCTTCAAGCTCGACGAAGCCGCGATCGGCGAGTTCGCCCGCGTCGAGGACATCAGCGCCTCGACCATTCCGCCGGACTTCGCGCGCAACCCGCGGATCCATCGCGCCTGGCGAATCACCGCGAAGTGATCGCAAGCAGAAGGGCCGCATTGCTGCGGCCCTTCGATGCGAAATGCATTGCGCTGCGGGTCAGTCGTTGGCTGCAACATCCCGGCGAACAGTGGGTGCGTTGTCCAGGATCTCGTCGGCGGAATGGGAGTCCTGGCCGAACACCGCGTCGAAGGTGCCCTGGTCGATGCGTCGGATGGCGCTGATCGGGCATGGATTGTTGGTTCCGCGAATCCCCCGGGTCAGCCGCACGGCGTCGCCCATGTCCCCGCAGATCCGGTACTGCGTCGAGTTGGAGGGAACCGGCATGAAGCCCTTGCGGAACGACAGGTTGTTTTCACGCTGCAACTTGGGGCAACTCTGGCTGAGCTCGATATCGTAGTAGCGCTCGCCCAGGCTCTTCACCACAAGACGCTTGTCATGGACCACGCCCCAGTCGGAGACCTGGCTGGGCACCAGGCAGTCGCTCTGCGGCGTGATGGGGCTGCTTGCCGCCGGCTCGCGTGCCGCGGAAGGAGCAGGGATCACGGTCGCAGCGAGTACGGCCAATACCAATGTCTTGCACGCAATTCCGGCATTCATCGTCTGCTCCTTGCTTGAAACCATGCCCCGGTGGCGGCGGGTTGCCGGTCGCCCGATGGCAGGTTGATCTTGAATATGCGCCCCGCTCGCCGGTTGCGCGGGAATGGGCGCTGAACAGGCCGTCTGCACGGCCTGTTGGTCGCCCGGCAGGGCCGGTCAGCGGACGTTGCTCAGTCCCTGCCCAGCCACTTGTAGACCGCACCGCCGAGCACGCCGCCGATGATCGGCGCGGCCCAGAACAGCCACAGCTGCGACAGCGGGGTGCCGCCGACGAGCAGCGCCACGCCGGTCGAACGCGCCGGGTTCACCGAGGTATTGGTGACCGGAATGCTGATCAGGTGGATCAGGGTCAGGCCCAGGCCGATCGCGATGGGTGCGAAGCCCGGCGCTGCATTCTTGTGGGTGGCGCCGAGGATGATCACCAGGAACATCGCGGTCAGGACCACTTCGCAGAGGAAAGCGGCATGCATGCTGTAGCCGCCCGGCGAGAAATCACCGAAGCCGTTGGTAGCGAATGCACCGGCCGCATTGTTGTCGATCGCGAAGCCGGCGGCGCCGCTGGCGATCTGGAACAGGATCCAGGCCGCCAGGATCGCACCCAGGGTCTGAGCGACGATGTAGGGCAGCAGGTCCTTCGCGGAGAAGCGTCCGCCGGCCCAGAGACCGAAACTCACCGCCGGGTTGAAGTGTCCGCCGGAGATGTGGCCGAGCGCATACGCACCGGTCAGCACGGTCAGGCCGAACGCCAGCGATACGCCCAGCAGCCCGATCCCCAGCGGATTGCCGTCG
>JAVWUU010000184.1:0-3304 GCA_036666995.1 Thermomonas sp.
GTTGGCTGTCGCGTGGTGGCGCAGTGTGACCGGCCTCGCAGTGCGAAGTTCAACCGCGGCCTGAACCAGCGGCGTTCACTCCTGCGAACGTTTGGTAGCGACCTTCGCCGTGGTGGCGGCATCGGCGATGCGCCACAGGTAGAAGCTGGCGTAGCTGCGGAACGGACCCCAGCGTTCGCCGCGCGATGCCAGCTCTTTCGGTGTCGGCATCGCATCCAGCTTGTCGACGGCCTGCAGGCCCTTGCGGATGCCGAGGTCGTCGACCGGCAGCACATCCGGCCTGCCGAGGCGGAACATCAGCATCATCTCCACCGTCCAGCGACCGATGCCGCGGATCGGCACCAGCGCCGCGACGATCGCGTCCGCGTCCATCGTGGACATGCGACGCAGGTCGGGGATCTCGCCGGCTTCCTCGCGACGCGACAGATCGCGCAACGCCAGCAGCTTGTTGCCGGACACGCCGCAGGCGCGGATGTCGGCATCGTCGCGACGCGCCAGCGTGTCGCAATGGAAGCGTGTGCTGCCGATCGCGGCTTCGACCCGTCCGACGATGGTGGCCGCGGCCTTGCCGCTCAGCTGCTGGTAGAGGATCGCGCGGGCCAGCGCATCGACCGGGTCGAACGGTTTGCGCCAGCGCGGGTCTGCCTCGATCGAGCCGAGGCGGCGCATCCAAGCACCCAGCTTGCGGTCGCGCCTGGCGAGATGGTCGAAGGCGACAGCAACATCGAATCCGCGGACATGGCGTGGCATCGCGATTCCCTTGTCGGCGTCAACCGCGCCAGCGATCCCAACCATGCAGGAACCAGGCACCGATCATCAACATTCCGCCGGATGGCGCGAGCGTCGTCGGCAATCCCAGCAAGGCCGCACCCGCGAGACTGCCGGAAAACAGCAGCACCCCGACGAGCATCGCCACCAATGCGAGCAGCGCGCGTCGTCGCTGCGCCAACGGCGCGAGTGCCGCCAATGCCAGCCCATGCGCGAACGCGAACGCTGCGGCCTGGACCAGCCTTGCCTGCGCCTCGCCCTCCGCACCATGCGCGGCATACGCCGACACGGCGACCGCGACACCGGCCAGCAGGCTGCCGATGCCGCCCAGCGCACGCCGCACGGCGACCTCGACCGGTGCGACCGGATCAGTGGTTCGGGACATCGTCCATCTCCATTTCGCTGCTGCACAAACGCGAACGCCGCGACAAGTCGCGGCGTCCACATTCCAGCATCACGGCCCGGCTGGGCCGTGGCATCACTTGTTCTTCAAGACCCAGTACACGTCGAACTGGCCGTTCTCGGTGAACGCGTCGGCGACACCCGACTTGTAGCTTTCGTACGGACGATCGACCACTTCGTAACCCGAGGTCAGCGCCCATGCACGCAGCGCATTGCGGACGTTGTCCAGCTCGGCCATGTAGCCGGTGTAGGACGCCGTGGCCACCTTGCTGGCCGGGTTCTGCACGTGCAGCACCGGGCCCTGCAGGGTGGGCTTGCCGACCGCGCTGCCGTCCTTCTTGCGCACGACCTGGGCCACGTCGAAATTGTAGGTCTCGCGGCCCAGCTCGGTGCTGACGATGCGCAGCGGACCGACGGCTTCCAGGCCATTGGCCTCGATCACCCGCTTCAGCCATTCGGCGTTGGCGGTGATCGACGCCTGGATCTGCGAATTGCCGCGCTCGACGTTGCCGGCGGTGACGTAGAGCACGTCCTCGACCGGGCGGTCGGCGATCTTCAGGCCGGTCATCTTGCTGCCGGACACCGCGTAGTCGACGTTCGGCACCGCGGCCAGCATGCCGACGATGCGCGACAGGCCCAGCTTCATGTCGTCGCCGACATGGCGGCTGACGTACATGCCGGCGTAGCGACCCAGCAGGTTCCAGCCGTAGTCGACGTCGTAGGTCTGGGTGATTTCGACGTTGCGGTTGTTGCGACCGGTCGGCTTGAAGCTGAAGCTGGTGCGCTTGTTGCCGCCGCGCTCGATGTTGTCGATCTTGAAGCTGACCTTCTCGCGCGGGACGCTCTCGGTGATTTCCCAGGAACCCTTGCCCAGGCCGTCTTCCTTGGACACGTAGTCGAGGCGGGCACCAACGCCGCTGTCCGGGCCGGACAGGCTCAGCTGCACGCGCGGGTCGCGCAGTACCAGCGGGTTCCAGTCCTTGAAGCGGCGCAGGCTGTTCATGCTGTCGAACGCAATGGTCAGCTTGCGGTTGGTCTCGACCCGCTCGACCAAGTGGCGCGAAGACGGCAGCACCAGGGCCACCACCAGGAACAGCCCCGCCACGATCGCGAGGGAAATCAGGATCTCGAGCAAACGGGTCATTCAGGTATCTCCGGGAAGGCCGCTCGCGGCATGCCACCGCGCAGACCCGCCATCGTACCAAACCGTTGCGGGCATGGGCGAGGGTCTGCACGCCCGAATCGCGACGCCTGCCACCATTCGGCGGCGCACGGCATCCTTGATCGGCGCGGTCAGACCAGTTGCAGCTCGAACGCCTTCAATACCGCCCGCGTGCGATCGCGGACGCCGAGCTTGCTCAGGATGTTGGACACGTGGTTCTTGATCGTGCCCTCGGCCACGCCCAGCGAGTTGGCGATCTCCTTGTTGGAGAAGCCCGAGGCCATCAGCCGCAGGATCTCGGTTTCGCGATCGGTCAGCGGATCCGGACGGTCCAGGCTGACGAACTCGTTGCGCATGTGCTCAAGCCCCGACAACAGGCGCTGGGTCACCGCCGGCTGCACCAGCGAGCCGCCCGCTGCCACCGCCTGGATCGCGTTGACCAGTTGTTCCAGCGACACATCCTTGAGCAGATAGCCCTTGGCACCGGCCTTGATCCCGGCCAGCACGAGCGCGTCGTCGTCGAAGGTGGTCAGGATGATCGTGGGCGGCAAGGTGCCGGCGCGACTCATCGCCTGCAGCGACTCGAGGCCCGACATCACCGGCATGCGCATGTCCATCAGCACGACGTCCGGTGCGACCTGCGGGATCTGCTCGACGGCCTGGCGTCCATCGGAGGCTTCGGCGACCACCTCGATCCCCTCCGCCAGCGCGAGCAGGGAGCGGATACCCTGGCGCACCAGGGTCTGGTCATCGACCAGGAACACGCGGATCGAATCGGATCGGGTCATGCGGCGACTCCTTGGGGCAGGCCGGTCGCCGCGTTCGGCGCGACCGGCAAGGTCATGGTGAGCTGGAACCCGTGACCGCGACGGGTGGCGATCTCGAGCCGGCCATCCTGCTGGCGCAGGCGGTCCTGCAGGCCGCGCAGGCCATTGCCCGGCTGCACCTGGTCGCTGCCGCGGCCGTCGTCGC
>JAVWUU010000185.1:0-3255 GCA_036666995.1 Thermomonas sp.
GAAAGCATCGGCCGCATGCACGACCAGTTGCAGGCGCTGGTGCCCGAGGCGCGCATCGGCATCGCCCATGGGCAGATGCCGGAACGCGAACTGGAGCGAGTGATGCTCGACTTCCACAAGCAGCGCTTCAACGTGCTGCTGTGCACGACCATCATCGAATCCGGCATCGACATTCCCAATGCCAATACCATCGTCATCCACCGCGCCGACAAGTTCGGCCTGGCCCAGTTGCACCAGCTGCGTGGTCGCGTCGGCCGCTCGCACCATCGTGCCTATGCTTACCTGACCATCCCCGACCAGCGCAGCATCACCAGCGACGCGAAGAAGCGCCTGGAAGCGATCGCATCGATGGACGAACTCGGTGCCGGCTTCACCCTCGCCACTCACGACCTGGAGATCCGCGGTGCCGGCGAACTGCTCGGCGAAGGCCAGAGCGGACAGATGGCCGAAGTCGGCTTCAGCCTCTACACCGAGCTGCTGGAGCGCGCGGTCAAGTCGATCAAGGCCGGCAAGCTGCCCGACGTGGACGATGTGGACCGCCACGGCGCCGACGTCGAACTGCACGTGCCTGCACTGATCACCGACGACTACCTGCCCGACCCGCATGCGCGCCTGACTCTGTACAAGCGCATCAGCGCGGCACGTGACGTCGATGCGTTGCGTGAATTGCAGGTCGAGATGATCGACCGTTTCGGCCTGCTCCCCGATGCGACGAAACATCTGTTCGCCGCCGCCGAGCTGAAGCTGGACGCGACCCGCCTCGGCATCCGCAAGCTCGACCTCGGCGCGAACGGCGGCAGGCTGCAGTTCGTCGAGAAACCCAACGTCGACCCGATGTCGGTGATCCGCCTGATCCAGGGCCAGCCGAAGCACTACCGGATGGATGGCCCCGACAAGCTGCGCATCACCCTGGACCTGCCGGATGCCGCGACGCGTTTCAACGCAGCACGCGGACTGCTTACCGCGCTGGCGCCGGGGTGATTCATCTTCTTCAGGAAAAGGGGTCAGAGTGAAGTTTTGCGATCCCGTTCGACGGGTTCACCTCGGCGCAAAATTCACTCTGACCCCTTTTCCCTTGCACCCTATGTGCCACACGGGCAGAGTCGACACATGCACATCAAGACCTTTTTTGTCGCCGCCTGCCTGCTCCTGCTCAGCGCCTGCAGCAGCCAGCCCGTCGCCCGCGACAGCGCCACCTTCATCCTGGTGCGGCATGCGGAGAAAGCCACCACGCCGCCGAAGGATCCACCGCTCACCGACGCCGGCCAGCAGCGCGCGCAACGCCTCGCCGAGAGCCTGCAGGGCACGCGGCTCGACGCGATCTACAGCTCGGCCTATCAGCGCACCCAGCAGACCGCGACGCCGGTCGCGCACTCGCAGCGCCTGACCATCATCGACTACGTGCCCGACAACGCCACCGCATTTGCCACCACCTTGCGCGCCACGCATCCGCGCGGGACCGTGCTGATCGTCGGCCACAGCAATACCCTGCCGCCGCTCGCCCGCGCCCTGTGCGCCTGCGAGGTCGCCGACATGGACGAAGCGATCTACGGCATCCGCTACACCATTCGCTTCGACATGAATGGTCGCGCCCGCCTGGTCGAATCGCGCGATTGAACGCATTGCCGCCCTGGGATGGCGACATTCCCGCCGCACGCACCCTGCAAGCCGAGCTCGCCCGCCAGCTGGTGCTGCGCGACGATTTCCCGAAACCGCTGCGCACGATCGCCGGCTTCGACGTCGGCTTCGAGGACGACGGTGCCACCACCCGCGCCGCCGCGATCCTGCTCGATGCCGACACGCTGGAGATCCTCGATCAACAGGTTGCGCGCATCCCCACCCGCATGCCCTACATCCCCGGCCTGCTCAGCTTCCGCGAACTGCCCGCATTGCTCGATGCGCTGGCGCTGCTGAAGGCGCCACCCGACCTCGCCTTCATCGATGGCCAAGGCATCGCCCATCCGCGCAGGCTCGGCATCGCCGCCCACTTCGGCGTGGTCACCGGCCTGCCCAGCATCGGCGTCGCCAAGAAGATCCTCACCGGCGAAGCACGCATGGCCCTGCACGAGATGCGTGGCGCGTTCACTCCGCTGCGCAGCGGCAAGGAGCAGATCGGCTGGCTCCTGCGCAGCAAACCCGGCTGCCTGCCCCTGATCGTCTCACCAGGCCATCGCGTTGCCATGCCCTCGGCGCCGGAACTGGTCATGCGCTTCACCGGCAAGTACCGCTTGCCTGAACCCACACGGCTCGCGGACCGGCTCGCCTCGCGCCGCGACCCTGCGACGCGAAACCGCGACTGATCATCGCGCGGCATTCATCCTGCGCGGCCTAGCCTGCCCTTCAGGCAGCCCGGAACCCACTGCATGCTCCGTCCGATCCCCCTCATCACCTCCGTCGCACTCGCTGGCCTGCTCGCCGCTTGCGCCTACCCCTACAACGTCGGCGTCAAGGCCGCGGATGGAAGTACCGTCGCCCTCATGCCCGGCCAATCTGCCGCACTCGCAGATGGCCGGCTGCGTTACGTGCGGCTGGTCAATGACTCGCGCTGCAAGCCCGGCGTCCAGTGCGTCTGGGCCGGTGATGCGGTCATCGAACTGCACTGGACACCCGCCAGTGGATCCGCCCGTGACTTGAGCCTTCATCTCAATCCACAGGCGGGTTCGACCAGTGCCAGGCTCGACACACGCACCATCACCTTCACCCACCTCGCCCCATCTCAGCCGCAGGCTAGCCTGCGCATCGATCGCGCGGACTGATCGCACGTCTCAGAACCGGTCCAGCGGGCTGGTCGTGTTGCGCGCCGGTTGCTGGACGTGGGTGTAGATCATCGTGGTGTCGAGGTGGCGGTGCCCCAGCAACTGCTGGATGGTGCGGATATCGACGCCCTGCGCCAGCAGATGTGTCGCGAAGGAATGGCGCAGTACATGCGGACTGGCATGCCGATGGATGCCAGCCTCCTGTAGCGCCGTCTTGAACGGGATCTGCAGCGTCGATGGCGACACATGCCAGCGCAGGCCACGTCCCGTGCGCGGGCAGCGACGCACCACCGCCGACGCGAACAGGTACTGCCAGGCGAACGCCCGCGAAGCATTCGGATACTTGCGCTCCAGTGCATCCGGCAACGGCGCGTGCCCGTCGCCGCGCAGCAGATCCTCGCGATGCAGCCTCAACCTGCGCAGCCGACGTTCCCCCATCTTTGAGTAGCACCGCGATCTGGAGTCCAATCCCCAACGACAAGGAGATTGGACGTGAAGA
>JAVWUU010000186.1:0-3215 GCA_036666995.1 Thermomonas sp.
AAGCGAAAGTTCATCGTCGCCGACTGCCCCGGCCACGAGCAGTACACCCGAAACATGGCGACTGGCGCATCCACCGCCGACCTCGCGGTGGTGTTGGTCGACGCGCGCAAGGGCTTGCTGACGCAGACGCGGCGGCACAGCTACATCGTCTCGCTGCTCGGCATCCGCCGGGTGTTGCTGGCGGTCAACAAGATGGACCTGGTCGATTACGACCAGGCGGTGTTCGACCGCATCGCCGGCGAATATCGGGAGCTCGCCGGCCAGCTCGGCATCGAGCACGTGGATGCCATTCCGCTGTCGGCATTGCGCGGCGACAACATGATCGCGCGCTCGCCGGCGATGGCCTGGTATGCGGGTCCGGCATTGCTGGAACACCTGGAAACCGTCGATATCGCCCGCGATGTCGGCGAGCCGGTGTTCCGCATGCCGGTGCAATGGGTATGCCGGCCGAACCAGGATTTCCGCGGCTTCGCGGGAACCGTGGTGGCCGGCGCGATCGCACCCGGCGATGAAGTCGTGGTGCTGCCCGCGGGACGTCGTTCGCGCATCGCGCGCATCGTCACCGCCGACAAGGACCTGGACACGGCGACTGAAGGGCAGGCCATCACCCTCACGCTTGCGGATGAAGTCGATGCCAGTCGTGGCGACATCATTGCGGCGGCGCATGCGCAGCCTGAGGTAGCCGACCAGTTCGCCGCACACCTGTTGTGGATGGGCGACGAGCGCCTGCTGCCGGGGCGGCCCTACCTGCTGAAGATCGGCGCGCGCACGGTCGGCGCGTCGGTCACCGAGATCAAGCACAAGATCGACGTCAACACGCAGGACTTCCTGGCGGCCAAGCACCTGGAATTGAACGAGGTCGCGTACTGCAACCTGCACCTCGACCAGCCGGTACCGTTCGCGGCGTATGTGGAGAATCGCAGCCTGGGCGGCTTCATCCTGATCGACCGGCAGAGCAATGCCACGGTCGCCGCCGGTACGCTGGATTTCGCCCTGCGCCGCGCCGGCAACATCCACTGGCAGCACATGGACGTCGACAAGAGTTCACGAGCGGCGATCAAGCGCCAGCAGCCGCGCTGCCTGTGGTTCACCGGCCTGTCCGGCGCCGGCAAGTCGACGATCGCCAACCTGGTCGAGAAGAAACTGCTGGCGATGGGCCGGCATACCTACCTGCTGGATGGCGACAACGTCCGCCATGGCCTGAACAAGGACCTGGGCTTCACCGACGAGGATCGCGTCGAGAACATCCGCCGCGTCGCCGAAGTCGCGAAGCTGATGACCGACGCCGGCCTGGTCGTGCTGGTCAGCTTCATCAGCCCGTTCCGCGCCGAGCGGGACATGGCGCGCGCGCTGTTCGCGGACGGCGAATTCCTGGAAGTCCACGTCGACACCTCGCTGGCCGAGGCAGAGCGACGCGACGTCAAGGGCCTCTACGCGAAGGCCCGTCGTGGCGAACTGCGCAATTTCACCGGCATCGATTCGCCTTACGAGGCTCCCCAGTCTCCGGAAGTCCATTTGCGCACCGACGGCACGGATCCCGCGGAACTCGCCGACCAGGTCATTCGCGCACTCGGCCTGGAGTAGTCGGCACCGGCCTCGTGCCGGGGTCGCGGTTCAGCGACTGCGCGACGAGGTCGGTTTCGCCGGCGCCGGCGGTGGCGTAGCTGTCGGCTCGGCATCGATGCGCTGCAGTGAGCGGGTCACGCCGAGCACCTCGATCTTGCCGCCCGATTGGCGGAAGGCTTCCATGTCGGCCTCGATCGCTTCGCGCGTCACCGGCGCGCGGTCGTTGGCCTTGCGCGGTGCGAAAAGATGGCTGGTCTTCGACGGTGCGATCGCGGGCGGCGCTGCACCGGCGGGATGTGGTTTCTTGGGGCTTGGCATGGAGCCGGGTTCCTCAGTAGAGCTGCAATGGGATGCCGCGGGCGTTGCGGTCGCTGTAGTCGGCGCGCACCTCGAGGCAATACGGACCTGCCATGGCGAAGCGGCGGCAGATCTGCGGGCGGATTTCGTAGATCGAGCACTGCATGCGCGCGGCATCGATCGCGACGCACCAGCCTTCCTCGTCGCGGGCCATGACGTGCAGGCCTTCCGGCGTGTGCTCGGTGAAACGCAGGGGCACGCGATCCTCGGGTTGCAGAACCACGGTGAGCCGACAGCAGACGGCATCGCAGCGCATGCAGTCGACGCTCTCGGCAGGCCCGGACCGGGACGTCATCGATGTGCCTCGCGATGACCATGCGGCATGCCGCGATGGTGTCGGATCGGTAGCTTGTGTGCTTGATCGTCGGACATGGGCGCTCCCGGTAGGGCGTCACCACGCGGAGGAGCGATGCGTGGAAGGAAGCGAAGCGGACGACGATGTCGGCGGTCGGGCGGGACGCAAGGATGATGTTCGTGCCTGGCCATCGTACGCCTGCCTGGCATTGGGCGTGCGCACGCAAGCACCGGCTGCCTGGTCGCCGGGCAAGAAAAAGCCGGCCACTGGCCGGCTTTTTCGCGTCTGGTGGGCGGTGCAGGGTTCGAACCTGCGACCCTTGCCGTGTGAAGGCAATGCTCTACCGCTGAGCTAACCGCCCGACGTGGCCGCGCATTCTACAGGAACCGGCCGTTCAGGCAATGGTCGATGGCCTGATTTGCCGTGCCAATCACGCGTCGGGCGCGCATCATCCGCGCATCCCGCCTAAGATGGCGGCTGGTTCTGCAACTCCGGACACCTTTCGACGATGGCTTCGATGATTGCGCGCGCCCTGCGCCTGCACCTTGCATGCCTGCTTCTGTTGTTGCTCGCGGCCTGCGCGAGCGGTGGCGGCCAGCGGATGGCGAACAGCACGAACGAACCGCTTCCGCCGCCAGACACCACATCGGCAACCGGTGCCTATACCGGCGCCAGCGACTACCGCATCGGTGCGCACGACTTGCTCGCGATCAGCGTGTTCGGGGTCGAGGAGTTGAACAAGGAGGTCCGGGTCAATTCGAACGGGCAAGTCTCCCTGCCGCTGATCGGAGGCGTGATGGCCGGCGGCAAGACCATCTCCGAACTGGAAGCCGATCTAGGCAAGAAGTATGCGGATGGCTTCCTGCAGAATCCGCAGGTCACCGTCTTCGTCAAGGAATTCACCAGCCAGCGAATTACCTTGGAAGGTGCGTTCAACAAGCCCGGCATCTACCCCATCACCGGCAAGACCACGCTCCTGCAGGGGATCGCGATTGGT
>JAVWUU010000187.1:0-3201 GCA_036666995.1 Thermomonas sp.
AGCGCAGCAGCAAGTCGTCTTCCTGGCCGGCCAGGATTCCCGACATCGCGATGCGGCCCGCGGGCGCGGTGCGTGCGGCGAGCTTCTCCGCCAAGGCATCCAGCGCGGAGGCGAGGATGTTGGCGACCACCACCGGATAGGTCGCGGCGGGTTCGTCGGCGGGCATGAAGGTGTCGATGCGCACGCCGTTGCGCTCGGCGTTGTCGGCGGTGGCGATGATCGCCTGCGGGTCGTTGTCCACACCGATGGCACGCGCCGCGCCGAGCTTCAGCGCGGCCAGCGCGAGGATGCCGCTGCCGCAACCGAAGTCGAGCACGTCGCGGCCTTGCAGTTCGCCATCGTTCGCAAGCGCGTCCAGCCAGCGCAGGCACAGCGCGGTGGTTGGGTGCGTACCGGAACCGAAGGCCAGGCCGGGATCCAGGCGGATGATCGCGGCGTCGGTGGTCGCCTCGTCCGGCAACTCATGGTTCCAGGGCACGATCCAGGTACGCGCGCCGAAGCGCATCGGCTGGAACTGGTCCATCCACGCGCGTTCCCAGTCCTGGTCCTCGACGTGTTCGAAGCGCACCTTCGACCAGTCCAGTCCGGGATCGAAGGCTTCCATCGCCGCCAGCAGCACCAGGCCGTCGGTGTCGTCGGGAAACAGCGCGGTGATCGTCATCTCGTCCCACAGCGGGATCTCGCCCACGCCGGGTTCGAAGATCGCCTGTTCGTCGACGGCATCCAGGTGCGCATCCTGCAGGCTCACCGCGAGCGCGCCGACATCCTCCAGCGCGCGTTCGTAGCGTGGCTGGTCGGCTTCGCTGCAGGGCAGGGTCAGTTGCAGGTAGGGCATGCGGCAAGTATTGGCCATCCGCGGCGATCCGGGAATGGCCGCGGCTCAGGACTCCAGCAATTCCTGCGCGTGCCGCGACACGATCCAGCGATGCCGGCGCTGAAGCAGGCGCACGCCGCCGACCAGGTAGTTGATGCTGAAAAGCAGGGTCATGCCCGCCAGCAGCAGATGCCAGCCATCGTCGATGAAGGTCTTCGGATGCGCCTGCACCAGCCACCACGCGAAACCCTGGAACGCCACCGCAGCCGGCATCATGAAAACGATGTTGACGCGCTGGTCGCGCAGGATGTCCTCCAGCAGGGCGCGTTCGTCCGGGGTCGAGAAATCCCCGGCGTGTCGACGCACCACGCGCAGGTCGTAGGCGTAGAGGCCCCAGACCGCGGCCGCGTAGGCGGTGTTCAGCGCATACCAGTGCACCGGGTTCGCGACCTGGCTGAGCGCCACCGCCTCGATCAGGGTGGCGCCGAAATAGACGAAGGTATGGCCGAACTCCAGCGGCCAGCCGATGAAGGACAGCGTGTGCACCAGCGCGCGCGACCAGAAGATCAGCACCACCAGCAGGCCGGTCGCGATGTAGGGCCAGACCTGCCATTGCAACTGGATCAGCGGCTCGATGCTGGCCGCGGCCAGCACGCCGAGGGCGAGGCCCTGGATGATGCTGATGAGGGTCAGTTCGATGTTGATGACGGTCGCGTCCAGCGCGGACTTCGCGCTGGAACGCGCGGACGCCGCCGCCTGGCTGGCGTCCGATGGTGCGGGCGATGGGAGGTCTGGCATGGCGGCTTACCCCTGGTGCCGCAGCCATGTTGGGCATGCGGCGCGCAGGCGGCAAGCCCGTGGGCGATCAACCGCCCAGGATGCCCTTCAGCAGGCCCTTCATGCCGGGTTTCTTCTGCTGTTGCTGTTGTTGCTCGCCGTCTTCGCCGTCTTCCATCTGCTGCATGCCGCCGAAGTCCAGGCCGAGGATCGCGGTGGCGCTGGAACGCGCACGCAGGCGCACGCTCCATTCGGGATTCCATGGCAGCTTGGGATCCGCCGGCTTGGGCGGATAGGTGATCCAGCTCTCCGGGCCGTAGGCGGTCATGCTGAGCATGCCGGGCATGGTCATCTGCCCGCCCTCCGTCTTGGAGGTGCCGGCGAAGATGCCTTTGGGAATCGTGCAACTGGTCGCAGTGGATGGCAGCAGCACCTTCTGCTTCAGCCATTTGTCGAGCTGGCCGCCGGTGAGGTTGGTATGCAGGTCCTCGCGCGCACCCGGGACCTCGGCGCTGCTCCACATCGTCATCGCATAGGAGTTTTCGCCCAGCACCTGCATGTGCATGCCGGTGATATGGAAGCCGCGCGCGCGCTCGACCGAGGGCCAGCTCAGGCCGATCGCGTCGGTCATCTCGCCCTGCGTGCGCAATGCGAGCTTGGGCATGAAGTCGGCAGCCTGCTCGATCTGGAATTGCATCGAGGCGGGGATGCCGTCGCCAACGATCTTGTGGTCGCCGGCCAGGCGTGCGCCGTTCGGTACCTGCTTGCCATGCTGGCGGTTCGGCCAGTACACCCAGCCAGGCTTGAGGTCGATGTCGCGGTCGGCGACGCTGATCTGCTTCGAGATGCTTCCCGTCGCCGAGAAGTCCATCCCCTGCATGGCGCCCATCGGATTGTTGGGATCGACGGTCTTGCCGTTGCCCTTGAGCTTGAAGGTCGCGACCTTGGGCTGGCCCGGGCGGATGCTGGCACCGCAGCCCCAGTATTCGGTGATCTTCACCTGGACATCCGGCACCTTGCCGGGGGGCGTCGAACCCTTGGTGTCCTCGCGCGGACCGATCGGGGTGAGGGTCAGCGCCTTGCCCAGCTTCAGGCCTGCTGGAATCTGCTCCTGCGCCTCGATGCCCGGCTTCAGCGCGTTGTGCAGGGCGATGTCCAGGTATTGCCCGCTCATGCCGCCGGCACGGGTGGTCGGATACGTGGGCTTGGAGGCATCGGCACCGCCCATGCGGCGGGCCATGAAGCCGCCCAGGCCACCCATCATCCCGCCCATGTCCGGCATCCCGGCCATGTTGTGGGTGAGCACGTCGATGTAGAGGTTGGTCGGCGGGTTCTTGCCCTGCTGGCTGGACGCGGGCAGGGCGACGAGCGTGGCGGCGAAGGCGAGGTACAGGGCGTGACGGCGTTGCATGGCGGCTCCGGAATGCGGGTCGATATCCACAGTAAAGCGGAAAACCGGCCCGGAAGCGGTCATGCCGCCGCGATCAGAGGATGGACAATGCCTTTTCCTTGCGCTCGGCCAGGCGCTTCTCGAGGTAATGGATGTTCTGCCCGCCCTGGGCAAAACCGCCATCGGCGAGGATGCGCTGCTGCAGCGGCACGTTGGTCTT
>JAVWUU010000188.1:0-3161 GCA_036666995.1 Thermomonas sp.
CGTGGGTGTACACCGAATACGGCGAGAGCACGAAGGCGAGCGCACCGACGGCTGCATGCCGCGCCTGCATGCCGAAGCCGCGCCCGACCGCGAACAGCAAGGCCGCATTGAGCGCGCCGGCAATAACAAGCACGGCGTGGAACAGCATCGGTGTGTCGAACAGCGCGCGCGACAGCAGCATCCACAGATTGAAGGTCAGCGGGCGGTATTGGAACGCGGACACATCGAGCCACGGCACGTGCACGCCATCCGCTGCGTAGGCCGCCCACTGCAATTCGTCGTGGCTGTAGTAGCCGGGATTGAGGGCGAGCGGCAGTTGCAGCAGGCAGGCCAGTACGAATACCTGCAGCGCAAGGACGATGTCTCGGCGCAGTGAGTTCTGCTGCATCAGCGATCCACCACAAGATCGGCAGCACGTTCGCCGCTGCCCATGGCCAGTGTCCAGCCGAGCATGCCGTGGCCGATGTTGAGCACCAGTCCCTCGCCTGCGTGGCGGATGATCGGGCTGGACCACGGCGTCATCGGGCGCAGGCCGGCCCAGTCGCTTTCGATGCGGTCGTAGTCGGCAGCCTCGGGCAGCGACTCGCGCGCCATCGCGATCAAGTCATTCACCCGTGCGCGATCCGGCGCGGTATCCCAGTGGTTGAGGTCGGCAAGCCCGGCGACGCGGATCCTGTCGCCAAGCCGGCAGAACACCAGCTTGCGCGCGGTGTCGGTGATGCTGGCCGAGGGCGCGTTCGCACCGCAGGGCGCGGTGAACGAATAGCCCTTCACCGCCATCAGCGGCACGCGCACGCCAAGTGGCCGCAGCAGCGATTTGCTGGCGATGCCCGCGCACACCACGACCTGCGGCACACGGACGTCATCGCCGTTGCGCGTCTGCAATCGCCACATAGCGCCGTCTCGGCGCAGCTGCTGCAGGTCGATGCCGAAGCGCGCGTCGATGTCGTACTGCGTGCGCAACACATCCAGCAGGCCTGTCGCGAAGCGCCACGGATCGCCGACTTCCTCTTCCGGCGAATGCACCACGCCGGCGATGTCGCGCGCGCCAGACAATGCAGGTTCGATGGCGATGGCTTCGTCGGCATCGACCAGTCGCTGTTGCACGCCGAACGGCCGCTTGCGTTCGATCATCGCCTGCGCCGACGGCAACGATGTCGCATTGTAGTAGACATGCAGCTTTCCGGCGATGCGCTGGTCGAACTCGATCGGATGGCGCGCCAACAGCTCGGCCATCGCCGCGCGCGATTCGAGGGCGAGCTTCAGCGTCGTCAGCGTGTTCTCCTGCAGGCGCGGCAGCGTCGCGTTGCGCAGGAAGGTCAGGCCCCAGCGCCAGAAGTCGGGATCGGCGGAGAGGTGCGTGCGGAACGCGCGGTCGCGGCCTGCGAGCATGCCGGGCAACTGCTTCCACAGCGCCGGTCCGGCCATCGCATCGGTGTAGGCGTAGCTGAGCTGCGCGCCATTCGCGAACGAGGTTTCCAGCGCCGGTCCGGGCGCGCGATCGAGCAGCAGCACGCGCCTGCCGCGGCGTGCAAGCGCATACGCCATGGCCAGCCCGACCACGCCGGCACCGATCACCGCGACATCGGCATCCGCCGTGGCATGCATGGATTGGGTCATGCGCGGATCAGTGCGGCCAGAAATTGAGGAAGCCGGTGATGATCAGCGCGTTGTTGAAGTCGATGAAGAACGCGCCGACCAGCGGTGCGACCAGGAACGCGCGTGGTGCCGCGCCGTAACGCAGTGCCAGTGCGCGCATCACCGCCATCGCGTTCGCGGTTGTGCCCAGCATGAAGCCGATGAAGCCGCCGCCCATCACCGCGGCGTCGTAGTCGCGGCCCATCAGCTTGAACACCGGGATGGTGAACAGCACCACCAGGCCCACCTGCAGTGCCAGGTTGACCAGCAACGGCAGGCCCATGCCGGCCAGCTCCCAGAGTTTCAGGTTCATCAGCGCCATCGCCAGGAACAGGGCCAGGCAGACGTTGCCGATCAGGTCCAGCGCGTGCACCGGCAGGCGCAGCCAGTCGGTCGCATCGTCGATATTGCGGATCAACGCGCCGACCAGCATGCCGCCGATGGTCGCCGGCATGGTCAGGCCGATCGCGGCGAAGCCCTTGATCACCCAGCCGCCGGCCCACACCGCCAGCAACAGCACGACGATCGCCTTGAGCGCATTGAACTCGCGGGCGGCGTCGGTTTCGGTGGTGGCCACGCGGCCTTCCACGTCGTCGGCGACCGGTGTCGGCACGGCATCGTTGGCGTGCGATCCGGTGATGCGATAACGCCGCATCAGCACGGTGATCGCAGGTCCACCGATCACCCCGCCGCAGACGATGCCGGCCATCGCCGCCGTGACCGCGATCGACTCGGCACCGCGCAATCCCGCGGCTTCGAACGCGGGCGCGAACGCGAGCCCGGTCGCCGGGCCGCCGGTCAATGTTGCGGAACCTGCCAGCACGCCGAACATCGGATGCAGGTCGAACAGCCACGCGACCGTGATGCCCACCAGGTTCTGCACCACCGCGAAGAACGTGGCCAACAGCAGGAACAGCACCACCGGCCAGCCACTGGTCTTGAGCAGGCGGAAACTCGCGTTGATGCCGACCGAGGCGAAGAACGCGATCATCAGCGGCGACTGCAGGGTGGTGTCGAGCTCGAACAGCTGCGTCCCGCGGTCATGCGCCCACCAGACCACCAGCGCCACCAGCAGGCCCCCGACTACCGGCTCGGGCAGGTTGTAGCGGCGCAGCACCGGGATCGCGCGGCACAGCGCGTAGCCGGCGAACAGCGCCAGTCCGGCGAAGGCGACGGTCTGGACCACATCCAGCTGGATCATGCGCGGGCCTCGGCGGGGAATCGGAAAACTGTCTCACAGGTCGGCCGGGCGGGGCCATGGCGGATCGTGGCGCATGTGGGCGCGTAGAATGGACAGCCCGTCATGTTGGCTGCATGCGATGTCCGAGATCTCCCAGAGCGACGAGCTGAAACAGGCCGCCCTCGACTATCACTCGCTGGAACCGAAGGGCAAGATCAAGGTCACCGCGACCAAGCCGATGGTCACCCAGCGCGACCTGGCGCTGGCGTATTCGCCCGGCGTGGCCTTCGCCTGCGAGGCGATCGCCGCCGATCCGAAGCTGGCCAGCGAGTACACCGCGCGC
>JAVWUU010000189.1:0-3129 GCA_036666995.1 Thermomonas sp.
TCTTCGCGCTCGGTGAATTCCCGCTGGAGCGTCTTGTCCTTGTGGGTGTCACCTTTGACGACGAGCACGCGCCCCGTCTTGGATTGCACGACGCCTGAAATCGCGCCTGCGGCCAGAGCCAGGGCGAGATGCCAGTGGGACAAGGCACGCGCGGGCGGACGCAGCGACTGCTGCGCGGCTCCCAGGTGCGTATCCAGCGACGGCCAGAGGCCTTGGAGCCGACCAACCTCATCGGCGAACTGCTCCGGCTCCATCGTCACGCGGAAGAAATGCCCCGGCTCCGCCGGGCTGGCGGGGACGATGTACGGCAGGAACGGCCATTGGCTCGGCAGCTCCTCGGCTTCGACTTCGCCAAGCCCAATCTGCAGCAACAGACTGCGCACGGCCTTGACGCCATCGGGTGCCTGCTCGCGCTGACGCACCCTGCGACCGAAGATCACCACCTGCTTGAACTGCGTTTCCACCGCTCGGTAGATCCGCAGGTCGGTGTAGTGGCGCGTCAGCCAGCCGACCAGCTCCGCGTCGAGCACGTAGCCGGGGACGATGAAGACCAGCACGCCGCCGTACTGCAACAGCGACAGGCTGCGCTGATAGAACAGTTTTTCGAGGCGGGCACGGCCCTGTCCCTGATAACCGATATTGCCGTTGACGTCCTTGGACAGGTCGCCATACGGTGGGTTGAGCCAGAGCAGCCCGAACGACTGCTTGGAGATCATCGCGTCCATGAGGTCCGCATGCAGGCAATGATCGACCAGGCCGCGGGCATGGCGTGCCCGCTCGGCGTCGAACTCGACCGCGAACGCCTTTACCTGCTCGCGCCCGAGGGCATGAGCAGCTTCGGCGATCGCCACGCCTTCGCCTGCGCAGGGATCGAGGATGCACATCGACCCGTCGCTGGGCATCATTGCGTTGAGGGCTCTTTCGAGCGTGGGTTCATCCGTGGGGAAGTATCCGTTTTTCACGAAATTGCGGGCGAGCCGCGGG
This sequence comes from Thermomonas sp., assembly GCA_036666995.1. Classification (GTDB taxonomy): domain Bacteria; phylum Pseudomonadota; class Gammaproteobacteria; order Xanthomonadales; family Xanthomonadaceae; genus Thermomonas. The sequence goes on from JAVWUU010000189.1 coordinate 985, forward strand.
AACATGAGGGCCATGGAAGTCTCCTGGTTGGCGGGGATGAAAGGCGGAAGCACGCAGAGGCGTGCTTCCGCGGGTGGGTCAAGCCGCTACCGCTTCCGGCGTCCAAATCTTGGCCGGAAAGGATAGGCGGTGAGTACGTCACTGCGGATCAAGGAGCCCAGCGCCAGGGTCAGCGCCGGCACGTCGATGGCGAGCCGATGACCTTCCAGTGGCCCGAGGGCGAACGGAAGGCGGGCCAGCATCTCGCGGGTTTGCAGCAGTTCCAGCACGGTCTCGCGCCAGTGATCGAGCAGCGGCAACGGGCAGGTGTCCCGCACCAGCGTCCACATGCGGTCAAGCCGGTGGGCGTTGCCGCGTGGCAGCAGTGCGAGCGCGCTGGCGTTGGCCTTGTCGGGCTTCACGCAGCGGCGATCGAACAGCCACACGTTGGAGAGCGATCCGAACAGCGTTCGTCGGTAGGCGCGAGTCATGCGCTTTTCCAGACGATCGACGTTGCCGATGAACACCGGGACGCTGCCGCCCTGGTCGGTGATGACGTGGAACTGGTCCAGTTCCTGCTCGTCGCGCCCGAGGGTCAGGCGAGCGAGGAACTGCTGGACGGCGGTGTCCCGCGCCCAGATCGAGAGGAAGACGAGGTTGCCTTGGTCATCGCCGACGCAAGCGTCGGCCATCACGTCGGAGCATTCGTCGATGCGGTAAAGCGTGGTGGAAGAAGTGTCTGCGGGCATGGTGGTGTCCTCGGATGAACGGGAACAGCACCGCCCGCTGGGGCAAGTACTGCCCCAAGGGGTGGAAGAAAACCGCTCAGTCCGGCTCGAACTGCCGGGTGTGCGGGTTGAAGTGAAGTGCCTCGTCCACCGCGGTAATCGGCGTGAAGCCGTCCAGGTAGATGTTGTTGAGGTACTGGTCGCGGTAGGTCAGTGCCCGCCGCGCCTGATCCTCGGTGAGGCCGTCGCTGATGAAGTACGCCAGCATTTCCTCGTCGGAAGAAACTTCGTCGTTGGACAGACTCCCTTCGACGAGCTTCAACAACGCGGGCGGGAGCGCAGCCAGGATCGGGTCCATGTCGGTTCCTCCTGGCTCAGACCAACAGCGCTGCGGCGGGTGCCGTGGAAGCCGTCGGTGTGCGCCGCCGTGCGTGGTAGGCGCGAACGCCTGCACGCCATTCGGCGGACTGCTCCGGTGCGAGGTCCAGATAGGACAGCGGGCACGAGTAGTAGTACGGGTGCATGGATTCGTCCAGCGGCTTGTAGCCCCACTGGCCGCCGCTGCGTTCCAGAAGATCGCAGCGGATGGTGCACAGGGATTGGCCCGGTGTGAGATCACGGTGTACGCCTTCGGCCTTGGCTGTGACTTGCGCAACGGACCAGAGGACGTTGCCATGCAGCGCGTGGGCGATGACCTTGACGCTGGCGCGCTCGGTCTCTTGCGGTGCGATCAGCTCCGCGATCAGTTCAGACCGCGATTGGGGTGAGAAATACCAGCCCATGAGAGGCCTCCTGGAAAAATTGAGCCAGAAGCCTCCCCGGTGGGGAAGACCCCCGGCGGGTGGATGAACACGGCAGATGCGGTGCCCAGTACTACGCAGGTTGCAGTTCGGCCTGGCGGCTCCACTCCTGCGTCTTGAAGTCCAGCGCGTAGCCCAGTTCGCCAAGGCGGGCGATCTGCGTGCGCAGGGTGCGGCGGTCGATGGTCGAATCCAGTTTCACGGACTCGCCCAGCGGCCAAAGCAAGCTGAACAGCGCGACGTCGCCATCTTCGGTACTGCCGGGAGCAGTTGCCGCAGCGGGCGTCGGCGCATCCACGCCGAAGGGCGTGGTATCGACCAGCGGGTCCGTGGATGCCTGCACGGGTGCGGGCTTGGCGGGCTTGGAGGTTTTGGTGGGCTTGGCCGGTGTTGCCGGCGTTACTGCAGGCTGTGCGCCCAACTCTTCATCAAGTGGATCGAGGTCCTGGGTGGCGAAGCTGCGTGCCTCGTCACGGCTCAGTTTGTCGATGTCGTAGAGCGTCATTCCGTCCAGGCTGGCACGGATCTCGAAGCGCATGCCGCCACCGACCGGGTAGGACTTCGGGAAGATGTACCTGATGATGAACTCCCCGTCGTACTTGCCTTCGGGGTATTGCTCCAGCTCCGGGTCCTTCACC
>JAVWUU010000190.1:0-3047 GCA_036666995.1 Thermomonas sp.
GGCCGGCTGGGTACCCAGGGTGGCCTTGTAGTCGAAGCTTTCCTGCTTCTGCACGTGTTCGTCGGCGAAGCTGTGGAAGCGACAGCCGGGGAAGTGTTCGCGCAACGCGTTGAAGATCCATTCGCGATGGCGGTACGCACCGGCGCTGAAGAACTCCACGACCAGCAGGTCGTCGTAGCGGTCCACCACCAGGCCGCTGATGCCGTCGCCCTCGCTGTGGACCACGCGCCACGCGTTCGATACCTCGTCGAGCTTGAGGAACTCGCGGCGCAGGCGCACGGCCTCGCCGATCTTGCGCGCGAACCAGCCGGCATCGACCTCGACATCCGGATCGTTCTCCAGCATGCGCAGGGCGATCCGCGAATGGCCGTTGTAGAAGCCGCGGCCGATCCACACGCCATCCACCCCGACCACGTCGACGATGCTGCCCGGCTTGGGCCGTTGCGCGGGTTTTTCGACCAGGCGCTGGAAGATCCACGGGTGGGTGGAATTCCAGGCGTTCTTGAGGCGGACGACGGGAAGCGGCTCGGCCATGGGACTGCCTTTTGACATGCGACTAACGAAGATCGGGTATTGTCGCCGAAGAAGGGGAGTAACTCCGCGCACGGCCGTCGTCATTACGGGTCCCAGGACCCCGGCACCGTGGCAGGCCGACGGCCTGTGAGTGAGACCTTCGCCGAACGGCGAAGCGCGCTCTTCTTCCATGTGCCCTGCATGGACGCCTCCGCCGGTTCCCACGGTGGAGTGTGCAATGGAGTCGATCGGTACCCCTTTCCTCTGGCTGGTGTTCGCCGGCGTGGTCGTCGTCGCGCTGCTGGTCGACCTGGTGCTGATGCGCCACGGTGGCCCGCACAAGGTGACCTTCAAGGAAGCGACGTGGTGGAGCCTGGGCTGGGTGGCGCTGGCGCTGGCCTTCAATGCCTGGCTGTGGTGGCACGCCGGCAATCAGTTCGGCGATGAAGCCGGCACCCGCATCGGCATGGAATTCCTGACCGGTTACCTGGTCGAGAAATCGCTGGCGGTCGACAACATCTTCGTGTTCCTGATGATCTTCGGCTATTTCGCGGTGCCCGAAGTGCAGCGCCAGCGCGTGCTGGTCATCGGCATCATCGGCGCGATCGTGTTGCGCGCGATCCTGATCTTCGCCGGCGCGCTGCTGCTCGCCCGCTTCCACTGGATCCTGTACCTGTTCGGCGCGTTCCTGCTGTTCACCGGCATCAAGATGGCGCTGGCGGCGGGCAAGGAACCGGACCTCGAGGCGAATCCCGCCTTGCGCTGGATGCGCGGCCACCTGCGCCTGACCGACGACTACCACGGCAACGCGTTCCGCGTCGTCCGCGATGGCACGCGCTGGTTCACCCCGCTGTTCGTGGTGGTGATCCTGGTCGCGGTGACCGACGTGATCTTCGCGGTGGACTCGATCCCGGCGATCTTCGCGATCACCGACGACCCGTTCATCGTGCTGACCAGCAACGTGTTCGCGGTGCTCGGCCTGCGCGCGATGTTCTTCCTGCTGCAGGGCATGGCCGACCGCTTCCACCTGCTGCCGTACGGCCTGGCGATGGTGCTGGTCTTCATCGGCGCGAAGATGCTGCTGGTCGATGTCTACAAGATCCCGGTGCTGATCGCGCTGGCGGTGGTCGCGTTGATCATCGGCGCGACCGTGGTCCTGAGCCTGCTGCGGCCACAGGCGACGCCTCCGGCCCCTTGAACCGGTGGACGGGCATGCCCAACTGAAACGGATGGACATGCCCGTTCCCGCCGATTTGCAACGCCAACAGGATCGCCTGCGCTTGCGGCGCGCACTCAACGCCAGCCTCGGCTTCGTGCTGCTGCTGGCGATCTGCTTCGCCGCCCAGCACGGCTTCGATTTCACCTTCCTCACCGTCACCCCGCGCAGCGTGGAAGGCCTGCTCGGCGTGCTGACTGCGCCGCTGCTGCATGGCTCGGTGGAACACATCGTCGCCAACGGCATCGCCCTGCTGATGCTCGGCACGCTGGCCGGCACGGTGTATCCCAAGGCGACGCTGCGTTCGCTGCCGCTGCTGTGGATCGGCTCGGGTCTGGGCGCATGGTTGCTTGGCAATGCCGGTTCGCATCACCTCGGCGCCAGCGGCGTGACCCATGGCCTGGGTTTCCTGGTGTTCGTGCTTGGCCTGCTGCGCCGCGACCGCGCGGCGATCGCCGCGGGGATGCTCGCGTTCCTGTTCTACGGCGGCATGCTGATGACGATCCTGCCGCGCGAGGCCGGCGTGTCCTGGGAGTCCCACCTGGGCGGCGCGATCGGCGGGGTCATCGCGGCCTTCCTGTTCCGCCGGGCGGATCCGCAACCGGCAAAACCCAAGTACAGCTGGGAGATCGAGGAAGAACTCGCCCGCCAGCAGGGCGATGCCGAGCGCGCGATGTACGAAACCGAAGCGCCGCGCGACGTGCCGGTGCTGTGGAATCGCGATGGCAACGATGTAGAGCGCGGAAAGGTGCTGCCGTTCCGCCGTCCCGGCGAGTGAACTACCTGCCGGCCAAGACCTGCGGCCCAAGCTGGCGGTCGTGCCAGCGCGACAGCAACAGCAGCGAGGTCGCTGCGCCGCACAGGCACAGGAACATGTCCCACTGCGTGTCCCACTGGTCGCCCTGGGTGGCCAGGAAGGCATCGGCGTCGGCGCCGTAGGCCAGCGCCGCCCACCACTCGATCAGCTCGAAGAACGCGCTGAAACTCAGGCACGCCGCCAGCACCAGGTAGACCAGCCAGCCGCCGCGTCGCAATGGCGTGCAGCGCAACAACAGTTCGCGCGCCAGGATCGCCGGCACGAAGCCCTGCATCCAGTGGCCGAGGCGATCCCACGGATTGCGCTCGGTGCCCAGCAGGTCCTGCAGCCAGAACCCGCCGGGCGTCAGCGCGTAGGTATGCGCGCCGCCATGGATCAGCACCAGTGCATGCAGCACCAGCAGCCAGCAGAGCAAGCGAGTGAGCGGGAAGCGCGACCAGCGCCATGCGATCAGGGCCAACCCGATCATCGCCCAGATCACTTCCAGGAACCACGTCAGCC
>JAVWUU010000191.1:0-3007 GCA_036666995.1 Thermomonas sp.
CTGGGCGAGGCCGACAAGGCGCGCTTCGCCGCGATCCAGGAAGAATTGTCTGCGTTGTCGGCGGCGTTCTCGCAGAACGTGCTGGACGCCACCGATGCGTTCTCTCTGAATATCGACGACGAAGCGCGGCTGTCGGGGCTGCCTGCGGACGTCGTCGCTGCCGCGCGCGCCGCCGCCGAGAAGGACGGCGACGCGTCCGGAAAAAGCGCGGGCTGGAAGCTCACCCTGCAAATGCCGTGTTACCTGCCGGTGCAGGCCTACGCCGATGACCGCGCATTGCGCGAGGCGCTGTATCGTGCCAGCGGCGTGCGCGCATCGGAAAGTGGCCCGCCCGCGCTCGACAACAGCGGCAATATCGATCGCATCCTCGCCCTGCGTGCCGAACTGGCGGAGCTGCTCGGCTTCGCCAGCTACGCCGACTACTCGCTGGCCACCAAGATGGCGCAGTCGCCTGCGGAAGTGCTCGCATTCCTGCGCGACCTCGCCAGCCGCGCGCTGCCGTTCGCGCGCCGGGATCGCACGGAGCTGGAGGCATTCGCCCGCGAGGAACTCGGCATCGACGACCTGCAGCCGTGGGACGTGGCCTATGCCAGCGACAAGCTCAAGCAGGCGCGTTACAGCTACTCCGGGCAGGAAGTGAAGCGCTACTTCACCGAGCCACGCGTGCTGGCCGGCCTGTTCGAGGTGATCGAATCGCTGTACGGCGTCCGCGTGCGCGAGGACAGCGCGCCGGCCTGGCACGCGGACGTGCGGTTCTTCCGTGTCGAGGATCGCGATGGTCGCCTGCTCGGCCAGTATTACCTCGATCTGTATGCCCGCGAGGGCAAGCGCGGTGGTGCGTGGATGGACGACTGCCGCAACCGTCGCATCAGCGAGGCCGGCGTGCAGACACCACTGGTCTACCTGGTCTGCAATTTCGGCAAGGGCATGGACGGCAAGCCGGCGACCTTCAGCCACGACGAGGTCACCACCCTCTTCCACGAGATGGGCCACGGCCTGCACCAGCTGTTGACCGCGATCGGCGAGTTGCCGGTGGCCGGCATCAACGGCGTGGAATGGGACGCGGTCGAATTGCCCAGCCAGTTCATGGAGAACTTCTGCTGGGAGTGGGCGCGGGTGCAGGCGATGACCGCGCACGTCGATACCGGCGAGCCGCTGCCGCGCGACCTGTTCGACAGGATGCTCGCGGCGAAGAACTACCAGAGCGGCATGGCCACCGTCCGCCAACTGGAGTTCGCCCTGTTCGACATGGCCGTGCATGGCGATTTCGATCCCGCGCAGGACAGCGTGCTCGCGCTGCTGGAGCGCATCCGCGACGAGGTGGCGGTCAATCGCCCGCCGGCCTGGCACCGTTTCCCGCAGCAGTTCAGCCACATCTTCGCCGGCGGCTATGCGGCCGGGTACTACAGCTACAAGTGGGCCGAGGTCCTCAGCGCCGATGCCTACGCTGCCTTCGAGGAAGCCCCGGACCAGCTCGCCGAGACCGGCGCGCGGTTCCTGGCCGAAGTGCTCTCGCGTGGCGGCAGCCGCAGCGCGCTGGAGAATTTCACCGCCTTCCGCGGCCGCCCGCCGAGTGTAGACGCCTTGCTCCGCCACGCCGGCATGGCCGCACGGGCGGCCTGAAGCAGCCATCGCTGCACGGGCCTTGCGCCCGGCGGGGCGCATCCCCACGTGTTCTCAACGGGACGTATGTCCCAATGGGGTCTTGGGCGCGCCAGCGTTCCATGAATGCAACAGTAGTGAACTATTGGCAGGGTTAGCAGTCACATATGTCGACTGCTAACATCGCCCACATGAACGGAGCAACCATGTCTACCGCCCTCGTCGCCAACAACCTGCCGATCCCGAGCGCCATGGGTTCGCTGGAGGCCTACATCGGCGCCGTGCACCAGATCCCGGTCCTCACCGTCGAGGACGAGCAGCGCCTGGCCCACCGCCTGCGCGAGAACAACGACATCGCCGCGGCGCAGGAACTGATCCTGTCGCACCTGCGTTTCGTCATCCACGTGGCCCGCGGCTACAGCGGCTACGGCCTGCAGATCGGCGACCTGATCCAGGAAGGCAACATCGGCCTGATGAAGGCGGTGAAGCGCTTCGATCCGACCGTCGGCGTGCGCTTGGTGAGCTTTGCCGTGCACTGGATCCGCGCGGAGATGCACGAGTTCATCATCAAGAACTGGCGCATCGTCAAGGTCGCGACCACCAAGGCGCAGCGCAAGCTGTTCTTCAACCTGCGCAAGAGCAAGACCCGCCTGGGCTGGCTCAACGCGGCGGAAGTCAGCGCGGTGGCGAAGGACCTCAACGTCTCCGAGCGCGAAGTGCTGGAAATGGAATCGCGCCTGTCCGGTCGCGACATCGGTTTCGATGCGCCGGATGACGCCGACGACGACAACGCGCCGCCCGCTCCGGTGAACTACCTCGTCGCCAACAACGACATCGACCCCGCGATGGCTTACGAGTCGGCCAACGACGAGGACAACCAACTGGACCTGCTGCGCGAAGGCATGGCCCAGCTCGATGCGCGGTCGCGCGACATCATCAAGCGCCGCTGGCTGGATGCCGACAGCAAGGTGACCTTGCAGGAACTGGCCGACGAATACGGCGTCTCCGCAGAACGCATCCGCCAGGTCGAGGCCAACGCGCTGAAGAAGATGAAGGCGTTGTTCGCGGCGTAAGCGCAGCGACATCGAAGCAACCAAAAACGGCCCGGAGCGATCCGGGCCGTTTGCGTTTTGGGCTTGCCCACGGCTGCTGGATTTATGTACCGTTCACTCGGGGATCAACAACGGGGGAGTTATGCGCGCAGGATTCGCAGATCGGTTGCTAGACGTGGCATTCAAATTCGCAAAGGTCATTTCCGTCCTTTTGGCGATGTTGCTCGTGCTGGCGTTCCTGGGCGGAATCGGTTGGTCGATCAAGCAATCCGCAGGGGGAGGCGGAGAGGACGCGGAAGACGTCCAGTTCGATGGCGAAATGAATCGACTTAAGTCCAGCATGAGCGGCGCCA
>JAVWUU010000192.1:0-2983 GCA_036666995.1 Thermomonas sp.
CAAAGATGAGGGTCGCGTTCTTGCCGCCCAGTTCCAGCGAGGTCTTCTTCAGCATCGGGCCGGTGATGCCGGCGATGCGGCGACCGACCGCGCTGCTTCCGGTGAAGCTGATCGCCTTGATGTCGGGATGGCGGACGATGGCCTCGCCGACCTTCGGCCCAAGGCCGTTGACCACGTTGAGCACGCCCGGCGGCATGCCGATTTCCGCGGCGAGTTCGGCCAGCAATGCCGCCGTGCGCGGGGTGACCTCGGAGGGCTTGGCGACTACCGTGTTGCCGGCGGTGAGCGCAGGAGCGATCTTCCAGGTGAACAGGTACAGCGGCAGGTTCCACGGGCTGATGCAGCCGACCACGCCAAGCGGCAGGCGCAGCGTGTAATTCAGCCCGGCCTCGCCATGGTGCGACTCGCTGGAGAATTGCGTGGCCGCATGTGCGAAGAAGCGCAGGTTGCTGACCGCGCGCGGGATCTCGATGTCGCGGGCTAGGGCGAGCGGCTTGCCGGCGTCGATGGCTTCCGCGTGGGCAAACGCATCGATGCGTGTTTCCACTGCATCCGCCAGCCGTTCCATCCACCGGGCGCGTTCGCTGTTCGGCAACGCCGACCATGCGGGGAATGCAGCCTGCGCTAAGCGCACCGCGGCATCGACGTCATCTGAATCGCCATCGGCGACCTGCGCTTCGACCTTGCGTGTCGCGGGGTCGAACACGTCCAGCCATTCCGCGCTCGCGGGTGGGACGGGCTTGCCATCGATCCAGTGCGGGATGCGTTGCATGCGCCTAGTTTAGAGCGAAAGCACAGCTCGTCATTCCGGCGAAAGCCGGAATCCAGCTCTTCTGGGTGCTCTCCTGGCAAAAAACCGGATTCCGGCTTTCGCCGGAATGACGGTAGTAGAGATCAGATCGATTGCATGCGCCCGCCATCCACCGCCAGCGATTGGCCGTTGACGTAGGCCGCAGCCGGCGCGCACAGGAAGGCGATGACCCCGCCGATCTCGCCGGCCTCGGCGAAACGGCCGACCGGGACGCTGGCCAGCATCCCGCCAGCCACTTCCTCCTGCGTCTTGCCGGTCGCAGCGCTGCGATCGCCCAGGATCTGGTCCAGCCGCTGGGTGCGGGTGTAGCCCGGCAATACGTTGTTGACGGTGATGCCGTCCGCCCCGAGTTCGCGCGACAGGGTCTTGGCCCAGCTCGCGACCGCGCCGCGGATGGTGTTGGAGACGCCGAGGTTGGGGATCGGTTCGTACACCGAGGTCGAGATCACGTTGACGATGCGGCCCCAACGCGCGCCGCGCATGCCCGGCAGCACGGCCTGCAGCAGGGTCTGGTTGGCGACGATGTGCTTGTTGAAGGCGTCGAGGTAGGCCGCGATCTCCGCGCCATGCGCGCTGCCAGCGGGCGGCCCCCCGGTGTTGTTGATCAGGATATGCACGGGACTGGTGGATGCCAGTGCCACGACCGAGTCGCGCAATGCATTGGTCGCGGCGATGTCGGCCACCAGCAGGCCATGCCGCTGCGTGCCATTGTTCGGCAGCGCGTCGACCACCGCCTGAAGTGCCGATTCGCGGCGCGCCAGCACGGTGACGTTCGCGCCCAGTGCCGCCAGTTCGATCGCTGTCGCGCGGCCGATGCCTTCGGAGGCACCGCAGACGAGTGCGTGTTTGCCGTTGAGGTTCAGGTCCATCGTGCGTGTCCTCAGGGAAGTGTGGTGCTCATCAGCGCAGCGACAGCGCGTGCATCGGCGTCATCGAGATGAGACAACGCGGCGATCACCGCATGCCGGTTCGCAAGCGGGTGGTTCTGGCTGAGCTTGAACTTGATGTCGACCTGGCTGGGCACGAAACGGAAGCCGACGATGCCGCGCAGCATGGCGCGTTGTCGCGCGTCCGCAGGATCGAATTCCCAGTCGCTGCCCACGGTCGCCTCGAAATGCCGGCTCAGCCGCGCGACCAGGTCGCCCAGTGAGGCCTCGTCGTCGAAGATGTCGAGGCGACCGCGCAGATGCGCCACTGCATAGTTCCAGGTCGGCACGCGTCCGGCGGCTTCCTTGTCCGGATACCAGCCCGGCGAGACGTAGGCATGCGGGCCGTGCACGATCAGCAATGCATCGCCCGTATGGGCGGCTTGCGGATTCGGACGGGCCCAGTGGCCTTCGATGCGGATGCCATCGGCATCGCGGCGATACAGCACTGGCAGGTGCGAGGCGAACGCAGCACCTGCCTGGTCATTCGTGATGAGAGTGACGAACGGATCCGCGGCGAACAGGGTGTCGAGCTGCGCGAGGTCGGTCTGGACGAAGGCGCGCGGCTGGTACATCGCGGCTCAGGCGCGCCCGCCGAGCTGCTGCATCATCAACCCGCGCAAGGCGTTGTCGTCGCGCGCGCGTGGCGGTGCGACATCGTGCAGCGAAAAGCCGCGGTGCAGTGCGTCGTATTCGTCCAGGCCGTCGTATTCGACGAACTCGGCATCCATCAGCGCAGCACGCGCCGTGTCCAGGCTGTCATAGGCCAAGGTGTTGCCATCGCTGTCGAACACCTCGGCGGTGCCGGCATCGCGTTCGCGCAGCCGTGCCCAAACGATGGTGAGCCCGAGCGTGGCCAGCCACCAACTGTCGTTGTTCGCGTCGTTCATGCCAATGCCTGTCCGATGATCCACAGCACGCCACCCATCGCGATGCCGCCCAGGATCACCAGCAGCGAGATCCGCGAGGGCGTGGCCAGGCCACTCAAGTTGCGATCCGGAGTTGCGTAGTAATCGCCGCGCAGCAGCCACCACAACGCCTTCGGCTTGAGGAACGCGCCTTCGCCGAGGCGCGCGGTGATCTGCGGATGACGGTCGCGGATGTGCACCAGCGCCAGCGGCCAGAAAATCACGAATGCGGTGGCGCCGGCGATCGCGATGGCGAAGGCAGTGAGTGCGAGGAACAGGACGAAGTCGGCATCCACGCGATCAGAACTCCGCGGTGCCCGGCGCGCGCGGGTAGGCGA
>JAVWUU010000193.1:0-2947 GCA_036666995.1 Thermomonas sp.
CGTCGTTGTCGGTCGGGTCACTGTCGCCATCCACGCCTTCGACATCCACATGGGCGTGCGCAGCGGCACCCGCGGCATGCGCGACCGCTTCATGGGCCTCGCCCATCGCGGCGAACACCGGCTGCAGGCACAGGCCCAGCAAGAGCATGGCCATGAGGGCCATGCGCAGGCAGTTGGCGAGGGAGGCGCGAGGCGGCATGGCGCGCACCTTAATCGCTGGCAAGCGGGTTATACAATTCCCTTCCACTCAGCGCCGCGGCCACGCCGCCAGCAAGGCCCACAGCCCGCCCGCGCCTGCGACCCACGTCGAGATCGGCACGCCCAGCAGCTGCGGGCCGCCGGCCTCGAGTGCGTACAGCACTGCCGCCACGATCAGCAGGCCGGAGCCGAGCACCGCGGCCACCACGCGCTTCTGCGCGCCGTGTGCGATGCGGGTGAGTTCGGCGAGGTCGCGTGAGCGCATCGACAACTCGTGCTTGCCCTCCACCTGCTGCTGCAACCAGGCGTGCAGCAGGCGCGGCACGTCCGGCGCGCGGGTGATCATTTCCGGCAGGCGCTTGCGGAATTCGCCGGCCAGCCGCTGCGGGCTGTAGCGCTCGACCAGGATTTTTTCCAGCACCGGCTTGGCCACCGCCCAGATGTCGATCTTCGGATCCAGCTGGCGACCCACGCCCTCGATGTTGAGCAGGGTCTTCTGCAACAGGATCAATTGCGGCTGCAGGGTGAGCTCGTAGCGTTGCGCGGTGCGGAACAGCTTGACCAGCACTTCGGCCAACGAAATCTCGCTCAGCGGGCGGGTGAAGTACGGCTCGCAGACCGCGCGCGCCGCGGCTTCGAGTTCGTCGATGCGGATGTGCGACGGCATCCAGCCCGCCTGCACATGGAGTTCGGCAATGCGGCGGTAGTCGCGATTGAAGATCGCCATGAAATTCTCGGCGAGGTAGTACTGGTCCTCGCTGGACAGCTGGCCCATGATCCCGAAATCCAGCGCGATGAAACGCGGATCCGCCTTGCGCGCCGGGTCCACCCAGATATTGCCGGCGTGCGCATCGGCGTGGAAGAAATTGTCGCGGAACACCTGCTGGTAGAACACCCGCACGCCCTTCGCCGCGAGCGCCTTGCGATCGATGCCGGCGGCGTCCAGCGCGGCGATGTCGTCGGACGGGATGCCGCGCACGCGCTCCATCGTCATCGCGCGCTCGGCGGTGTGCGACCAGATGATCTCGGGAACGAACAGGTCCGGCGAATCGATCCAGTTGCGGCGCAGCAGGCTGGCGTTGCCGGCCTCGCGCTGCAGGTCGAGCTCGGCGGCAAGGGTGGTTTCGATCTCGGCCACGATCTCGCGCGGGCGGATCTTGTCCGCATTCGGATGCGTGCGTTCGACGATCGCGGCCACGCTGTTGAGCAGGGCGACATCGGCGGCGATCTGCTTGCGGATGTTCGGTCGCAGCACCTTGACCACGACCTCGCGACCGCCATGCAGCGTCGCCGCATGCACCTGCGCGATGCTGGCCGATGCAAGCGGCGTGGTATCGAAGGTCTCGTAGGCTTCGGCGATGCCGCGGCCCAGTTCCGTCTCGACCAGCGTGCGCGCGGTCTCGCCATCGAACGGCGCGACGCGGTCCTGCAGGTGGGTCAGTTCCTCGGCGATGTCCGGCGGCACCAGGTCGCGGCGGGTCGACAGGATCTGCCCGAACTTGACGAAGATCGGCCCGAGCTCCTGCAGCGCCAGCCGCAGGCGCGCGCCACGCGTCTGCGAGGCGACCTGCGCCGAGGCGCGCGGCACGAACGGCCGCATCAGCTTCAACCAGCGCTCGGCCGGGGTGTCATCGAGCAGGTCGTCGAGGCGATAGCGCAGCAGCACCCGACCGATCTTCCATGCGCGCAATGCGGACTTCATGCCTCGAGTCCACGTTCACGGCGCAGGCGCGCGATCTTCGCGGCGATGCGCTCGACGTCGTCGCGCAGGGCATCGACATCGTCGTGGAAGGCATCGAGTTCCGCGCGCGGCACCACGTCGCGGCTTTCCTCGGTGACGAATTCCGCGGCGGTCTCGGCCAGGTTCCTGCCGGCGACCTGCGCCTGCCTCAAGCCCGCGGATACCGCTTTCGCGATCTGCACGCCGATGACATCGCCGAACACGCTGACGAACGGCTGCTGCCAGTCGGGATCGAAGTTCTGCGCCAACTGCTGCAGGCGACGCGCGAGTTCGGCATCGCCCTCGATACGCAGCTTGCCGACCGGCGGGGCATCGTCGCGGCGGAACATCGGGATCTGCCCGAGCAGGCCCGCCAGCGTGCTGCGCACGCCAAGGTCGGGTTCCTGTTCCGCATCGACGGGACCCACGCGCAGCGCGTCGCCATCCACCCGCACCTGCAAGGCCAGGGGTGGCGATGTCAGCTGCAACGCAACCCGCTGCCCGTCGAGCCCGCGCAACGCGGCCTGTGTGTCCACATCCAGCGCCAGCGCCCGGTTGAGCGCGAGTTCCAGCGCCTTGCCGGCGGGTTGCTTCCAGTTGAAGGGCGCTTCGGTCATGCGGACATTGTATGGGCGTTGGATGAATACACCGGTGAGTTGCGTGTCCGCTAGGCGGTGGGGATGTGCAGAACGGGCCATGGGTGAGCGCAGGCTGCTTACGCGGCATTGCCGCGTGGCTGCGCAAACGACCGGCGCATTGCGCCGGGCCGGGAGAGCCGCGCAGCGGCGTGCCCGCGCCCGCGACTCAGTCCTGGATGACTGGACGGAGCGGCTGCACATCCCCACCGCCCAGCGGGCACGCTCAGCCGGCCAGCGCGGCCCGCAACCTTTCCAGCCCTTCCGCCATCGTCACCTTCGGCACATAGCCGAAATCGCGCGTGGCCGGTTCCATCGAATACCAGTGCGACGTCGACAACTGTTCAGCCAGGAACCGCGTCATCGGCGGCTCGCCCTTTAGCGGCAACACCGA
>JAVWUU010000194.1:0-2788 GCA_036666995.1 Thermomonas sp.
GGGACCGGCGGCGAGCCGCTGGCGCAGAAACGCTGCCTGCAACTGCTGGCGAAGCTGTGCGATGCCGGTTACAGCGTTTCGCTGGAGACATCCGGCGCGATCGATATTGCCGGCGTCGATGCGCGCGTGTCGCGCGTGCTCGACATCAAGACCCCGGGTTCCGCCGAAGTCGATCGCAACCTGTGGAGCAACCTGCCGTTGCTGACCCCGCGCGACCAGGTCAAGTTCGTGATCTGCTCGCGCGCGGATTTCGACTGGGCCAAGGACGTCGTTGCCGAACACCGCCTGCACGAGGTCTGTGACGTGCTGTTCTCGCCCAGCGCCACGCAAGTGCCGGCGCGCGAACTGGCCGACTGGATCGTCGCCGAACGCGTGCCCGTGCGCTTCCAGATGCAACTGCACAAACTCCTGTGGAACGACGAGCCCGGCCGATGACCGCATCCCGCAAACCCGCCGTCGCGCTTGTTTCCGGCGGCATGGATTCCGCCGTGGTGCTGGCCATCGCCCGCGAGGCCGGCTTCGACGTGCATGCGCTCAGCGTGCGCTACGGCCAGCGCCACACCTCGGAGCTGGATGCCGCCGCGCGCGTCGCGACGGCGCTCGGCGCGGTCGCGCACAAGACCGTGACCGTCGACCTGCGCAGCATCGGCGGATCGTCGCTGACCGCCGACATCGCCGTGCCGACCGATGACGACGGCCACGAAATCGGCGTCGGCATCCCGTCCACCTACGTGCCGGCGCGCAACACGATCATGCTGTCGGTGGCGCTGGGCTGGTCCGAAGTGTTGGGCGGTACCGACCTGTTCTGCGGTGTGAATGCCGTCGACTATTCCGGCTATCCGGATTGCCGGCCGGAGTTCATCGCCGGCTTCGAGGCACTCGCCAACCTCGCCACCAAGGCCGGCGTCGAAGGCCAGCGCTTCCAGGTGCATGCGCCGCTGATGCGCATGAGCAAGGCCGACATCGTCCGCGAAGGCCTGCGCCTGGGCGTGGATTTCGCCCAGACCGTGAGCTGCTACCAGGCCGATGCCGACGGTCGCGCCTGTCGCCACTGCGATGCCTGCCGCCTGCGTGCGCAGGGCTTCGACGAGGCCGGCGTTGCCGATCCCACGCGCTACGTGGACGGGGCCATCGGTTAGAATGCGCGCCCGCGCTGCTGGCGCGGCACCCGATGGGTCGTTAGCTCAGTGGTAGAGCTGCGGACTTTTAATCCGTAGGTCGATGGTTCGAATCCATCACGACCCACCATCCAGAAGCGCCCGTCCGCCCTCGTTATCGATGCGACATCGACATCGGGCATTGAAGTGCATCGACGACTAATTCGATAGTTGACGCGCCGTCCCCGGATCCCATAGGCTGGCAACAACTACGGAATTAGTGGTTCTCCATGGCGCGTCCTCCTTCCCAGTCGGTGACCGAAGCCGAGCAGGCCATCCTCGAGGTGCTGTGGGCGCTTGGAGAAGGTTCCGTCCGCGATGTCGCGAACGGGCTGGCCCCGAGCAAACCGCTTGCCTACACCACGGTGCTGACCATGCTCGGCGTGCTCCACAAGAAGGATCTCGTCGCGTTCCGCCAGGAGGGCCGGGCCTTCATCTATCGGCCCACATTGACCAAGGCCGAGGTCAGGGATCGCGCATTGCACAACCTGATGGCGCAATTGTTCGATGGTTCCCCGGACGCGTTGGCCGTGCACCTGCTGGAGCACCACGACATCGATCCGGCAAGGATCGATGCGTTGCGCGACAAGGTGCGACGCGCGCGCCCTAAGGCAGGCAAATGATGGACGCCACGGCGAACTGGCTCCTGCAGTACGCGAGTGCGCACATGCTTGCGAGCCTGCTCATCGTGCCGGTCGCCTGCATCGCGTTGCGGATGCGCGCGATCGCGCCGGAGCGACGCGCGGATTTGCTGTCGCTGGCATTCGCGTTGGTGATCCTGGGTCCGGCGGTTGCGCTGCAGGCAGGCGGATTGTTCGCGACTACTTCGAACGCTGGCGTGCTGATCGAAACCGCTGCGCCCGACCTCGGCGCAATGCAGGTGTTGCCAACGCAGGCCGTTGCGCAATCCGGGTTCGGCATCGCGCCCGCGCTCGCCGCGCTGCTGCTCGCGGCGTGGCTGGCTGGCGCGTCGTGGCATCTGTTGCGCTTGTGCGCGGCGCATGTCGGCCTGCGTCGGATCGTGGCGTCATCGCGTCGCTCGCGTGAGCTGGAGGATGCCTGCGCAGCGCTGGTCCCGGCCGATGTCGAAATCCTGGTTACGCCCGCGTTTGGGCCGGCTGCCGTCGGCATCCTGCGGCGCAGGATCGTGCTGCCGCAGGCGATGGCGGAGGCCTTGCCGACGGAAGCGCTGCGGGCCGTCGTGCTGCACGAGGCCACCCATCACCAGCGCAAGGATGTGCATGCATTGTTCTTGCAGCGACTGGGCGAAGCCTTGTTCTGGTGGAATCCGCTGATCCGCATGCTCGGAAAGGCGACTGATGCGTCCCGCGAGGTCGCCTGCGACGTGCGCGCGGCACGCGCATTCGGTGCGCCGACGGACTATGCCGAGGCCTTGCTCGACTCGATCGCGCATCTGCTTCCCGCCACACAGCACGCCAGCGCGCAGGTGCTGTGCGCCGCCGCGTCGCTGTCGACGCTGGAGCAACGCATCGACGCGATCATCGAGGTGCCGCGCTCGCGCTCGCGGGGGAGCAGGATGCTGCTGCCGGGCATCGGTGGAGCGCTGACGCTGCTGTGCATCGGTGCTTCACTCGCATCGCCGGAGATTGCGGTGCGACAGGTCGTGGATC
>JAVWUU010000195.1:0-2787 GCA_036666995.1 Thermomonas sp.
CCAGGGCAACCACCCGCCACCAGCACGCGCCCGGCGCCGGTCGCCTGCGACACCAGCATCGTGCCGATCGGCCCGGCACCGATGCCGCCATCGGCTTCGTCGATGTCCAGCGCCAGCAAACCAAGATCGGCCAGTTCGGCCCACGTCGTCGCCGACCAGCCCGCCTCATTGGCAAGGATGCCCGCGCGATGTTCAAGTCCGTAACTCGTTTCCAGGTAACGGCGGATCGAGTCCTGCAGCATCTGCTGCTCATCGGTGAAGGAGAAATCCATGTGTCGTCCTCGTCAGAGTTGCAGGACCATCTGCGCGATGATGTTGCGCTGGATCTCGTTGGATCCGCCGTAGATACTGAGCTTGCGCAGGTTCATGTACTGACCGACCGCACGCGGCACGTCTTCGCCATCGCCGTCGAACTGCAATGCACGCGCACCGAGCGCCTCGACCTGCAATTCGCTGATCCGCTGCAGGATCTCGGTGCCGCGGATCTTCAGCATAGACGCCTCTGGCCCCGGTGCCTGCTGGCGCGCTTCGGCGAAGATCACCCGCAGGTTGGTGACTTCCAGCGCCTTCAATTCCAGTTCGACCTGGGCGATGCGGGTGGCGAAGATCGGATCGTCAAGCAGCGATGCACCTGCACGCTTCGCATTCCCGGCCATGCGCTTGAGGCGGGCAAGCTCGCGCCGGCTGGCGCCGATCCCGGCGATGTTGGTGCGTTCATGACCGAGCAGGAACTTGGCGTAGGTCCAGCCTGCGTTTTCCTCGCCAATTAAATTGCCGACTGGGACGCGCACATCGTCGAAGAAGATCTCGTTGACCTCGTGGCGACCGTCCAGCAGGCGCGTCGGCTGCACGCGGATGCCGGGCGTCTTCATGTCGATCAGCAGGAAGCTGATCCCGCGCTGCGGCTTGGCCGCTGGATCGGTGCGCACCAGGCAGAAGATCCAGTCAGCGAACTGACCCAATGTGTTCCACGCCTTCTGGCCGTTGACCACGTAGTGGTCGCCATCGCGCTCGGCGCGCGTCTTCAATGAAGCAAGGTCGGAGCCACTGCCCGGCTCGGAATAGCCCTGGCACCACCAATCGGTGGCGTCCAGGATGCGCGGCAGGAAGCGTGCCTTCTGCGCGTCCGAGCCGTAGCGCATGATCACCGGCGCGACCATCTTCAGGCCAAACGGCAACTGGATCGGCGCATCGGCGGTGACGCATTCGATGTCGAACAGGTACTGGCGGGTCTTGTCCCAGCCGGTGCCGCCAAATTCGGCCGGCCACATCGCCGCGCCCCAGCCGCGCTCGAACAGGATGCGTTGCCAGCGACGCACGTCGTCCGCAAGGTGCGACTCGTCGCCACGGCGTACGCGGTCTCGGATATCGGCTGGCAGGTGCATCGCGACGAACGCGCGCACCTCGTCGCGAAACGCGATTTCCTCGCTACTGAAATTCAGGTCCATGCGGTGTCCGGGTCAGGGGGCGCGCAACGCAGCGACAAGTTGCTGGCGCAGGTGCGGGATCGCGGCGTAGGGATCGGCGGGCACATCGCCGGAGACCAGCGCAGCGGCACGCGTACGCACGCCCTCTAGTGCTTCGGGATGCGGCAGGATCCAGAAGCGGTCGTTGGCGATGGCATTGAAGGTCAGATTGGCCACGTCGATCGCGGTGACCTTGGCCGATGCGATGGCCTTCTCCACCATCGCCCCGCCCAGTGCCGCGGCGCGCGAGCGGGTGGGATCGTCATGCGGGCGATTGCGATGCGACTTGGCGATACCGGTCGCTACCCACGACGGACATAGCACAGAGCAACCGACCTGCTCGGTCACCAAGGACAGGTCCTGGTGCAGCGTTTCCGACAGCGACACCACCGCGTGCTTGGCGACGTTGTACGGGCCCATCAACGGCGGGTCGATCAAACCCGCCATCGAGGCGGTGTTGATCACGCGTCCGCTGTAGGTTGGATCGGCGCGTGCCGCGTCCAGCATGCGCGGCACGAACGCGCGCACGCCGTGGATCGTGCCCCACAGGTTCACGCCAAGCACCCATTCCCAGTCGCGCGTGGTGGCTTCCCACATCAGGCCGGTGCTGCCAACGCCGGCGTTGTTGAACAGCAGGTGCACCGTACCGAAGCGGGCGAATGCATCGGCAGCAAGCGTGTCCATCGCCGCGCCATCGGTGACATCGAGCACGCGGTGCAGGATGTCGCTGCCTTCAAGCTCGGCGACGGTCTCGGCCAGCGCATCCGTTTGCACATCGACCAATACCAGCGCCATGCCCTCCGCCGCCGCGATGCGCGCGAATTCGCGCCCGAAGCCGGAGCCCGCGCCGGTGATCACCGCGACCTTGCCGCGTAGCGTCTCGATCTTCATACCGCGGTGTATCCGCCATCGACCGCCAGCACCTGGCCGGTGATGTGCTGGCCGGCATCGGAGGCGAACAGCAACGCCGCGCCCTTGAGGTCTTCATCGCCACCGAGCCGCCGCAGCGGCGCGTTGCCCATCAGCGCCTCTTCGCCAACTGCCGCGATCACGCCCTGGCTCATCTTCGACGGGAAGAAGCCCGGCGCGATCGCATTCACGGTAATGCCGCGACCGCCCCACTCCGCCGCCAGTGCGCGGGTCAGGTTGACCACCGCGCCCTTCGACGCGTTGTAGGCGGCAGTCTTCAACACACCACCGGCATTGCCGCGCAGTCCGGCCACCGACGCGACGTTGATGATCCGCCCGTTGCCGCGCGGCAGCATCGAGCGCTTCGCAACCTGCTGCGACAGCGCAAACAGTCCACGCACGTTGAGGTCGA
>JAVWUU010000196.1:0-2706 GCA_036666995.1 Thermomonas sp.
AGCTGCCGCCGACCGAATACAGACCGCCCGCGGCCATGTTCACCGAGCAGAAGCCGCCGTGCGCGGCGTAGTTCACCGTGCCGAATTGCTGCGCCCACCAGCCGGTCAGCGCCTGCGACTGGTCGCGGCCGGTGAAGAAGGCGAGTTCATCGGGATTGCGTTCGCGGATCGGCTTGAGCCACGACGTCGCGAGGTCGAGCGCCTCGTCCCATTCGATCTCGCGGAATTCGCCGGCACCGCGTTCGCCGACGCGCAGCAGCGGCTTGCGCAGCCTCGCCGGCGAGTAGTGCTGCATGATCCCGCTGGCACCCTTGGCGCAGAGCACGCCCTGGTTGACCGGATGGTCGCGGTTGCCCTGGATGTAGCGGATCTTCCCGTCCTGCAGCCACACCTTGATGCCGCAGCGGCAGGCGCACATGTAACAGGTAGTCGATTTCACCTCGTCGCCGGGCGAGGGCGAGAGGTTGAGGACGGGATCGGCCATCCGCGCATTGTGCCGCGCGCACTGGCCGAAGCGAAGGATTACTTCGGCGCGTCGATCTTGATGTCGGCGCTGTCGAAGTGCGAATACCTGACCATGGTGACGACCGCTTTGCCAGCAATGACCGACTCGCTTTCCAGCTTCACCGGCAGGCCCTTCGGGCCTATCAGGACGTTCACGTTGTGCGCGACCGGTTTGCCGACGAGCAGCTTGTACTCGGTGGTCGGCATGCCGAAGACGAAGCGCCTGGGACCCTTTTCGGCGGTGAAGTCGTCGCCGGTCGCGAACAGGCCAACGGGGTCGCGCCACGAGGCGATGTCGCCGGCAGGCAGCGGGGTTGCCTTGGTGCCGCCTTCGCTGGTGGCGTAGAGGGTATCGCCGATCACCACCTGCAGCGGCAGGCCGGCGGTTTCGATGCGGTAACGATCCGGTGCCGCGTAGTCGATGGTGCTGCCGGTCCGGCCTGTCGGGCCATCGCTGCGGAGCATCGTCATGCGGTAGCTGCGCAGGGCCTTGAACTTGTCCATGGCTGCGATCACCGCGTCCTTTGCCGCTTTGTCGGCGACGACGGGCATGACCTCGACCGCTGTCGTAGCCGTGTCGGCGGCGGGTGCCGGCGTCAACGGGGCGTTCGCTGCCTCGACCGGCGTCGCCGGTGCCGCGGCCGTCGCTTCTGCCGTCGCGGCGGCGGCATCCGCGTCCTTGTTCGTGGCGAGGGGCGCGGATTGCTTGCAGGCGGCGAGTGCGGCCAGCATGGCGATCGTGATCAGGGAGCGGCACAGCGTGTGGCGGGTGGACTGCATCGTGGGGATCCTTCGAGCGGATAGCGTGTCGAGTTGCATTGTGCCGCGCGACCGCAGCCGGCGACCAGCGAGCGCCCTCCGACGACATGGCGGCATAATCGGCGCATGGATCGTTACGAACGCATCATCGGCCTGCACCGCGTGCTGCAGGCGTCCCGCCGTCCGGTGACCGTGGCCCGGTTGCAGGATGAACTCGGCTGCTCGCGCGCCACCGTATATCGCGACCTCGCCTTCCTGCGCGACGGCCTGATGGCGCCGCTGATCGGCGATGGCGAGGCCGGCTTCAGCTACGACAAGAACGAGGCCGAGCGCTTCGAATTGCCGGGCCTGTGGCTGAATTCCGAGGAATTGCATGCGTTGCTGGCCGCCCAGCAACTGCTCTCGCGCAGCACCGGCGGCATGTTGTCGGCCGCGATGGCGCCGCTGCAGCAGCGCGTCGAGAAACTGCTGGACGCGCATTCCGGCGGCAAGACCTGGCCGGTCGAGCGCGTGCGGGTGATCCCGCATCGCATCCGCCGGATGGACGAGCCTGCGTTCCGCATCGTCGCCTCGAGCGTGCTGGAACGGCGCAAGCTGGCGTTCGATTACCGCGCGCGCTCGACCGACGAGAAAACCCGTCGCAACGTCAGTCCGCAACGGCTGACGCATTACCGCGACAACTGGTACCTGGATGCCTGGGACGAAACCAAGCAGGAATTGCGCAGCTTCTCCATCGACCGCATCACCGGTGCGCGTTTTGCCGATGGCGTTGCGCGCGACGTGGCCGACGAAGAACTCAACGCTCACCTCGCCGGCAGCTACGGCATCTTTTCCGGGGCCCCGAAGGGCTGGGCGACGATCCTGTTCAGCGCCAAGGCCGCGCGCTGGGTCGCCGACGAGCACTGGCATTCGCAACAGCAGGGCCGCTTCCTGCCCGATGGTCGCTACGAGCTGAAGGTGCCGTATTCGGTACCGCGCGAACTGCTGATGGACGTGCTGCATTACGGCGCCGATGCCGAGATCGTGGAGCCGAAGGTGTTGCGCGAACAGGCGCGCGCGCACCTGCAGCTCGCACTCGGCAACTACCAGCAGCCGTGATGGGCGGCGTGCCGGTCAGCGCGGCCTCGCGCGACGAACCGATCGCGTTGGCGCTTGGCGCTGGTGGCGCGCGCGGGCTGGCGCAGATCGGCGTGATTGAAGCCCTGCAGGCGCGCGGCCTGCGCATCGTGGCGATCGCCGGTGCGTCCAGCGGCGCGCTGGTCGGTGGCGCCTGTGCGGCGGGCAAACTGGATGCATTGCGCGACTGGCTGCTGGGCACCAGCCGCGGCGCGATGCTGCGCCTGCTCGATCCCGGTTTCGGTCGGCCCGCGCTGTTCACCGGCGACCGGCTGCTAGAGAAGTTGCGCGAAGTGGTGGGCACGCCGCGAATCGAAGACCTGCCGA
>JAVWUU010000197.1:0-2682 GCA_036666995.1 Thermomonas sp.
GTCGCCGTTTGCGCAGGATGCACGCAGGCTTGGAATGGATTCGCCGATGAACAAGAAGACCAAGTGGCTGCTCGCCATCGCGGCAGTGATCCTGCTCGCGCTGCTGGCATTCGTGGCCGTCGGTCCATGGCTGGCGATCAATGGCATCCGCAACGTGGTGGCCAGTGGCAACTATGGCGAGCTGTGGCGCTTCGTCGATTTCGAGCAGCTGCGCGAGAACGTGCGCCCGCAGATCCAGGCCCGCATCGCCCAAGGCATCATCGAACGAGCCGGCGCCGGCAGCACCACGGATGCCATCGCCGGTGTCACCGACCTGATCTCGAAACCGGCCATCGATGCGATGGTCTCGCCACTGGGCGTCGCCACGCTATTGCGCGGCAGCGCCCTGGTCAGGCAGGTCAGCGGCCAGAAGGATGCCGATGGCAAGGTGCACGCGACAGATCCGTTGAAGGGCGCGAAGACCGGCTACGTGTCGCCGTCGCTGTTCACCGCCACGGTGCAGAACGCCGAAGGCCAGCCGGTGGCATTCGAGTTCCGTCGCAGCGGCCTGACCTGGAAGCTGACCGGAATCGACCTGCCGGACGAGTGATCCGCTAGGGCGCGGGCTCGTTGGCCACGCCGTGCGGCACGTGACCGGCCGCCACGTGCTGGCGCGCCGAATCGATGTTGTGCGGCGAATCGTCGAAGAAGATGTCGGCGCCGAAGGCCTGCAGGAACGGCCCCTTGCCGCGCCCGCCGAGGAACAGCGCCTCGTCGAGCCGCACCTCCCAGTCCCGCAAGGTGCGGATCACCCGCTCGTGCGCCGGTGCCGATCGCGCGGTCACCAATGCGGTGCGGATCGGCGACGCCGTGCCGCGCGGGTACGCCGCCTGCAGGTCGTGCAGCGCGGAGAGGAAGCCGCGGAAGGGCCCGCCAGACAAGGGTTCGCGCGCGCGTTCGCGCTCGTGCCGACCGAACGCCTCGACACCGTGCTCGCGCGACACGCGCTCGCTCTCGTCGCCGAACAGCACCGCATCGCCATCGAAGGCGATGCGCAACTGGTCATGCGCCGATTCCGGTGCGCGCGCCGGCAGGATCGTGGCCGCGGCGACGCCGGCCTCAAGCGCGCTGCGCACGGATTCCGGATTCGCCGAGAGGAACAGCTGCGCACCGAACGGCAGGATGTAGGGCCACACCGGTGCGCCGGAGGTGAACGTTGCGCGGCGGATGTCCAGCCCGTGGTGCTGGATCGAATTGAACACGCGCAGGCCGGTATCGGAGGAATTGCGCGAGAGCAGGATGACCTCGACCCGCGGCGCATCCGCGGGCGCGTAGCGATTCAATGCGAGGAGCTTGCGCACCAGCGGAAACGCGATGCCGGGGTCGAGCACGTCGTCTTCGCGTTCGCGCTGGAACTCGGCGTAGGCCTTGACGCCTTCGGCCTCGAACAGGCCATGGCTGTCCTCCATGTGGAACAGCGCCCGCGCGGTGATGGCAACGGTCAGTGTGGCGACGGGTTCTGGCATGCGGCCATTGTCCGCGATCCCGGTCGCGTGCGCTGCGATGCGCCGCGAACCCGTGATTCGATCAAACCGTGAACTGCTCGATCATGATCCGCTCCTCGAGGTTGTGCTCGGGATCGAACAGCAGGGTCACGCTGCGTTCGCGCTGTTCGCGCACGAGGACCTCGATCACGTCGCGCACCTCGTGCGAATCGGCGGTGGCGCTGACCGGGCGCTTGTGCGGATCCAGCACGCGAAAGCGCACCTCGGTGCCCGACTTCAACACCGCTCCCCGCCAGCGGCGAGGACGGAACGGCGCGATCGGAGTCAGCGCCATCACGTTCGCGCCCAGCGGCAGGATCGGCCCGTTCGCGGAGAAGTTGTAGGCGGTGCTGCCAGCCGGCGTGGCCAACATCACCCCGTCGCAGATCAACTCGTCAAGGCGCACGTCGCCATTGAGCTCGATCGAGACATGCGCGGCCTGCCGTGTCTGTCGCAACAGCGAGACTTCGTTATATGCCAAGGAACCCACGGTGGTGCCGGATTCGGTCTGCGCCAGCATTTCCAGCGGATGCAGCACCGCGGGTTCGGCACTGGCGATGCGCTCCAGCAAGTCTTCTGGCCGATGCTGGTTCATCAGGAACCCGACCGTGCCCAACTTCATGCCGTAGACCGGCTTTCCCAGCGCGCCATGCCGATGCAGGGTCTGCAGCATGAACCCGTCACCGCCGAGGGCGACAATCACGTCCGCATCCTGCGGCGCATGCACGGGATACAACGCGGACAAGGCAGAGAGCGCCGCCTGTGCTTCATCGGCGGGGCTGGCAAGCAGTGCGAGTCGGAGCGTGCTCATGGGTCGAGCATACCGTCATGCAGCGACGGCTGGCGTGTTGCGTCGGGTCGATGCAGAACCGCACCGACCCAACGCAGCCGGATCAACCGCGGCTCGCCAACTGCGCCAGGCGCTGCACCGCGACCGAGGCAGTCGGATAATCCAGCGACTTTTGCGCGGCCAGCTCGTTGAGCATCGCCAGGGTGAAGCGCAGGGTCTGGTCGTCGCGCGACATCCACGCGGCGACCTTCGCCTCGGCATCCTTGCCCGGCATCGCCAGCGCCTGGTCGGTCAACGTGCGCATCTGCGTCGACAGCTCGTCGCGCAACACGCCGCGTGCCACCGCGTGCCAGCGGCCATCGACCTTCA
>JAVWUU010000198.1:0-2630 GCA_036666995.1 Thermomonas sp.
TTGCCGACGCCGCCCTTGCCGCCGGTCACGGCAATCGTGCGCACAGGGCCGAGCGGCTCGCTGCGGGTCGCCGTCAGCGGGAAGGTGGTGGTCAGCTTGGCGTACTCACGCGACGGCATGGTTCAACTCCGGGTTGCAGGGCATATCGGCCGCGCGGCGCAAATCTTCAAGGCGAAGTACAAGATTGGCTGCACTGGCCCGGTGCAGGTCGTCCGGGACGTCCTGGCCATCGGTCACCCAGGTGATCGGCAGCTTGTGGTCCACCGCCACCGACAGGGCGTTGCCGAAGCGGCCGGTCTCGTCCAGCTTGCTCAGTACCAGGCCCTGCAGGTTGGCTGCGCCGAAGCGGCGGACCACCTCGTCCATGTCACCGAAGCTGGTGTTGGCCGGCAGCACCAGCAGGGTGCGCACCTGGCGGGCGGCGCGCAGCCACTGCAGCTGGGCGGCCAGCGCACGGTCGCGCGGGCCCAGGCCGGCGGTGTCGATCAGCACCAGCTTGTAGTCCTTCAATCGCTCCAGCAGCTGGTCCAGGTCGGTGCCGCTGTTGGCCTCGTGCACCGCGATGCCGAGCTGGCGGCCGTAGCCGTACAGCTGTTCACGGGCGCCGATGCGCATCGTATCGGTGGTGACCAGGGCGACATCGCGGGCCGCATGGGCTTCAGCGAAGCGCGAGGCCAGCTTGGCGATGGTGGTGGTCTTGCCGGCGCCGGTCGGGCCGACCAGGGCAATCACACCGCCTTCTTCCATCGGATCGACCGGGGCGATCGGCAGCTTGCGCGAGATCAACCCCAGCATCAGGCCGCGGCCACGATGGGCTTCGGTCTCCAACGGAATCTGCATGGCCACGTCGCGGGCGATGCCAGCGTCGAAGCCGTACTCGTCCATCAGGTCCAGCGCAGTGGCGCGCACCGGGCAGCCGCGCAGGCGCTCGTCGGTGAAGCGGTTCATCTCGCGCTCGATCACCTGGCGCATACCGGCCACTTCCTGGCGCAGGTGGCGGATTTCGGCGTCGTCGGCGACCAGGGTCAGCGCCGGTGCCGGCGCCAGGGTCGGCAGCGGTGCGGGCACAAGCTCTGTCGGCTGCACGGCAACCGGCGCATGGGGGGCTTCGTCTTCGGGCGTGACGGCGGCCTGGAGGGCGACCGGCAACGGCGGCGGCGACACTGCCGACACCTGTGCGCTGTCTTCCAGCGGCGGATCGATCTGGAAGCGGGCGCGGTTCACCGGCGCGGCTGCGGCCGGCGAGGGCGCCACGATGGCATCGGCGAACGGGGCGAAGATCTGTTCCGGCAGCGTCGATTCATTGACGGCGGCACGCGCCAGCGTAGCGGCGAAACCGGTGCTGCCACGGGTCGGCACGATCTCGTCGGCGCTGTCCAGGGTGCGGCCGGTGGCGCCGACGGCGGCGCGGGCCAGGGCGGCGACGGCCGACGTGGTGGCTGCCACCGGCTCCGGTGCCGGGGTGCTGCTGCGACGGCGGGTCACGGCGGCGATCACCGCATCGGCGGCGGTGCGCGGCTTCGGCGCGGGCGGCGGTGCCACGTCGCGACGCGAGGCTTCCAGGGCGCGCTGCACGGCGCTCTCATCGTAGTTGGCGGCAGCCACGATCTCGATGCCTTCCTCGATCCGGCGGTTGGACAGGATCACGGCGTCAGGACCATGTTCCTTGCGCACCAGGTTCATGGCCGAGCGCATGTCGGCGGCGACGAATCGTTTGATTTTCATGCTGTGGTCACGGGACGAAGTCGGCGGAGTGGCGGTCGGAGAACGCGGGTGGTCGGTGGTCTGCACGGTTCGGGTTCCCCTTGGAATCTGTCTGTTGCGGGTGTTTGAAAGTGGTGTCTGTTTTCTGGCGCTTTGCAGGGCGGCGTCAGCTGATCGTTCCAACCAGCTTCAGGCGCTTGTCCTCCGGCACCTCGCTGTACGCCAGGACCGACAGCGACGGAACGCTGTGGCGGACCAGGCGGGCCAGCGCGGCGCGCACCGGGCCTGGTACCAGCACGACCGCGGGCTCGTTGCGGGCTTCCTGCTTGCTGACACATTCGGCCAGGCTCTGGTGCAGTCGCTCAGCGAGTCCGGGTTCCAGCGCGGCGCCGTTGCCCTGCGTGGACTCCTGCAAGACACGTTCCAATTGCGGATTGAGGGTGAACACCGGCAGCTCCGCCGACATTCCGGCGATCTCCTGCACGATGAAACGGCCCAGCGCGGTGCGCACTGCAGCGGTCAGCGTGGCCGGGTCCTGGCTGTGCGGGGCGTGCTCGACCAGTGCTTCGGCGATCTTGCGCAGCTGGCGGATCGGAATGCGCTCGACCAGCAGGTTCTGCAGCACGCGCACCACCGCCGACAGCGGCAGCGCCTTCGGCGTCAGATCTTCGACGAGCTTGGGCGCACTCTTGGCCAGGTTGGCCAGCAGGTGCTGCACTTCCTCGTGGCCGAGCAGTTCCGGTGCGTGCTCGCGGATCAGGTGCGAAAGGTGGGTGGCCACCACCGTCGCCGGGTCGACCACGGTGTAGCCCAGGCTTTGTGCCTCTTCGCGCCGGCTGGCCTCGATCCATAGCGCGGGCAGGCCGAAAGTCGGGTCGGTGGTCGGCGTGCCGGGCACTTCGCCGCTGACATGGCCGGGGTTGATC
>JAVWUU010000199.1:0-2609 GCA_036666995.1 Thermomonas sp.
ATGAAGCGCTTCGACCTGATGCAACAGGTGAATTCCCGCGGCAGTTTCCTGTGCGCGCAGGCCTGCCTGCCGCACCTGCTGGACGCACCGAACCCGCACATCCTCACGTTGTGTCCGCCGCCCTCGCTCGATCCGAAATGGTGGGCGCCGCACACCGGCTACACGCTGGCGAAGATGGGCATGAGTTTCGTGACGCTTGGACTGGCCGCCGAATTCGGCCCGCGCGGGGTAGCGGTGAACGCACTGTGGCCGCGCACGTTGATCGCCACCGATGCGCTCAACATGATCCCGGGCGTGCAGGCCGGCAATGGCCGCTCACCATCGATCATGGGCGATGCCGCGCACGCCGTGCTGGTGCGCGATGCGCGCGGCACCAACGGCCAGTTCTTCATCGATGACGAGGTGCTGCGCGAGGCCGGCGTCACTGATCTTTCCGCATATGCGATGGATCCGGCGCTGCCGCTGCTGCCCGACCTGTTCCTCGACTGAGTCGTTAACACTCGCCATCCCGGCCACGTCCTCCCATGAATCGCGACGACGGGGATGATGTGAACGAGGCAGCAAGCGTGCCGGTGCTGGTCGAAGCCGCGCGTCGGGGAACCGGCGGCGCGATGGATGCGCTGTTCCGGCGTTTCGCGCCGGTGGTGCATGGCGTGCTGCTGGGCTACGTGCAGAAAGCCGACGCCGACGACCTGACCCAGGACGTGTTCGAGACCGCGATGCTGCGCCTCGGCGACCTGCGCGAAGCGGCGGCATTCCCAGGCTGGCTGCTCGGCATCGCCCGGCATGCCGCACTCGATGCGAAGCGCAGGCGCGCGCCGCTGACCGGCATCGAGATCGAAGGCGTGGACGCCCACGCGACGCACGAAGACCGCCTCGACGCGGAACGCGCGCTGGCGGCGATCCGCAGCCTGCCGGAGGCCTATCGGGAGACCTTGCTGCTGCGGTTGGTCGAGGGCCTCAGCGGCCCTGAGATCGCCGAACGCACTGGCCTCACCGCCGGCAGCGTGCGGGTGAACCTGCACCGCGGCATGGCCTTGCTGCGCGATGCATTGGCGGAACGGAAAACAGGAGCGGGCGCGTGATCAACGGCGACAAGCGCATGCGCGATGACGGCATGGACAACGATTACCTCTGGGATCGCAGCGGTCCGGTCGACCTGGAGGTTGCGCGGCTGGAGCGGCTGTTGCGCGGGCACGCGCATGCCGAGGTGCCGCTCCGTGCGCCTGCATTGCCTGCGAAGCCCGTGTTGCACATGCGTCGTCGCGGTAGGCGCATCGCATTCGCCGCCGCAGCAGTGCTGGCGACCTGTGCGCTCGGCGTCGGCGCATGGTTCCAGCAGCGCCTGCACTGGGACGCCGGCGCGCCGTGGCAGGTGATCGCGCAACAGGGCGACGTGCGCATCGACGGTCGCGCGCAGCAGGCCAGCGCGCTTGCACCCGAGGGCACGCTGCAGACAGGCGCGAATGCGATGACCCGACTGCGTGCGGCCGGCATCGGCGAGGTCGCGGTCGGCGCGGGCTCGCGCCTGCGCCTGGTCGAGACGCGCACCGGCCACCATCGCGTACAACTGGAGCAGGGCAGCCTGTGGGCGCGGGTGTGGGCGCCGCCGGGGCAGTTCGGGGTTGGCGTGGCGGGTGCGGATGTGATCGACCTCGGCTGCGAATTCCTGCTCAAGGTCGACGCCGACGGCAATGGCAGCCTGAGCGTGCTCAGTGGCTGGGTGCAGGTCGACAACCTGCGCCGCGAAGTGCTGGTGCCGCAGGGCACGCAGGTGCGCATCCATGGCGATGGCGCAGCCGGCACGCCGCATGCGTTCGGCGCCAGCGATACCTTCGTTGCCGCGCTGGATGCGATCGATGCCCGCAACGGCGATGTCGATCCACAGGGCGATGAAATTCGCCGCCTGATCGCGGCCTCGCAACAGCGCGATGCGATCAGCCTGCTGGTGCTGCTGCGCGACTACCCGCAACTCGCCGAAGGGCCGCTGTTCGAGCGTCTCGCGGCTCTGCTGCCGATGCCTCAAGCCACGCGCGATGCGTGGAGAACCGATCGCATGGCCGTGCTCAATGCCTGGTGGGACACACTGCCGTATCCGCGGGTCAAGCGCTGGTGGACGCAGTGGCCGGACGCGTTCTCGTCGCGCAGCGGCAAGATGGCGCATTGGCTGCGCACGCAGGGCAACGGTTAACGCAGAGCCCATCGGGAGCGTCCTGCTGATGCACGCGTACGGGCACCGATACGCGGCATCCGCATCCTGAGGAGGACGCCATGCAATCGTTCCGCATCTCCAACCGATCGTCCCTGCGTGGCGCGCTGCTCGCCACCGCGTTGCTGTTCTCTTCCGCGGCCTTCGCCGGCCCGCCGTTGCTGTGTCATCCGTTCGATACCGGCGGTGCGGCATCGCTGCCCTGGGGCAAGGGCTGGAACGCCGCCGACCGCAGTTACGACACCACGCGCCTGCAGGCCGACACCCTGCGCCTGCTCGCCACCGGCACGCCGGTGATCGCACGCATGGAAACCCTGCGTCGCGCCGCGATCTACGCCAGCGTGAGTGGCGCGACTGTCCGCGGCATCGCCTCGGCCCTGGATGCGCGCGTCGCCGCAGC
>JAVWUU010000200.1:0-2373 GCA_036666995.1 Thermomonas sp.
CTGCCCTGCGGGCCGCCATGGATCAGGAAGGCCACCGGGTAGGTCTTGCCTTCCTGGTAGTTGTACGGCTTGACCACGTAACCGTGCACGGTTTCGTTGTTCCAGCCCTTGAACTGGAACTGCTCGTAGTCGCCGAAGGCCACGTCCGGCAGCATCTGCGCCGCGCTCGGGGTGATCTCGCGCGGGCTGCTGCCGTCGGCGCTGGCCACCACGATCTGGTCGCCGCTCTTGAGGCTGTTCTTCGTGTACGCCAGGGTGGTGCCTGCGATCACCGGCGAGCCGATGCTGCCGCCCTCGGCGACGACCGTGGCCTTGCCGCTGGCGATGTCGATGTTGAACAGGCGGTGCTCGCCCAGGTCATCGGCGGCGGTGTAGAAGCTGCTGCCGTCGGCGCTGAGGACGATCTCGCCGGCCGAGCGGTCCCAGGTCGGGGCAATCTCGCGGGCCTTGCCGGTGGCCAGGTCCAGCGCCATCACGCCGAAGCGGTCGGCTTCGAAGCCCGGGCGCTTCATGGCGCGGTAGTACAGGGTCTTGCCGTCGGCGCTGAACACCGGGCCGGCATCCCAGGCCGGGTTGGCGGCGGTCAGGTTGACCGGCGCCTGCTTGCCCTCCACGTCCAGCTGGTACAGGTCGAAGTTGGTCGACCACGGTTCCTGCTTGCCGGCCACGCGGATGGAGGCCACCACGGTCTTGCCGTCCGGCGCCCAGGCGAAGTCGTCATTGCCGCCGAACGGCTTGGACGGCGCATCGCCATCCAGGGTGGCGCTGATCGCCGAGGCGCCCTTCACCGCCGCGCCCTTGGCGGCCGGCAGCGGGGCCACGAACAGGGTGTTGCGGCGGCCATCGTTCCAGGTGTCCCAATGGCGCACGAACAGGTTGTCGAACACTTCGCCGGTGTTCTTGCGCGCCTTGTGCGCGTCCAGCTTCTTGCTGGTGCAGGCCAGGTCCGAACCACAGGCCTGGAACACGCCGCTGCTGAACACCACGCGGTCGCCCTGCGGGGAGATGTGGAAGCCGTCCACGTCGACCGGGAAGTCGGTCAGCTGGCGCGGGGTGCCGCCGCTGACCGGCTGCACGTACAGCTGCTGGCTGCCGCCCTTGGCGCTCAGGAAGTACACGCTCTGGCCGTCGGCCGACAGCGCGGCCGAGTTGACGTTCCAGCCGGCCGGGGTGAGCGGCTTGGGCGGAGCGGCGTCGCGGGTGCGCAGGTTGCGGATGAACAGGCCGGTGCTGGCCTTGCTGTCGGCGCCGACCACGCGCTTGGCGAACACCACGTTGCCGCCGTCGGCGGTGAGCAGCGGGGCCGAAACCCGATCCAGCGCGATCATGTCGCGCACATCCAGGCCACGCGTGGCGGCCAGCGACGGCAGCGCGGTCAGCAGGCACAACGGCAGCAGGGCGTAACGAAGTTTCATCGGGGTCTCCGCGGAACGGCAAAACGCCGATGGTAGGGCCGAGGGGTGGCCCATGCAAAGGCCATCGGTCATGCCGTGCCCTGGGCGCCTCCAGAAACGACAAACCCCGCCGGAGCGGGGTTTGTCGTGACGCAGACCGGGGTCGCTGGTTAGACCGAACCCACCGCGCGTTTGCCGGTGCGGTAGATCAACCAGCCGACCAGGAACAGCACGGCCAGGCCGATCCACTGCGCGGCCGGCAGGTGGAACGGCACGGCCAGCACGTCGGCGCGGCTGCTGACCACGATCGGCACGGCGATGGCGATACCCATCAGTGCCTCGCCGGTGATCAGGCCGGCAGCGAACAGCACGCCCGGCTTGTGCACGCGGTCGCGGCCCTCTTCGTCATCGGCGCGCACCTTGTGGAAGCGCTCGACCAGGTAGGAGATCAGGCCACCGAGGAAGATCGGTACCATCAGTTCCAGCGGCAGGTAGATGCCGATCGCCGCGGCCAGCACCGGCACGCGGAAGCGCGAATTGCGCGACTTCAGCCAGCTGTCGAAGGCGATGATGGCCGCACCGACCACGGCACCGATGCCGATGAAGGTCCACGGCAGCTCGCCGCCGAACAGGCCCTTGGCCACCGAGGCCATCAGGTTCGCCTGCGGCGCGGCCAGCGCATTCGGATGCAGCTCCGACTTCACGCCGATGCCGTACGCAGTGGCCAGCAGGTTCAGCACCGGGGCCATGATCAGCGCGCAGGAGAACGCGCCGATGCCCAGCATCAGCTGCTGCTTCCACGGGGTGGCACCGACGATGTAGCCGGCCTTGAGGTCCTGCAGGTTGTCACCGCCGACGGCGGCGGCACAGCACACCACCGCGCCGATCATGATCGCGGCCACCGCGCCCAGCGGCGCACCGAAGGCACCGACCGGCTGCAGGCCGTCCTTGCCCAGCAGCAGCACCAGCACCGCCGAAG
>JAVWUU010000201.1:0-2298 GCA_036666995.1 Thermomonas sp.
AGTGGCACGGTGTGCTGCGGCATCTGGATTGCCTGCGATGCCGCCGACAACATCGCAGTCGCCGCCTGCAACGGCATCGGCACCACGTCGACGTGATTGTCGAACGGATCCACGCACAGCGCCGGGTCCGAGGTCACCAGGTATTGCCGGCACACGAACGGGCGCTGCGGATGGATGCTGCAGGCATTGTCCTCCAGGAACGGACACACAAGTCCCAGTGCGAAGTAATCGCGGGCGAGGGTGCGTGCGCCATCGGGCGAGAGGTCGGGATCGCGATGCAGGAACGCATCGGCCAGGCCGGCCTCGCGCAAGCGCGCGACGCGGTCGGTGAAGCGCGCCTCGACCTCGCGTCGCCGTGGCGCGGGCATCGCCTCGACCAGCAACAGCAGGGCATGCGCCTCGGGCGGGGTGACCGGCACCGGTTGCGCGCGGCAGCAGGCGGAGCAGCCCTTGGCGCAGGTGACCTGCGCGCCGGTGGCCTCGGCCTTGCTCACCGCATGGTCGATGGCGCTGTTGTCGATCGCCTGCATCGCCGGCAGCAGTTCGTCCAGGCGCGCGCGGGCCGGGGGTTGCGGGGCAGTCACGCGCAGCGGTTCACCGTCGATGCGCAGGACCAGTTCGATGCGGCGGGGGGCAGGCATGCCCGGATGGTACGTGCTGGCGGGACATGGGCGGCCAGCCGGTGCGACCGGTGCGATAATCCCGGCATGAGCGAATCCGATCAAAAGGCCGACACCACCCACTTCGGCTTCCGCGACGTGCCGGTGGGCGAGAAACAGAAGCTGGTCGGCGAGGTGTTCTCGTCGGTGGCAGGCAAGTACGACCTGATGAACGATGCGATGAGCCTGGGCATCCACCGCGTGTGGAAGCGTTGGTTCGTGGCGACGGCGCAGGTGCGCAAGGGCGACCGCGTGCTCGACCTGGCCGGCGGCACCGGCGATATCGCCGCGTTGCTGCGCGAGCGGGTGGGCGATGCCGGCGAGATCGTGTTGGGCGACATCAATGGCGAGATGCTCCGCGTGGGCCGCGACCGCATGACCGACCGCGGCCTCGTTCGCGGCTTCGAGTACGTGCAATGCAATGCGCAGTACCTGCCGTTCCCCGATGCGAGCTTCGACCTGGTGACGATCGCGTTCGGCCTGCGCAACGTCACCGACAAGGACATGGCCTTGCGCGAGATGCTGCGCGTGCTCAAGCCCGGCGGGCAGGCGCGCGTGCTGGAGTTCTCCGAAGTGCAGGCCGAGTGGTTCAAGCCGATCTACGACTTCCACAGCTTCAAGGTGCTGCCGAAGCTGGGCAAGCTGTTCGCCGGCGATTCGGACAGCTATCAGTACCTGGCCGAGTCGATCCGCAAGCATCCGCCGCAGGCGCAACTGAAGGCGATGATGGAAGCGGCGGGCTTCGACCGTTGCGAATTCCGCAACCTCACCGGCGGCATCGTCGCCGCGCACACGGGTTACAAGACCTGACATGAAAGTCTATGCGGCGATGAACCGGGTGTTTCGCCGCTCCTACGCGGTGAAGCTGTTCGCGGTCGCCTTCGTCGGCACCCACATCCCGCTGCTGGCCTTGCTCGGCTGGAGTGTGTGGCGTGGCTGGGACAGCGATCCGTTGCTGGTGCAGGTGGCGATCCTGTGCCTGCTGGCGACCCTGGCCGGCACCGCGGTGACGTTGTACCTGCTGCATGGCTTGCTGGCCCCGGTGCGCGCTTCCGCGGAAGCGCTTGCGGCGTTCGACAATCATTCGGTGTTGCCGCAACTGCCTGAAGACGGCCATGACGATGCCGGCCTGCTGATGCGCGGGCTCAACCGCAGCCTTCGCCGGATCGACGAAGGCGTCCGCAAACTGGAATGGACCGCCACCCACGATGCGCTCACCGGTGCACTGAACCGGCACGGCGGCAACGTGCAGCTGGCCGCTTCGATCGCGGCGTTGCCCGAAGGTGGTGCGTTCACCATCGCGGTGCTGGACATGGATGCGCTCAAGCAGATCAACGACCAGCAAGGGCACGATGCCGGCGATCGCGCGCTGGTCCGCATCGTGCAGGGCCTGCAGCCGCTGCTCGGGCCGGACGACTGGATCTGCCGGCAGGGCGGCGACGAATTCCTGGTGGGATTGCATGCGGACATGCCGGCGCTGGAAGCCAGGCTTTCCGCATGGTCCGCCGCATTGCTGGAATCCGATCCGTTGTTGCGCCTGAGCATCGGCCTGGCCGGTTACGTGCCGGGCGAGGACGCGCATGCGCTGTGCCGCCGCGCGGATGCGGCCATGTACCGGGCGAAGCGCACCGGTGCCGGC
>JAVWUU010000202.1:0-2263 GCA_036666995.1 Thermomonas sp.
GTGTTGCTGCTGGTCTGGCTGGCGTTCCGCAGCCTGCGACCGATCGCGCTCGTCGGTGCATCGCTGCTGGTCGGCCTGGCCGCAGCGATCGCGGTGACCGGCTGGATCTTCGGCCAGGTGCACCTGATCACCCTGGTGTTCGGCGCCAGCCTGGCCGGCGTCGCCGAGGATTACGGCATCCACTATTTCGCGTGCAGGCAGGGCCATCCCGATGTGCCGCCGCGCACGATGATGCGCAGCCTGCTGCCTGCACTCGCGCTTGCATTGCTGACCAGCGTGCTGGCCTACATGGCGCTGGGCATCGCGCCGTTCCCGGGCTTGCGGCAGATGGCGGTGTTCGCGACCACGGCCCTGACCGCGACCTTCATCACCGCCGTGTTGTGGTTCCCGTGGCTGGATGCGGGTCGGCCGCGCCACAGCCGCTTCGCTGCGCGCATCGCCGGAAGCCTGGCGCGTTGGCCGCGCTGGCGTCCGAACCTGGCGGGCGGCGTACTCGCGCTCGTCGCGATCGTCTTCATCGTCGGGGGCGTGCACCGCCTGCGCACCAGCGACGACCTGCGTGGCCTGCAGGCATCGCCCTCCGAGTTGCTGCGCAACGAAATCGCCGTCGGCAAACTGCTTGGATTACCCAGCCCGGCGCAGTATTTCCTGGTCGAAGGTCGCGATGCACAGGCGGTGCTGCGTAACGAGGAACGCCTGACCTCGGCACTGCAAAAGCAGGTCGATGCGGGCCATCTGCAGGGCTGGCGCGCGGTGTCGGATTCCTTGCCCTCGCTGCAGCGCCAGCAGGCGGATCGCGATCTGGTAATTCCCGCGGAGACGCTCGCGCGTGCGCGCGTCGCCACCATGCTGGGCGAACCCACGCCCGCGCCCTCTGCTGTTTCCAGCGCTGCCTTGCAGGTCGAGGACGGCCTTCGCCAGCCGCTCGCCGCGCCGCTGCGTCCGCTCTGGCTGGGCGAGGTCGATGGCCGCCATGCCAGCATCGTGATGCTGCAGGGGCTGACGCCGGCGCACCTCGATGCGGTCGCCAGTGCGGCGCGCGGCATCGACGGCGTGCGCTGGATCGATCGCACCGCCACGTTCTCCACGTTGTTGCATCACTACCGATTGCAGATGGGCTGGCTGTTGCTGGCCGGTTATGTGGCCGTCGGCTTGGCCCTGCTGCTGCGCTTCGGCCGCAATGCTTGGCGCGCCTGGGTGCCGACCGTGCTTGCCGCGCTACTCAGCCTGGCCGCGCTGGGCTGGTTGGGCGTGCCGCTGCACCTGTTCGGCGTGCTCGCGCAACTGCTATTGCTGGGCCTGGGCGTGGACTACGGCATCTTCCTGCTGGAACACGAGGGCGACGGTGCCAGCTGGCTCGCGGTCTGCCTTGGCGCGGCCAGCACCTTGCTCGCATTCGGCCTGCTGTCGTTGTCGGCCACGCCCGCATTGCATGGCTTCGGCCTGACCCTGTTGTTCGGCATCGGCCTGGTCTGGCTGTTGTCGCCCTGTCTTCGCCCGGCCGCGCCTGTACGCGCCGGCATTCCTGCCATCGAGACCCCATGACCGCACGCATCGAAACCGTCGACATCCTCATCATCGGCGCTGGCCCGGCCGGCAGCGTGGCCTCTGCGTTGTTGCGCCAGCAGGGCAGGCAGGTGCTGGTGCTGGAGAAACAGCAGTTCCCGCGCTTCTCGATCGGCGAAAGCCTGCTGCCGCAGAGCATGGCGTACATCGAAAAGGCCGGCATGTTGCGTGCGGTGGTCGAAGCCGGCTTCCAGTACAAGAACGGCGCAGCCTTCGCCCATCGCGGCAGGCATACCGACTTCGATTTCCGCGACAAGTTCTCGCCTGGCTGGGGCACGACGTACCAGGTCGTACGCGCCGATTTCGACAACATCCTGGCCGGCGAAGCCGCGCGCATGGGCGCCACCGTGCGCTTCCAGCATGAAGTGCTGTCGGTCGACGTGTCCGGCGATCGTCCCTTGGTCAACGTGCGTGCGCCGGATGGCGAGGAGTACGTGGTCAGCGCTGGCTTCCTGCTCGATGCCAGCGGCTTCGCGCGCATCCTGCCGCGCCTGCTCGACCTCGAGCGGCCGTCGGGTTTCCCGGTGCGCGGCGC
The DNA here is from genome assembly GCA_036666995.1 of Thermomonas sp. GTDB lineage: Bacteria > Pseudomonadota > Gammaproteobacteria > Xanthomonadales > Xanthomonadaceae > Thermomonas. The sequence goes on from JAVWUU010000202.1 coordinate 2,102, forward strand.
GATCTTCACCCAGGTCCGCGACCACATTGCACCGGGCACGTTCGATCGCAACAAGATCCTGATCTCGGTCCACCCCGAGCACCAGGACGTGTGGTTCTGGACCATTCCATTCTCGAACGGCCGCTGCTCGCAAGGTGTGGTGGCCACGCCGGAATTTTTGGC
>JAVWUU010000203.1:0-2216 GCA_036666995.1 Thermomonas sp.
TCGATTTCGGGCCGCAGTTCGTCGTAGCCGGCACGCAGGTCGAGGAACGGGATCATGCCGTCGAATCCTCGACCATCGTCGCGCGCACCCACCGAATGTCTGCCATCACAAGTCACCTTCGTAGAAATCATGGACGATCGCCCTGGCGCCGTAGCTTTCCTTCTGCCAGAGCAGGCCTTCGTTGATCACGCGGCCCGCCTCAACGGTGGATGTGCCGAAACTCAGGGACTCCGTGCCGCGCTCGCGCGCTTCGCGGATGAGTTCCTGCACGACCAGGTCGAGTGCGCCGGCATCGCGTCCTTCATCGGAACACGCGAGGTACTGCGTGTGCCAGATGCGTCCGTAGTCGAACACCAATGCGCCCGCCACCGCATCGCCACGCAACCGCGCCAGGCGACAGAAGATCCGGTCGGGGAACCTGCCCTGCAACAGCACGAGTTCTTCGCTGGAATGTACCGGCGCCACGCCATGCTTGGCGGACAGCACCGCTTGCAGCAACGCATGGAACACGGACACGTCGTCTGCGCCGACCTTGATGCCTGCCTTGCTGGCCTTCTTCGCGCCCTGCAGCTTGGAACTGTTGAACGGCAGCGCCGAACCCAGGGGCAGCAAGCTGGACAGGTCGCGTCGCTGCAAAGTGAACCCACGGCGCCACAACGCATACTCGAGTTCTGCCGATGGATAAGACGAAAACACGGCGGGCAGCAGCTTGATCACGCAACGCTTGCCACCGCATTCGCGCAGGAATCCGAGCATGGCGTCGAAGACATCGAAGGCGACGCCGCTGCGGATCCGCGCATCCAGTACCACCCCACCGAACGTGAGTCCCGGATGGCTGGTGACCACACCGTGCGCATCGATGGCCGCGGGCAGGATCGCGACCGGCTGGTCATCGACGAACGCCAGCAGAGAAAGATCGGTGAAGCGGTCCGCGTGATACTCCATGTACGCGCGCTCGAACTGGAAGATCCCGTTCTTCGCATTGCGCAGCACGCCCGCCCACGCGTCACCGTGCTCGCTGGCGTAGCGTTCGATCCGGATGTTCACGGCTTCACCGGGTTTCGGCAGTCGCGTTGACGAATATCTCGGACGAGAGCTCGGGAATTTCCCGGCCCAGCACCGCCAGCCCCGCGAGGATGTCGCTTCCCAGCGCTTCCACCATGGTCGACATCTGCGCATGGGTGAACGGCTTCATCAGGATGCCGCCGTCCTCCACCGGCCGCAGGCCGGCAGCCTGCAGGTCGCGATGCAGCGATGCCAGCGAGTAGACGCGGTGCTGCTGCAGCTCCACGTTCCTCTCGCTCAATGCCTCGAGTTCCTGGATCAGGCCCATCGCCTTGGCGAGCCTGCGATGCAGGCTCGACGCATTCGGGACATTGACGTGGACGAGCGCGTCATGCGCCATCACCTTGCGGATCGCATGCAGCAATCCCATCGGATCGCCAACCTCATGCAGCAGTCCCGAACACACCACCATGTCCGCAAGGCCATGTTCCCCGCCGATCCGATCCGCCACCTCGTCGCCGAAGAACCCCTCGATCACCACCATCCCGGCGCAGTCCTTGCCGGCGTCGCGGGCCGCCTGCGCGAACATCGGCGCGGGTTCGACCACCACCCACGAGTCGATGGTGTTGCCGCTGGCCAGGTAATGCGGCAGCAAGGGCTCCATGCCGCAGCCGATCTCGACCACGCGGCGCGGCATGCGGGCACCCAGGCTGCCGAGCACGGCCCCGCGGCGGAACCGGACCTGCACCGACTCGAAATCGTAGGTCGAGGCGTAGGCCGCTTCGTACGCGCGGATATCCCGCTCGTTCGCGCCATCGTTCATGAAAGATCCCGGGGTGGTTCAGAAGTGCACATGATAAGCGGCGACCCGGGTCACGACGCCGATGCGGCATCGATTCCAGCGCAGGCCAGGTCCCGCAACACCGCGGAATAGATGCGCGGATGGAAGGCGACCTCGGCGTGCGCCAGGCATGCAGCGCGCATCCGAAGCTTCGCATCGACATCCAGCGCCAGCGCACGCCGCAGGGTGGCGGCGAGGCTGTCCACGTCGTTCGATTCGCAGACCAGCCCGTTGTCGCCATCACGCAGGTGCTGGCCGAGGTCGCTGGTCAGGTTGGCGATCACCGGCGTGCCCGAGGCAAAACTCTCCACGAACTTGGTCGGGAACCCGGCATTGGACTGGCGGCGATCCTCACGCACCAGCACGGTGA
>JAVWUU010000204.1:0-2182 GCA_036666995.1 Thermomonas sp.
GATGGGTCAGTTGAGATCCTGCCCGAAAAATCGGTGCAGCCGGCAATCATTGTTGCCAGCTCCATGATCGAAACTTCCTCGCCGCTGCCGACATTGATGATGTCTTCGCCGAAGTAACGGCGCATCAGGAACACGGCGGCATCCGCCAGGTCGTCGACATGCAGGAACTCCCGTCGCGGCATCCCGGTGCCCCAGATCACCACTTCCTCGTCGCCGCGCTGTTTCGCCTCATGGATGCGCCGGATCAACGCCGGCACCACATGCGAATTCTCCGGATGGTAGTTATCGCCCGGGCCATAGAGATTGGTCGGCATCGCACAGATTGCATCGAAACCATACTGCTTCCGATAGGCCTGGCACATCTTGAGACCGGCGATCTTGGCGATCGCGTACCACTCGTTGGTCGGCTCCAGCGGGCCGGTCAGGAGGTATTCCTCCTTGATCGGCTGCGGGCAATCGCGCGGGTAGATGCAGGACGAGCCCAGGAACAGCAGCTTCTTCGCGCCGTGCTTCCAGGCGCTGTGGATCACGTTGGTCTGGATGGCGAGATTGTCGCGGAGGAATTCGGCGGGATAGGTGTCGTTGGCGTGGATGCCCCCGACCTTGGCGGCCGCCAGGAACACGAACTCAGGGCGTTCGTTCGCAAAGAATGCATCAACGGCTGCTTGGTTGGTTAGATCGAGCTCCTTGCGCGTGCGCAGGACAAGATTGGTGAAACCGACCGCATCGAGCCGGCGAACGATGGCCGAGCCCACCATGCCGAGATGGCCGGCGACGTAGATCTTCGATTCGGGGTGCAGCGTGTTCATTCGTGGTGGTGCGTGATGCGATAGCCGGAGTGCTGGATGAGGGCGTCGCGCTGCGCATGCGCCAAGTCGGCGGACATCATTTCGGAAACCAGCGCATCGAAAGTGGTGGCGGGAGTCCAGCCAAGCTGCTCGCGCGCCTTGGTGGCATCACCCAGCAGCGTTTCGACTTCCGCCGGGCGGTGGTAGCGCGGGTCGATTGCGACGATGGGCTTCCCGGGTTGCGCGCGGGAGTCGAGCGGTGCCGCGGCGACGATGCCCCGCTCGTCGACCCCCTCGCCACGCCATTCTATGACGACGCCCAGTTCGGCGGCGGCCCTGTCGACGAAATCGCGCACCGAATGCTGCGTGCCGGTCGCGATCACGAAGTCCTCCGCCTGGGGCTGCTGCAGCATTAGCCACTGCGCCTCGACGTAGTCCCGCGCATGGCCCCAATCCCGGCGTGCGTTGAGGTTGCCGAGGTACAGGCAGTCCTGCAGGCCAAGATGGATGCGCGCCAGCGCCCGGGTGATCTTCCGGGTAACGAAGGTCTCGCCGCGGATCGGCGACTCGTGGTTGAACAGGATGCCGTTGCAGGCGTACAGCCCGTAGGCCTCGCGGTAGTTCACGGTCATCCAGTATCCGTAGAGCTTGGCGACGCCGTACGGCGATCGCGGATGGAACGGCGTGCGTTCGGTCTGCGGTGACTCGGCCACGAGGCCGTAGAGCTCCGAAGTGGATGCCTGGTAGAAGCGGGTCTTGGATTCCAGGCCCAGGATGCGGATGGCTTCGAGCAGTCGCAGCGTACCCAGTCCGTCTGCGTTGGCAGTGTATTCCGGTGTCTCGAACGAGACCTGCACATGGCTTTGTGCGCCGAGGTTGTAGACCTCGTCCGGTTGCACCTGCTGCAGGATGCGGATCAGGTTCGTGGCGTCGGTCAGGTCGCCGTAGTGGAGGACGAGGCGTCGCTCCCGCTCGTGCGGATCCTGGTAAAGATGGTCGATGCGTTCGGTGTTGAAAGACGACGACCTTCGTTTGATGCCGTGAACTTCGTAGCCCTTGGCGAGCAACAGTTCAGCGAGGTAGGCGCCGTCCTGGCCGGTGATGCCGGTAATCAATGCGCGCTTCATGGGAGGCAAGGATAGCGGGTCACTGGCGCCGTCCGGAATCGGCGTGGGCGCGCGCAACGACCTCGAGCCGCCGCGCCCATTCGGCGTGGCCCTCGGTTTTCAGGTCCGCCACCAGGGCGGCAGGCAGCGTGCTGCGCGGCGGGGAGCTGGTGATCGCCTTGGTGAAGTAGCGGTAGGCATCCCGCTCCAGTCCCTTCTTGGCCGCGTAGTACCCGAAACCCGCGTACTCCTCAGGACGGAAGCCCGCGCGCTGGCCCACGATGTCGA
>JAVWUU010000205.1:0-2096 GCA_036666995.1 Thermomonas sp.
ACTGCGAGGACATGGCGAAGGAATGGAACATCGCGCGTGATTCGCAGGACGAGCTCGCCGTCGCCTCGCACCACAAGCTCGCAGCTGCGTATGCGCGCGGGTTCTTCGATGACCTGGTGGTGAGCTTCCGCGGCGTCTCCCGCGACAACATCCTGCGCCCGGACAGCAGCATCGAGAAACTCGCCACGCTGAAGCCGGCGTTCGACAAGACCTCGGGCAAGGGCACGCTCACCGCGGGCAATTCCACCCCGCTCACCGATGGCGCATCGGCCTGCCTGCTGTCCACCGACGAGTGGGCCGAGCAGCACGGTCACGAAGTGCTCTGCCACCTGCGCGATGCGCATGTGTCGGCGGTCGATTTCGTGCACGGCGAGGGCCTGCTGATGGCGCCGACCGTCGCGGTGGCGGAGATGCTCAAGCGCAACAACCTGACCCTGCAGGATTTCGATTTCTACGAGATCCATGAAGCCTTCGCTGCGCAGGTGCTGTGCACGCTGCGCGCGTGGGAGGACGAGGCCTACTGCAAGAATCGCCTGGGCCTGGACGCGCCGCTCGGCCGCATCGATCCGGCGAAGATCAATCCGAATGGCTCCTCGCTGGCTGCGGGTCATCCGTTCGCCGCGACCGGCGCGCGCATCGTCGCCGCGGCGGCCAAGGAACTGAAACAGCGCGGCAGCGGGCGTTGCCTGATCAGCATCTGCACCGCCGGCGGCATGGGCGTGGTGGCGATCCTGGAGCGCTGAGGTTTCGCAGCGGCGGACGTGGAAGGTGAACCGATGCGCGACATGGATGGCGGAGTGGCGCGAACTGCGGCAAGGAGCAGAAAGCGGCACCGTTATGCCTGGCTGATCGGCCCGTTGGCGTTGCTTGCCGGTATGCCTTCGGTGACCGTCGGCAGCGACCGCGACCCCGCACTGCGTGTGCTGTTCGTGGGCAACAGTTACCTGTACGTCAACGACCTGCCATCGCAGGTGCGCCGGATGGCGGCCAGCAGGGGCGTGGCGCTGGACGTTCGCATGTTGGCGCAGCCCGATTTCGCGCTGTCGGACCATCTGCGTACGCCGGATTTCCTCCGCGCGCTGGATCGGGACTGGGACTGGATCGTGTTGCAGCAAGGGCCATCTTCATTGCCCGAGAGCAGGGACGAATTGATCGCCAGCGTCGGGGCGGTCGCGGCCCGTGTGCAGGGCAAGCGCGTCCGGATCGCGCTGATGTCGGGGTGGCCGGCGAAGCAACACGCGGCCCGCTCGAGCCAGGGCGAAGTCAGCTACCGATTGGCGGCGACGCAGATTGGCGCATGTGTGATGCCGGTCGCCACCGCCTGGCGATTGGTGCGCGAGAGCGACACGCCCACCACGCTTTACGCGCAGGACAGACTGCACGCGACGCGCGCCGGCACCCGCCTGGCTGCGATGGTGGTGTTGCATGGCTTGGCAGGCGCGGGTCCGCTGCCCGCCATGGACGATCGCTCCGACAATCCAGCGAAGCCGAAGCGAGTCGACGTGCTGGAGCAGGCCGTCACGCGTGCCTATGACGTCGAGCCCAAGGGGTGCGGTCAGGACTGATGCCATCCGGTGCCGCCCGGGCAGCGTCGGAGGCCGATCTCAGATGCTTGCCATGATGCTTCGCGCCACCGCTTCCGCGGTCTTGATGCCGTCCACGCCGGCCGAGAGGATGCCGCCGGCATAGCCCGCGCCTTCGCCGGCCGGGAACAGGCCGCGCGTGTTGAGGCTGTGGCCATCTTCGCCGCGGGTGATCCGCAACGGCGACGAGGTGCGTGTCTCCACGCCGGTCAGCAGTGCATCGTCCATGTCGAAGCCACGGATCTGTCGACCGAACGCGGGCAGGGCTTCGCGGATGGCATCGATGGCATAGCGCGGCAGTGCTTCGTCGAGCGACCCCAGGGTCACGCCTGGCGTGTACGACGGCTGCACCGCCCCAAAATCGGTCGAGGCGCGATTGCGGATGAAGTCGCCGACGCGCTGGGCGGGCGCCAGGTAATCGCCGCCGCCCAGCACGAAGGCCTGCGATTCCCAGTGTCGCTGCAACGCGATGCCGGCCAGCGGGCCTTCGCCATGCGGCGCGAAATCCTCCGG
>JAVWUU010000206.1:0-1983 GCA_036666995.1 Thermomonas sp.
CCTTCTTCAGCAGGCGCACGAACATGCGCTGCTCGTGCATGTAGTAATCCGGCTTGCAGGTGGCGAACTCACGGCTCCAGTCGATCGCGTAACCCAGCGACTGCAGCTGCGCGCGCATGTGTTCGATGTTGGCGTAGGTCCACTTCGCCGGCGCGGTCTTGTTCTTGATCGCGGCGTTCTCGGCCGGCAGGCCGAACGCATCCCAGCCCATCGGCTGCAGCACGTTGTGCCCGGTCATCCGCTTGTGGCGGCTGATCACGTCGCCGATCGTGTAGTTGCGCACGTGGCCGACATGCAATGCACCCGACGGATACGGCAGCATCGACAGGCAGTAGTACTTCGGCTTGGTGGACTGCTCGTTCACCTCGAAGGCGCGGGTATTCGACCAGAAGGACTGGGCGGCGGATTCGACGGAACGGGGATCGTAGGAGACGGGCTCGGACACGGCTGGAAACTGCGACAAACGGGCCGCAGAGCCTACCGCAGCGCAGCATCCGCCGCCATTCGCTGGCCTTGCGTGGCACCATCCGGCATCACCCGGGGGAACCACCATGCGCCATCGCCTGCTCGCCGTCGCCATCCTCTCCACGCTCGCCGCGCCCGCCTTCGCCGAGGACACGGCGCTACATTGCGGCAAGCTGTTCGACAGCCGCAGCGGCAAGCTGCTCGGCGCGCATACCGTGGTCGTGCGCAACGGCAAGGTGGCGGAAGTGCTGGCGGGCCGCGCCGAAGCGGTCGCGAATGCCACCGCCATCGACCTCGGCGATCGCACCTGCATGGCCGGCTGGACCGACCTGCACGTGCACCTGGGCAGCCAGTCCAGCCCGGCGAGCTATTCGGAAGGCTTCCGGCTAGATCCGGTCGATTTCGCCTTCCGCAGCGTGGGCTATGCCGAAAAAACCCTGCTGGCCGGCTTCACCAGCGTGCGCGACCTCGGAGGCGAGGTCACCCCGCACCTGCGCGACGCGATCAACAATGGCCTGGTGAAGGGGCCGCGGATCTGGGCCGCCGGCAAGTCCATCGCCACCACCGGCGGGCATGCGGATCCCAGCAACGGCATCAACGACCGCCTGGCCCACCTGATCGGCCCGCCCGGCCCGACCGAAGGCGTGATCAATTCCATCGAGGATGCCCGCCAGGCCGTGCGCCAGCGCTACAAGGACGGCAGCGACGTCATCAAGATCACCGCCACCGGTGGCGTGCTCAGCTACGCCAAGTCGGGCGATGCACCGCAATTCACCGTCGACGAAGTGAAGGCGGTCGTCGATACCGCCAAGGACTACGGCTACCGCGTGGCCGCGCACGCGCATGGCGAGGAGGGCATGTATCGCGCCGTCGCCGGCGGCGTCACCAGCATCGAACATGGCAGCTACATGAGCGAGCGGGTAATGGCGCTGATGAAGCAGAAGGGCACCTGGTACGTGCCGACCCTGTACGCCGGCCGTTTCGTCGCCGAAAAGGCGAAGATCGACGGCTACTTCCCGGAGATCGTCCGACCGAAGGCCGCGCGCATCGGCGCACAGATCCAGGACACAGCAGGCAGGGCCTACCGCAACGGCGTCAAGATCGCGTTCGGCACCGACCAGGGCGTCGGCCCGCACGGCGACAACGCGCGCGAGTTCCAGTACATGGTCGAAGCCGGTATCCCCGCTGCGTACGCGTTGCAGGCCGCGACGATCCATGCCGCGGAGGTGCTGGGCGTCGACGACCAGGGCGTGGTCGAGGCCGGCAAGCGCGCCGACATCATCGCCATGCCCGGCGACCCGCTGGCCGACATCGCCAACACGATGAAGGTCGATTTCGTGATGAAGGACGGCGTGGTGGTGCGGGAACCGCAGCGGTGAACCTGGAGTGGATGGGCTTCCTGGCCGCGGCCTGCACCACGCTTTCGTTCGTGCCGCAGGCGGTGAAGACCATCCGCACCCGTGACACCTCCGGCATCTCGTTGTGGATGTACGTGGTATTCACCTTCGGCATCGCCTG
>JAVWUU010000207.1:0-1907 GCA_036666995.1 Thermomonas sp.
GCAGGTGCTCGAACACTCCGCACATGCGCCGCGCGCCGGGTACACCCCGCCGGTTCCGGCGTGGAAGACATTCGAGGTGTTCCGCGATGCATTGCCGGCGCGCGACAAGGGCGATGCCGCCTGATGGCAAGGCGGCAGTGACCTGGCCCGGCTAGAGCCGCTGGTTGCTCGCTGAAATTGGCCGAGACTCCTGGCGTGCGGCGTTGTCAGGAATACCCCCGGGAGAAGCGCATGACGAAATCAGTCCCGCTTTGCATTGCGCTGCTCATCTCCGCGGCTGCGCTTGCAACGACGACGATCTTCGTCCATGCGCAGGCAAGGGAACAGGCAAAGCTGCTGCCATCGGATCGCACGCCGCAGGCGGAAGACTGGCGACTGCCCGGCACATTCACCCAAGGCACATCACTGGCCGACCTGCAGGCACGCTTCGGTGCCGACAACCTGCGCAAGGTGGCACCGGCTGGTGACGCCTACAGCTGCGAAGTGATCCTGTACCCCGACGATCCCGCGCACCGCGCGCATGCGTTCTTCTACGACTGCGAGAAATTCGACCAACTGCGCGGCATCGAGGTCCGCGATCGCGGATCTCGTTGGCTCGGCAAGGGCGGCGTGCAGGTCGGGATGTCGTTCGAGGAACTGCGCGAACGCAACGGCAAGCCATTCGGTTTCAGCGGCTTCGACCAGGACGGCATCGGCGCGGCCCACGACCAGTGGAGTCCGGCGGTTGGCGATGACGCCACGCTGGGCAAACTGGACGTCGGCGATGGCGACCGCATGTACTTCGACGTACGGCTCGGCCTGCGCGCGGACGCGCCGGCGTCGGAGAAACACAAGCTCCCGCGCGACTCGTATTTTCCCAGCGACGATCCGCGCATTCCGGAATTGGCACCGCTGCTGGAGGTCGTCGGCTTCGGCGGCTCCACCAGCCTGGACGACGAGTGGGATTGAGGGCCTCGCCTTTGCGGCTTCGAGTGGAACGTCGCCAACCGAAATCAGGTTGTCTTCGCTCGAGTACGTAGCGACATGCAGTACCAGAACGTCACCGCGATTCCGGCGATGATCGCCGCGCTTCCCGCGATCACCGCAACCTGATGGGGCGCGAAGGCCCAAAGTCCGGCGTAAACCAGTCCACTCACGGCCATCGACCAGCCGCCAACGCGTGTGGCACGACGCGCCCATTCGTCGGGGACGAATTTCTTCGGCATCCGATTGCCGAACGCCGCCACCATCAGCCCGATCGAGCCCATCACCACGCGATTGACCATGTCTGTATCGAAGTAACCCTGCTTGCGCAGGAAGGTGGCGACCAGGGCCAGCACCACGATGCCGATGCCCCAGCCCAGGCTCCAGGTGATTTCCTTGTTCATCGCGAGGTCTCCTTCTTTCGTTTCGCGGACGCGGTTGCGCCCATGCCAACCGAGTGGACGAAGCCGAGCAGTGCGTCTTCGAGCACCGACAGCTTCAGGTGATAGATCACGGATTTCCCGTCCTTCTCCGCATGCACCAGGTCGGCCTCCTTCAGCACCGCGAAGTGCGCCGACATGGTCGGCTTCGACACGTCAAACCTGGCGCTGAGCTCGCCCGCGCTCATCGGACCCGCGCGCAGCAGTTGCAGCACGCGTCGGCGGGTGGGGTCGGATAGCGCCTTGAAGACCTGACTCATGATGCGATAGTTAGCTAATTATCGAAATGTGTCAACAGTCCATGTGACCGGTTCTGGCTATGTCGCTCGATGCAGTGACGCGATTGCCAAGGCTGCGTAGCAGCCGGATCGAAGAGGCGCATGCCAGTGGGAGGGTGAGCCCGAATCGAGGGTGCGGGACTTTCGCGCGCCCTACACAACGGGCAGGGCAGAGTCGCGGCGTGGCCAGGGACGGCCACCTTCATTACCCCACAGTCAGTTGGAA
>JAVWUU010000208.1:0-1862 GCA_036666995.1 Thermomonas sp.
ATTTGTTGCTGACGTACTTCTCGCGACGGATCTGCGGGATCGGCAGGCCGTGTTCCTTCAACGCCTCGAAGCAGGCATCGACCATGTTCGGGTTGCCGCACAGGTAGGCGATGTCGCTGGCCGGATCCGGCGTGATCTCCGCCAACGCGTTCTGCACGTAACCATGGCGCACGTCCGCATGCGCGTGCGGCGAATCCCCGGCAGGCAGTTCGCGCGAGAAGCATGGGATGAAACGGAACTGCGGATGCGTATCCGCGAAGGCGCGGAACTCATCGCCGTACAGCAACTCGTCCGGCGTGCGTGCGCCCTGCAACAGCACGATCTCGATCCCGCGCGACGCGATCAACGATGCGATCAACGGCAGCATCGCCCGATACGGGGTCACGCCGGTACCGGTGCCGATCAACAGGTAGCGACCGTTGGCATCGTTCGGCAGCAGGCAGAAGCGCCCGAACGGTCCGCTGGCGTCGACGGTGCCGCCGATCGGCAGGCCTTCGAACAACGCGGTGGCCGCGCCGCCCGGCACGTAGCTCACGGCGATGTCGACCAGGTCGCCCGGGCCCAGCGCATGGTCGTGGATCGTCGCCAGCGAATAGCTGCGGCGTGCCGCGCTGCCATCGGCATAGGCGAAGTGGACCTGGATGAACTGGCCGGGGATGTAGTCCAGCGGCAGCCCGTCGTCGCGCAGGAACGAGAGGTGGGCGACGGTGGGCGCCACCATGCGGCGCGACACCAGCTTCAACGGGAAATGCGTGATGGCCAAGCGACGTCCTGGGCAGTGGATGCAACACAGCGTGGCGGCCGTGGCTGCATCGGGCCGCCTATACTAACCGCACCCAAAACCTTGCATTCCCTGCACCGCGTCGCGGCCTGCAGGCGGCGGAGCCATTGATGCAGACAGATACCGTGCCGGCGCTGCGCGTCAGCGACCTGCGCAAGACCTACGACAACGGCGTGGAGGCCCTGAAGGGCGTTTCCCTCGATGTCGCGCCCGGCGATTTCTACGCGCTGCTCGGCCCCAATGGCGCCGGCAAGTCCAGCCTGATCGGCATCGTCAGTTCGCTGGTCAACAAGAGCAGCGGCACCGTCGAGATCTTCGGCACCAGCATCGACAAGGACCGCGACGGCGCGATGCGCCTGATCGGGCTGGTCCCGCAGGAACTGAACTTCAACATGTTCGAGAAGCCGCTGGACATCTGCGTGAACTACGCGGGCTTCTACGGCATCCCGCGCGCGCAGGCGCTGGTGCGCGCCGAAGAAGAGCTGAAGAACGCGCAGCTGTGGGACAAGGCCGACAAGATGAGCCGCACGTTGTCGGGTGGCATGAAGCGGCGGCTGATGATCGCTCGCGCGATGATGACCCGGCCGCGCCTGCTGATCCTGGACGAGCCCACCGCCGGCGTGGACATCGAGATCCGCCGCGGCATGTGGCAGACGCTGAAGGCGATCAACGCCGCCGGCACCACCATCATCCTGACCACCCATTACCTGGAGGAAGCGGAGAACCTCTGCCGCAACCTCGCGATCATCGACCACGGCCGGATCGTCACCGAAGGCCCGATGCGCAGCCTGCTGGCGAAGCTCGACGTCGAGGGCTTCCTGTTCGACATCGATGGCGAACTGCCCGCGCAGTTGCCGGTGATCGAAGGCACCGCGCTGGTCGCCAGCGACGACCACACCCTGGACATGGACATGCCGCGCGCGATGGACCTCAACCGCGTGTTCGCCGCGTTCGACGCCGCCGGCATCCGCGTGCGCTCGATGCGCACCAAGTCGAACCGGCTGGAGGAACTGTTCGTGCGGCTCACGGGTAAGGCTGAAGGAGCAGACGCATGAGCGCCGAGATGACCCAGACCAACGCG
>JAVWUU010000209.1:0-1822 GCA_036666995.1 Thermomonas sp.
AACGCATCCTGGTGCCGAGTCCGCAAGTCGCGACGTACGACCTGCAGCCCGAAATGAGCTGCCCGGAACTCACCGACAAGCTGGTCGCCGCGATCGAGTCGGGTCGCTTCGACGCCATCGTCTGCAACATCGCCAATCCGGACATGGTCGGCCACAGCGGCATCCTGTCGGCGGCGATCGCCGCGGCGCAGGCGGTCGACATCGCCATCGGCCGCGTCGCCGATGCGGTGCGTGCAAGCGGCGGCGCGCTCATCATCACTGCCGACCACGGCAACCTGGAAATGATGCGCGACCCGGCGACCGGCCAGCCGCACACCGCGCACACGGTGGGGCCGGTGCCGCTGGTCTATGTCGGCGATCGCCATGTCGCGCTGCGTGCCGGCGGCGCGTTGCGCGATGTCGCCCCGACCTTGCTGGACCTGCTTGGCTTGGCCCAGCCCGCCGACATGAGCGGCCAGAGCCTGTTGCTGCCCGCCTGATGCGGCATCCGCGCGCCGCCGTCCTGCTGTGCACGCTCGCCCTGCTGGTTGGCGTTGCGCACGCGCAGGAGGATCGCAGCGATGCCGAGCGCCGCCTGCAGGGCGTGCGCATCGAACTGAAACAGGTCGCCGCCGAGCGCCGCAAGCTGGAGGGCGCGCGCGGCGATGCCAGCCGCAAGCTGCGCGAAGCCGACGAAGAAGTGGGCGGCGTGCAGCGTTCGCTGCAGAAGACCCAGACGACCCTGCAACGCGATGGCGTGGCGCTGCAACAACTGCAGGCCGAGCGCGCGAAGCTTGCCGGCGACATGGACGCGAAGAAAGCCGAACTGGCCAGGTTGCTGCGCGCCGCCCAGGTTGCCGGCAGCGAGGCGCCGCTGAAGGCATTGCTGGCGCAGGATCGCGTGGCCGAAGCCGAGCGTGCGTTGACCTACCAGGGCTACCTGCAGCGCGGCCAGGTGCAGCGCATCCGCGTGCTGTCGGCGGAACTGCAGCGCATCGACACGCTGGAGCGCGAGATCGTCGAGCGCCGCGCGGCGCTGGACCAGGATCGCCGAAAGCAGGCCGGACAACTGAGCCAGTTGCAGCAGGCGCGCGAACAACGCGCCGGCCTGCTCGCCGGCATCGATCAGCAATACAAGGACCGCGCCGTTCGCGAGAAGGCGCTGGGCCGCGATGCCAAGGCCTTGCAGGACCTGCTCGCACGCTTGCGCGCCGCGGCGGCGAAGGCTGCGCGGGAGGCCGCGCGCGCCAAGGCCGAAGCCAGCCGCCAGTCAACGCCCGGCAAACCCGCGACCAGGCCGCCTGCCAGGCGCGCCACGGTGGCGAGCGCACCGGCGCTGCGCGTTGGCGGATTGGGTTGGCCGGTGGCAGGCAACCTGCTGGCCTCGTTCGGTGGCCGCCTGCCCGACGGACGCCGCAGCGACGGTGTGCTGATCGCCGCGGCTGCGGGTACCGCGGTGAAGGCCGTGGCGGATGGCACCGTGGTGTACGCCGACTGGATGACCGGCTACGGCAACATCCTGATCATCGACCATGGCAACGGCTACATGAGCCTGTACGCGCACAACGATGGCCTGTCGCGCGATGCCGGCGATGCGGTGAAGCGCGGCGACGTGGTGGCCAGCGTCGGCACCTCGGGCGGGCAGGACAGCCCGGCGCTGTACTTCGAACTGCGCCGCAATGGATCCCCGGTCAACCCGGCCGGCTGGCTGACGCGGCAGTGAACGCATGCACGGCATCGCCACGGCATTCGCGGGCATGATGGGGAACCCGACAGGCAGCGACCGGTCGGACAACGAACCGCAACGCGCAACCGGAGCACACATGCGGGCCAAGCCGCTTTC
>JAVWUU010000210.1:0-1821 GCA_036666995.1 Thermomonas sp.
CGGTGTGATCAGTTCCGCGATCAGTTCAGATCGCGATTGGGGGGAGAAATACCTGCCCATGAAAGGCCTCCTGAAAAGTGGAGCCGGAGGCCTCCCCGCGGGGGAGAACCCCCAGCGGGTGATGGAATGCCGCGTTAGCAGCGATGAAGTCGCGTGTCAGTACTCAAGATCACCGCAACCGGCCGGGCAGCAATCCCGATCGATGCCGTGCATGCAAATGCCGTTTTCGGCATTCCAGTCCTGAGTCTCATGCCTTTCGGCGGGTGTTGCGTAGTCCCCGTATTCCTCTGCTATCTGCAGGGCATATGCCTGCTGATGCTCGGGTAACCGATGTACTTGCGCGTCAACTTCTGAACTGAACCGTTCCACGTACCAGTCGTGAGACTGTCCGCAGCCATGGATGGCTTGCTTGGCAGCCGTCTCGCAGACAGCCCGCCACGCGGTTTCATCCAGTGCGGAACGGTGGGTATCTGAAGCGATGTTGGACATGATGGAGACCTCCAAAGAAAAGGCCGGGGTCTCCCCCGCATGGGGAAAGAACCCCGGCGGGTGGATGAAGAACACCGCGGATGCGGCGTCCGCGATCACGCAGGTTGCAGTTCGGCCTGGCGGCCCCACTCCTGCGTCTTGAAGTCCAGCGCGTAGCCAAGTTCGCCCAGGCGGACGATCTGCGCGCGCAGGGTGAGGCGGTCGATGGTCGAATCCAGTTTCACGGACTCTCCCAGCGGCCAGAGCAGCCTGAACAGTGCGGCGTCGCCATCTTCGGTGCTGCCGGGGGCAGCAGCCACAGCGGGCGTCGGCGCATCCATGCCGAAAGGCGTGGTATCGACCAGCGGGTCCGCGGACGCCTGCACGGATGCGGGCTTGGCGGGCCTGGATGCCTTGGTGGGCTTGGCCGGCGTTGCCGCAGGCTGCGCCCCCAGTTCTTCATCGAGCGGATCAATATCCTGGGTTGAAAAGCCGCGAATATCCTCGCGGCTCAGTTTGTCAACGCCGAAGAGCGTCATGCCATCGAGGTTGCAACGAATCTCGAACTTGATACCGCCCCGCATGGGGATCGGATTCGGAAAGATGTAGCGGATCACGAACTCCCCGTCGTACTTGCCTTCAGGGTATTGCTCCAGTTCCGCGTCCTTCACCGCGAAGTTTCCGATAGGGGTGACGAGGTAGCCGACGCAGAACGGACCATTGCGGCCGTGGATTGTGCGGATCGAAAGCTGGCCCGATACGACGATGGGTGGGACTGACCTTGCGGATGCCGATGTGGCTGTCATGATGGTTCTCCTTGGGGAGCAGGGAAAAGGCAGGGCCCCGTGAGGGGCCATGCCGGATCAGAACGAAGCAGCCAATGCCGGCTCCTGCTCTTCGGCTTCACCTGCGGGCTCGCGCTCGGCGGACTCGATAAGCTGGTCGATAGCGGTGTCGGCAGCAACCTCGGCTTCGGGCGCGGATGCGTCCTCGGCCTGCGGCGCCTCGGCTTGCGCCTGGCTCGTCGGATAGACCTGGGTGCCGTCGATCTTGATGAGACCGATGTGGACCAGCGTCGATTCCAGGCTCGCTCCCGGTTCCCCGGCGCGCTCGCCCTTGGTGCGGATGTACGGATCGATCTTCATGTCGTTCAGACGGAAGGCGATCAGCACCTTGCGGTCCCCTTCGATGGCCTGCACGCATCGGCGAACCAGATGCTCGGCTTCAGGGGTGGAGACGATGGTGTCGATGTACCGATAGTCCGGCTCATCGACGGGGCCGGCCAGTGCGGCGATCGAGCACGACAGGAAGGGGTCGCCATCCTTCGGGGTGACGTCCTTCGGACGGTTGAGG
>JAVWUU010000211.1:0-1787 GCA_036666995.1 Thermomonas sp.
AGTCGGCCGGTGCCTGCACCGTCCAGCCCTGCGCCTGCAGGCGTCGTTGCAAGACACCGAGATTGCCGGCGGCTTCCAAGTCGAAATGACGCGGGTCATCGACGCCCTGCGACCACCAGCGTGCATCGTCGATGACGCGTGTCGGTGCCGGCGGTTCGAACTGCGCCAGCGTCGCTTCCGCACTGCGCGGTGCATGCCACAGCGCGACCAGCACGAAGCTGCCGTAGAACGCCCACGCCAGCGGCCGCATCCAGAACGAGCGCGCGCTGTGGCGGCGATAGGCAATGCCGAGCAGGAGCAGCCAGATCACCCCCAGCAGCACGCCGCCGGTGATGTCGCTGAGCCAGTGCGCGCCCAGGTACAGGCGCGCGAAGCCGACCAGTACGGTCGCCACGCCGGCCAGCAGGTACGGCCACACGCGCTGGCGGCCCGGCAGTTCGCGCGCGATCAGCACCGCGAAGAATCCGAACACCACCGTGGTCATCGTCACGGCGATCGACGGAAAGCCGAAGCCGGCGACCGCGGTCGGCGGGCGCGGCATGTCGGCCACCGCGCCGAGGCCGACGGTCAGGGCGAGGCCCACCGCGATCGCACCGAGCCAGTGCGCGGCCGCCATCCAGCGCTTGCGCCACAGCAGCCATCCCATCGCCACCAGCGAAGGCACGCCCAGCACAGGCGCGCTGCCGATCGCCGCGAGCGAGGCCATCAGCCGGTCGGCCAGCGGGTTGCGCAGGGCGAACATCGCCGCGTGTACGTGGTGGTCGAACAGCGACGGCCCGCCGCGCAACAGCAGGGTTGCGCTGAAGCCGGCCCACAACCAGGCCACCACGAACAGGCAACAGGCGAGCACGAGCAGCGATGCGGATTCCGGCCGGCGCGGATCGATCAGCGCGGCGGCATAGCGGCCCAGTCGCGGATGCGCACGGGTCCACCGCAATGCGCGCGCCAGCAGGTTGTCGGCATGATTCGCGAACCAGCGCCACGTGTACAACACGAGCGCCCAGACCAGCGCCAGCACCACCACCAGCCCGAGCAGCACCAGCGCCAGTTTGTCCGCGACTGCGGCCACGGCGTCGTAGGAGGCGCCGAAGACCCAGCCCGGCGCAAGGAACACCGCCGCCCATGCGAACGCCGCGAACACGCTTGCCGGGACGTAGCGGCGCAGCGGCATGTGCAGCATGCCGGCCACGGCGGGCACGAAGGGGCGCACCGCGCCGACGAAGCGCGCGATCACCAGGCCCTTGGTGCCGTGGCGGCGGAACAGGGTCTCGCCGCGGTCGAGCAGTTGCGGATAGCGGCGAAACAGCCAGAGTTCGCGCATCGCCGGCCCCCAGCGATGGCCGATCCAGTAGCTGAACGCGTCGCCGGCGAATGCGCCCAAGGCAGCGCAGGTCACCGCGTACGGCCCGTCGATGTGACCGAGCCCGATCAGCGTGCCCACCGCGAACAGCAGCGGCAACGCCGGCACGATGATGCCGACCACCGCCAGCGCATCGCAGAAAGCGATCAGGAACACCAGCCCGCCCGCGGCGTGCGGATGGGCGGTGATCCAGGCGATGGTGGCGTCGAACCAGGCGCTCTGCATCCGCGGATTATAGAAGGCGGGACAGGAGCAGCGGATTACACTCCAGCCTCATTCATTCCGATGGCGCGTCATGGCATCCCTCTCCGGCAAGACCCTGTTCATCACCGGCGCGTCGCGTGGAATCGGTCTGGCGATCGCGCTGCGCGCTGCGCGCGACGGCGCCAACGTGGCCATCGCGGCGAAGTCCGATGTGGCCAATCCT
>JAVWUU010000212.1:0-1766 GCA_036666995.1 Thermomonas sp.
ATGCCGCCCTGCGGAACAGCGCCGCCGACACCAGCCACAGCGCCGCGAAGACCGCGCTGAGAAGACCGCCCTCGATCGAACCGAGCACCACGGCATACCCACCTGCAAGCAACTGCGCGATACCGGTCACCAGCATCGCCCGGGCCATGCCCGTGGCCTGGAAGCGACCGACCAATGCGCCAACCGCGCCGACCGCGATCACGCCGGCGAACACCAGGTTGGCCGGATTTGCTTCGCCGCCGATGATGCCGACCGCCAGGTTGATCCACACCAGCAGGAACCCGAGCAGGATCGCGAGGGCGAAGCCCGCTCGATACGCACGGTTGCCCGACAGCCACGCACCAAGTTCATAGGCACCGCAGGCCGAGGCCAGCAGTACGCCCATCACCACGAAATCGGAAGCAGTCCACAGCACGCCTTCGACGCCCAGTTGCATGGCGATCGCCGGCAACAGGAGCAGGCCCGCTGCCGTACCCCACACCGCGAGTCGCCACGGATTGCCCTTGCGCGGATTGCCTTGCTGCATCTGTGCGGCCATCGCCCTGTCCCCGTCTTGTAGTGACGCCAGCATCCGCCCGCGCGACGAAGGCCCGACGAGCCTTGTGTGAAGTGTGCGAGAAGCCGACCGGAGCTTCAGAAGCCGAGCTTGCTGCCTGCCCCCAGCAGGATCAGCACACCGAACAGCGCGAACAGGGCTGCGGCGGTGGCACGCACCCAATGCATCGGAACCTTGTGCAGCAGGCGGTCGCCGATGAACACCGCCGGCACATTCGCCAGCATCATCCCCAGCGTGCTGCCAGCGACGATGGCGATCAGCGAGGCCTCGGTGGCGGCCATCGCCGCCGTGGCGATCTGGGTCTTGTCGCCCATTTCGGCGATGAAGAATGCGACCACCGTGGTGCCGAACACGCCAAAGCGGCCGATATTGCGGACTTCGGTGCCATCGAGCTTGTCCGGCACCAGCGTCCACGCGGCCATCGCGATGAACAGTACGCCGAGCACCCAGCGCAGGATGCCGGGACCGGCCATGCTCATGACCCACGCGCCCGCGGCACCCGCCAGCGCGTGGTTAGCCAGGGTCGCAACGAGGATGCCGAGGATGATCGGCAGCGGCTTGCGGAAACGCGCGGCCAGGATGAAGGACAGCAATTGCGTCTTGTCGCCGATCTCGGCGATGGCGACGGCACCTGTGGCGGTGAGGAATGCAGACATTGGACGTACCTGGCCGGGATGGACGCATGACCACGACGCTCCCCCGGCCTTGCGGAGGGATCGTGGTCAATGGTCTTGCCAGATGCGGGATCGCACGCGCCATGGCCGATTCAGGCCAAGCATGTTGACGCGGGCCTCGCCGGATGGCGAGAGGCTACTCCCCAAAGACGCTCGCAGTTTAGTCGAGGCAGCAACGGCGAGACAAGGAATCGCCCCGGTCGATCTTCAGATTCGCGAGCAACGCCAGGAGAGCATCCTGCCGTCGCGATACGGCATCACCCCGTGGAAGGCGCGCGGGTCGTCGTCGAAGACGAGCGGCAGGAACTCGCGGTCGCCTTCCCACAACGGCAAGTCGAGGATGCGTGTGGCATCGACCCATTCCAGCGTGCCTTCCGGATTGGCATCGAACGGCGTGCCGGTGAACGTGTCGATGACGAACACGAAGCCCAGCCAATCCTCGCCGTGCTTGCCGAAGCCTGGCCAGCTGATCGTCCCGCGCAGGCGCATTGCCCCGCATTCGATGCCGGCTTCCTCGCGGATTTCGCGGCGCATCC
>JAVWUU010000213.1:0-1674 GCA_036666995.1 Thermomonas sp.
GCCGTTTCATTTCAGCCATCAGTCAATGCGAAACCCGCGCCACGCGCCAACGCATCGAACCCGGGAAACGAGGTGGCCACGTTGGCGACATCGCCGATCCGCACCTCACTGCGTGCGCGTTGCGCGCCCACCGCGAACGCCATGGCGATGCGGTGGTCACCGTGGCTTTCCACCACGCCGCCCTGCAACTCGCCAGGATGGATCGTCGCGCCGTCCGGCGTTTCATCGATGCGCAGGCCCAGCGCGCGCAGGCCATTGGCCATCGCCGCCAGGCGATCGGATTCCTTGACCCGCAACTCGGCGGCGCCGCGCACCACGGTCGGCCCACTCGCATGTGCGGCAGCGATGAACAGCGCGGGGAACTCGTCGATCATGTCCGGCACCAGTGCCTCCGGCACTTCTATGCCGTGCAGCGATGCATGGCGAACCACCAAATCCGCTACGGGTTCGCCGCCGTGTTCGCCGGCGTTTTCCTCGAGGATGTCCGCGCCCATCATCCGCAACGCCTGCAACAGGCCGGTGCGACGCGGATTCAGCCCGACCGCACGCAGGCGCAGTTCGGAGCCCGGCACGATGCTGGCCGCGACCAGGAAGAATGCAGCGGATGAAAAATCCGCCGGCACCGCGATGTCGGTCGCCTTCAGGCGTTGCCCACCGCGCAGGCGCGCGAAGCCGGGCGAGAACTCGATGTCGACGCCGAATGCGGAGAGCATGCGCTCTGTGTAGTCGCGGGTCGGATGCGGCTCGCGGACGACGGTCTCGCCATCGGCATACAGGCCGGCCAGCAGCAGCGCGGACTTCACCTGCGCGCTGGCGACTTCCAGGGTGGTGTCGATGCCGGTAAGCGATTGCCCACCGTGGATGCGCAGCGGCGGCAGGCCGCCCACCTCGCTGTGGATGCGCGCGCCCATCTTCGACAAGGGCTCGGTCACGCGCCGCATCGGCCGTTTCGACAACGACGCATCGCCGACCAGCACGCTGTCGAAACGCTGCGCGGCCAGCAAACCGGCGAGCAGGCGCATGCCGGTGCCGGCATTGCCGCAGTCCAGTTCGCCATCGGCAGGCTGCAGGCCATCGATGCCGACGCCCTGCACGATCCGCCGCGAGGGCGACGGGGTTTCGATGCGCACGCCCAGCCGCGCGAAGATCGCCGCGGTGGCGCGGGTGTCCTCGCCTTCCAGGAAGCCATCGATCGTCGAGACGCCGTCGGCCAGCGCCGCGAACATCACCGAGCGATGCGAGACCGACTTGTCGCCGGGGATTTCCAGGGTGCCGCGCAATGGAGCGCCGACAGATGCGATCCAGTCCAGCGATCCGCCACTCACTTCATCACCTCGTCCAGTGCCGCCAGCAGGCGCTGGTTCTCGGTATCGGTGCCGACGGTGATGCGCAGGCATTCGCCCAGGCCGTAGCCGCCCATCGGCCGCAGCACCACGCCGCGCCCGACCAGGCGCGCCTCGATCCGCGAACTGTGGTCGCCGAATTCGACCAGCAGGAAATTGGTCTGCGAGGGCGCGACCTTCATGCCGCGCCCTCGCAACGCATCCGCAAGCGCCTCGCGCTGCGCGCCATTGCCGGCGATCGAGGCCTGCAAGTGATCGACATCGGCCAACGCGGCTTCCGCCGCAACCAGACCCAGCGCGTTGACGTTGAAGCTCTCGCGCACGCGTTCCA
>JAVWUU010000214.1:0-1610 GCA_036666995.1 Thermomonas sp.
GGTGAAGTCGCGCGCGCATGCGACCCAGATCGAGCGCTACACCCTGCAGCAGCGCGGCGACGTGTTGTCCGAGGGCCGCGCCATCGGCAGCAAGATCGGCAGCGGCACTGCGCGCGTGGTGCGTTCGCTGGCCGACATGGAACGCGTGCAACCCGGCGACGTGCTCGTCGCCGACATGACCGATCCAGACTGGGAGCCGGTGATGAAGCGCTCCGCCGCCATCGTCACCAACCGCGGCGGCCGCACCTGCCACGCCGCCATCATCGCTCGCGAGTTGGGCGTGCCGGCGGTGGTCGGTACCGGCAACGCGCTGGACAGCATCAAGGATGGCGACCCGATCACGGTCAGCTGCGCGGAGGGCGACACCGGCTTCATTTACGCCGGCGCCCTGCCCTTCGAGCGCACCACCACCGACCTCGGCAACATGCCGCCGGCGCCGCTGAAGATCATGATGAATGTCGCCAATCCGGACCGCGCCTTCGACTTCGGCATGCTGCCGAACGCCGGCATCGGGTTGGCGCGCCTGGAAATGATCATCGCCAGCCATATCGGCGTGCATCCGAAAGCGCTGCTGGAGTACGACCGCCAGGACGCGGCGACCAAAGCGAAGATCGACGCGCGCACCGCCGGCTACGCAGGCCCGGTGGAGTTTTACGTCGACCGCCTCGCCGAAGGCATCGCCACCATCACCGCATCGGTGGCGCCGAATCCGGTGATCGTGCGGCTGTCCGACTTCAAGTCGAACGAGTACGCCAACCTGATCGGCGGCAGCAAGTACGAGCCGCACGAGGAGAACCCGATGATCGGGTTCCGCGGCGCCTCCCGCTACATCGACCCGAGTTTCCGCGATGCGTTCGCGCTGGAGTGCAAGGCCGTCAAGCGCGTGCGCGAGGACATGGGCCTCGACAACCTGTGGGTGATGATCCCGTTCGTACGCACGCTGGACGAAGGCCGCAAGGTCCTTGAGGTCTTGCGCGAAAACGGCCTCGTCCAGGGCGACAACGGATTGAAGGTCATCATGATGTGCGAGGTACCCTCGAACGCGCTGCTGGCCGATGAATTTCTCGAACTTTTCGATGGCTTCAGCATCGGCTCGAACGACATGACCCAGCTGACCCTGGGCCTGGATCGCGACTCCGCCATCGTCGCCGGCCTGTTCGACGAACGCGACCCGGCAGTGAAGAAGATGCTGTCGATGGCGATCACTGCCGCGAAAAAGAAGGGCAAGTACATCGGCATCTGCGGCCAAGGGCCGAGCGACCATCCGGACCTGGCGCTGTGGCTGATGGAACAGGGCATCGAATCGGTGTCGCTGAATCCGGACACCGTGGTCGATACCTGGTTGCAACTGGCGAAGGCCAAGGGCTGATCGCAACCGCGGATGCCGCAATAAAAAACCGCCCGATGGGCGGTTTTTTATTGCCACGCCGCAAGTGGGTCAGCCGCAGATCCGGTTTCGCCCTGCCCGCTTCGCTTCGTAAAGCAGCGCGTCGGCGCGGCTGACCAACTTCTCATGGTGCGCCAGGCCGGTGCGCTCGGTCACGCCGCCACTGATGGTCATCGACCAACCGGGCGCGAATTCGCTGCAGTCGATGGCCTGCACGCGTTCG
>JAVWUU010000215.1:0-1596 GCA_036666995.1 Thermomonas sp.
TGTAGCCCATCTCGCAGATGTTCTTGCACCAGGTCAGCTTGGTGCCGGTGTAGCCCTCGCTGGCGCAGGTGGTGGCACCGTTTGCGGTGGAAATCCCGAACTCCGCGACCGCGCCTCCGGTATTCTGAGAATCGTTCGAGATCGTGATCGAGGTAATCGTTTCGCCCGCCGTGCTGTAGAAGGCGAACCCCTTGGCCGCACCGGTTTCGTCGTACACGTCGACGGACACCGCGCCAGAGGTTGCGCCGGAGTTCGTCGTGGCGGTGACGTTCCAGGTTCCATACGTGTCTGGCTGCACGTAGAAATAGAATGCGCGTGCATTCGCCGGGAGCGTCAGCGTGATCGGTCCTTGGGACGAGTAGAAAACCGGCCCGACATAACCGCGCCCCCAGATCCCGCTGCCGCCCCATCCGTCTCCAGGCGTGCGCCTGGAAGCAGCGGGACTGATGCTCAAGTTTCCGGGAACGGGACTTCCGGGAATCACGGAGATTCCATTCGTGTAGTTCGGGATTGCTTCCTGCGCAGCCTGGTTGAATGGCAACATGCTGCGACCGGCGATGCTAGCCGGTGGTGCGCTGGTCCCCAGGTTCTGGAACACGATGGCCGCATTGGCGGAGAAACTGGCGGCGGCAAGCGCAAGCGCGCTCAGCGCCAACGTGTAGCGACGAGTCTTCATGGCGATTCCCCTTGAGGCCGCGGGATGCGGCACGGCGCGACTTTAAACCAAGGCGGGGCGGTTTGCAGGGTACTGGCAGTAGGCCAAACGCAGTAGATCGTTGCTGGCGGGCGTTCCCACAGGCGTCGTCTGAGCGGGCATCGCCTATCCTCGGGGAATACCCCGCTGATCCCGACCGCATGCAAGCAGCCGACACCACCCCCGCCACCAACGCCCGGCATGCCCTGCGGCGCTCGGTATCGAACACGCTCAAGGGCTCGGCCGGCAACCTGGTCGAGTGGTACGACGTCTACGTCTACTCGGTATTCGCGGCGTATTTCGAGGCGAAGTTCTTCTCGGCGGACGACAGGAACGCCACGCTGTACGTGTGGGCGATCTTCGCCATGACCTTCCTGATGCGACCGATCGGGGCCTGGTACTTCGGCCGCTTCGCCGACCGCCATGGGCGGCGCCTGGCGCTGACCGTGTCGGTGACGCTGATGGCGGTGTGTTCGTTCCTGATTGCGATCACGCCGACGGTGGCGACGATCGGCATCGCGGCGCCGCTGCTCCTGCTGCTGGCGCGCCTGCTGCAGGGGTTCGCGACCGGCGGCGAATACGGGGCCAGCGCGACCTACATGTCCGAGGCCGCGATCCCCGGGCGTCGCGGCTTCCTGTCCTCGTTCCATTACGTGACATTGGTGGGTGGCCATGTGCTGGCGCAGGCGACCTTGCTGCTGATGTTGCAGTCACTCACGCCCGGGCAGATATCCGATTGGGGTTGGCGCGTGGCCTTCGGAATGGGCGGCATCGCGGCGGTGGTGGTGTTCTGGTTGCGGCGCTCGATGGACGAGTCGCTGGACGCCGCATCGATCGAGGCGGCGCGCGCAGGAACAGCGGGCAAGGCCGGTTCACTGCAGGAATTGTTCGTGCACCAGTGG
>JAVWUU010000216.1:0-1536 GCA_036666995.1 Thermomonas sp.
GCAGGCAAGCAGGCGCATGGTCGGTCTCCGGATGTCGGCATGGCGGGTTACGCGGGGCGGCGGGATTCCCTGACAACGCATCGGTGATCTATGCAACGCAGCCATGGGTCGTTGCATGTCAGGAACCGGCGTGTCCGCGCGTATTCCCCGTATCCACCCACGGAGGCCACATGGCCGACGCTGCCCACATCCCGGACAAAGGCCGCTTGCTGCGTGCGCGCATCCGCGCCACGACGCGCGACATGCTGCGCGGGCTGGTGCCCGGCGGCAGTGCGATCCAGCTTGCCCAGACGGATGCAGCGGTCGATGACGCGCACTTCGAGGTGGCGTTGTGCCGGAACTGCGGCCTCGAACGCCAAGCGCCGCACTGCGGCGCCTGCGGCCAGAAGGCAGTGGCGCGCTTCTCGGCGCGCGATGTCGGCGACGAAGTCTGGCAGGGATGGCGGCTGTTCGAGATGGCGTTCCTGCATGCCGCACTGCGGCTCGCACGCAATCCTGGATTGGTGGCGCGCGAGTACGTGCTTGGCGCACGCAAGCGGCACGTGCATCCGTTGAAGCTGCTGCTGTTCGCGGTGGCGCTGCTGGTCGTCGTGCTCGACAGGACCGGCTACCTCACTGCCGGACAGACCAGGCTGTCGGCGCAGATGCAACTGGTGTCCGACTGGGCGCGCTGGTCGTTCAGCCTCGGGCTGTTCGCCATCGTGATCGCGACGCGCGCGGTACTGCGCAGGCGCCTGGGCTACAACCTGGTCGAGCACCTGGTGCTGGCGCTGTACGTGCAGTTCCTGGTGATCGCGGCCAACCTGCTGAACCTGCTGCCGTTGTTGATCGTCGACGCGGCACGCTGGGCGACGTCCTGGCGCGAGGCTTCGGCCTACTACATGACCCCGCTCGAACTCGCGATCGTGGGCATCGCCTGCGTGCAGTTCTTCCGCCTCGACTGGCGTCGTGACGCGCTGCGCATCGCCGCAGTCCTCGCCGTGTTCTTCCTCGCCAAGAAGGCGCTGCTGTTCGCCTATGGCCACTTCATCCAGCAGGTCGTGCTCGCGCACGCCGGCTGACGACCTTCCTCCGCATTCCCACTTCCATGGATATCCACATGACCCTCTCTCGCATGCGTGTTTCCTCGCTGGCGTTCGCATTGCTGGCTGCCGTGGGCTGCGGCAAGGCACCCACGGCCGAAGCATCGGGCGGTTCATCATCGGTTGCAGGCAAGGCGGTCGACGCCAACCTGGTCGCCGCGCAGATCGCCGATACCCTGCAGGCCTGTTCCTACGATGGCCGCCCCGTGCAGTTCGGGATGGGCGGCGCGGCGCCCCGCGACTGCCGCGACATGATCGAACAGGTCATGGCCTTCACCGGCCTGCCGCAGAACTTCGACGTGACCGAGGCCGAGGTGCCGAACGCGGCCGCCGCGATCCTGCTCGACCAGCAGAAGCTGCCGCACCGGGTGATCGCGTTCAATCCGCAATTCATCGAACTGGTGCGCCGTGAGACTGGCGGCAATCCGTGGTCGGCGGTCAGCATCATGGCGCA
>JAVWUU010000217.1:0-1415 GCA_036666995.1 Thermomonas sp.
ACCGGCGGCTACGGCGCCGAGTTCGGTCGTTCGCTGGGCGGCGTGGTCAACCAGATCACCAAGCGCGGCACCAACGAGTTCCATGCCGGCGGCAACGTGTTCTGGAGCCCGAGCAGCCTGGATTCCAACAACGCGGATACCTACTACTCGAACCCGCTGACCCCGAACGATTTCGGCGACCTGCGTGCCGACAACTCGCACGACAAGGCCGACCTGTGGCGCGCCAGCGTCTGGGCGAGCGGCGCGATCATCAAGGATCGCCTGTTCTTCTACGGCTTGCTGTCGTATGCACGTCAGGACAACGAGACCTACGGCAGCGTGCAGGCCGTCACCAACACCGACTCGCGCAACAAGGCGCCGCAGTGGGTGTTGAAGATGGACTGGAACATCAGCGACAACCACCTGCTCGAGTTCACCGCGTTCTCGGACAAGAACACCACCTACACCGACAGCTACGACAATGCGCCCGGTTCGTTCGTGCGTGGTGCCTACAACGGCCAGACCGTGACCGAAGGTGGTGGTGAGAACTACATCCTGAAGTACACCGGCTACATCACCGACAACTTCACCTTGTCCGCCCTTGCCGGCCAGAGCACCTTCGCGCGCTCCAGCTACGTGATCGGCCCGACGGGCACCGTCGGCTTCTACGATGGCAACTTCACCGTGCCGACCCCGGGTGTCGCCCCGAACGGCTGCTCGGTCATCATCGATAGCCGTGCCGCGATCCGCACCAACGTTTCCGGCGTTTACAGCGGTTGCTCGATCAGCAACGGCACCCTGCAGGACGTGAACTCGGGCGACAAGCGCAACCAGTACCGCATCGATGCCGAATGGCAGTTGGGTGACCATCTGCTCCGCTTCGGTCTGGATGCCGACCAGTACAAGTCCCGCGATGGTTCCGCGCGCGAGGGCGGCTACCAGTGGACCTACCTGACCAGTGCCAATGGCACCCCGAACAACACCGCCGATGACTTCGACGTGGCGCGCCTGCAGTACACCAGTCAGGGTGCGGACGTCGAAGTGAAGCAGCATGCCTTCTACATCGAAGACAGCTGGAACATCACCGACAACTTCGTTGCCTACCTGGGCGGTCGTTGGGACACGTTCAAGAACATCAACGGCCAAGGCGGCACCTACGTCAACATCAAGAACCAGTTCGGCCCGCGCCTGGGCTTCAGCTGGGACGTGTTCGGCGACTCGACCTTCAAGGTCTTCGGTAACGCCGGCCGCTACGCGCTGCCGCTGACCCCGAGCGTGGCGGTGCGTGGCGCTTCGGCGTCGCTGTTCACCCGTGAGGACTTCCGTCCTGCCAACGGTGCCAGCTACTTCGTCATCGACCCGGTGACCGGTGCGCCGCTGAATGCCGTCACCCGCGGCAACTTCCGCTTCATCAATGCGGAAACCGGCAATCCCAA
>JAVWUU010000218.1:0-1291 GCA_036666995.1 Thermomonas sp.
CGAACTCGGCGCCGTAGCCGCCGGTCTTGGTCTGCTGCTCGGCGATCGCCTCGAACGGGATCGCGGAGTAGTTCAGGCTGCGGAACGAGTTGGTGATGTTGAAGCCGTTGACGTAGTACTGGTTCTCGGCGACCGAGGCACCACCGAACGACGCCAGGTTGCCGAACGCCGCGTCGCCGCGGACAGTACCCGGGGCCAGCAGCGCCACCGAGGTGGTGTCGCGTGCGACCGGGATCTTGTTGATCTGCTCGGCAGTCAGGATGGTGGTGGATTCCACCGACGAGACGTCGATCGGGTTGATCGCGCCGCTGCCGACCACGGTCACGGTGTCGAGGGTGGTCGCATCGCCGGACACGAAGTCCACGGTGGCCGCACTACCGACGTTGACGGTGACGCTGCGCGGGGCTGCGCCGTTGCGGCTGATCTGGTACTGACCGGTGGGCAGCTGCGAGAAGCGGTAGCCGCCATCCGAGCCAACCGTGATGGTGCGGTTGAAGCCGGTAGCCGGATTGGTGATGTTGATGGTGTCGCCCGACGCGGCACGACCAGTCACCGCACCCGCGGAGTTGGTCTGCGCCTGGACGCCGCCGACGAAGCACATACCGAGCGCAACGGTGAGCGCGCTCTGCTTCAGGCCTTTAGCCAAATAATTAGAAGCCATTTTTTGAACCCCCATAGGGACAGTAGTGACAAAAATGCACATGTACGTCTGGCCCGAAGCGGCCTGACCGGCGGACTATAGACCAGCAAACAAATCCTTAACAAGCCCCTCAGCCCCAATTCAGGCATGCGCTGCCGCATTCAGTTTCACTGGAAACAGGTGCTGCGGCCAGAAGCAAGCACATCGATTCGAGCCGCACCCGTGATCGAAAAGGGCTTGAGGTCATTCTTTTCAACTGACCCGTCAACGGGCAAGGCGGGGTTCAATCGGCAAAAAAAAAGCCACCCCTTCCGGGGTGGCTCTGTGCAACAAACAATAACGAGCTATCAGAAGTCGTAGCGAACCGTGAAGCGCACGCTGCGCGGGGTCTGGTAGTTCACGTCGTTGAGGTAGTTCGGATCCAGCACGTCTCGTGCAGACTCCTTGACCTCGTTGTATTCGAGCACCCTGTCGTTGTTGAACAGGTTGAACACGTCGACCTTGAACTTCAGCTTGCCGTCGGCCCAGTTCGGGATGTACGCACCCGACAGGTCCATCACCCAGGTGTTCGGGGTACGGCCATTGCTGCCACGGTTGGTGAGCGTGCGCGTGCCGTCGGCATTCAAGCAGTAGAAGCTCGACGGACCATAC
>JAVWUU010000219.1:0-1242 GCA_036666995.1 Thermomonas sp.
GATGTACAGGTTCTGCAGGTGCTCGGGCGGGAACAACGTCACCCGCCGGCGCCCGGCAACCACGCAGGCGATGTTGTCGGGCACGTCCTGGTGCGCGGCGATGCGCGTGCGGTTGCCGATCCAGATGCTGGCCAGCGCGTCGCGCCCGCCGAGGTCGAGGTCGTTGTGCGCGCGGAAGCCGGGCAGCCAGGTATCGATGGTGGTGGAGGCGAGGTAGATCGCCGGCGCCGCGGCATCGTCGAGATACTTCCGCAACGTGGCCAGCGCCACCTCCAGCGGCACCTGTTCCTGGCGGAAATTGAAACTGCGCAGGTCCTCGCCGTAGAAGAAGCGCCCGCCCATCTCCGGAGCGCCCACGGTGGCCACGGCGGGCGGCGCGCCCGGCCTGACGAACTGCCGCAGGTAGGCGATGCCGTCCTGCGCCGACGTGCGCGCCGCGGCCACCATCGGCCAGTGTTCGGTGAGGCCACGCAACACCACCGGCGCGTTCGCCGCCAGCAGCGCGTCCGGCAAGATGCCGGAAGGGTCGGCGGGCTGCTCGCGGATCGGGCTAGCGTGCGCCAGCACGGCTGCGGTTCATCCGGTCGATCAGGCTGCGGAAATTCCCGACCGATGCCACCGCCATGAACACCGGCTCCAGGTGGCCGGCGGCATGCAGGTCGCCCAATGCCGTCGCATCCAGCTTGCGCAGGCGCTCTTCGTTGATCGCGTAGAAACCGGTGAGCCGGTTCGCGGAGCCATCGGCCAATTCGACATCGAGCACGAACGATTCGAGCAGGTCGAGCGCCAGCAGCGCATCGACGAAGGCCGGCACGCGCCCCAGTCCTTCGTGCAAGGCCTGGAGGACCGACGCCACGCGATCGAGGTACTCGGTATTGCCGCCCTCTTCGCGAAACAGGGCGAGCCCGCCTTCGCTGCGGACACGCGGACTGTCCAGGTCGATGTGCACCGTGGGGTCACCGTCGCCCACGCCGATCAGGAACGGTTGCCGCTCGATCGCCAGGGGCAGGTAGAACGCATCCCAACGGTCCCCGTCGAGGAACAGGTTGCGCCCTTCCTCGAAGCCCAGCAGCGCGATCGGCTGCAGCACGCCATGCGCGTCCTTGCGGAAGACGATCGGGTAATGCGCCTGCAGGTTGCGGAATTCCGCCGGGAACGTGGGCACGAAGGCGACATCGTCCCCGAGCGCCGCGCTGCGTCCTGCATCGATGCGCAGGGTCTTGTGGTCGATGTTGTTGAGCT
>JAVWUU010000220.1:0-1109 GCA_036666995.1 Thermomonas sp.
CTCGCCGTCGGTGCTCGACGCTGCCC
The DNA here is from genome assembly GCA_036666995.1 of Thermomonas sp. Classification (GTDB taxonomy): domain Bacteria; phylum Pseudomonadota; class Gammaproteobacteria; order Xanthomonadales; family Xanthomonadaceae; genus Thermomonas. Next base: position 27 of record JAVWUU010000220.1, read on the forward strand.
GGCAACTGGGCCAGCGACTGGGCAAGGTGGCGGTGGTGGCCGGCAACTGCCCCGGCTTCATCGGCAACCGCATGATCGAGCAGTACTCGCGGCAGGCCGGCTTCCTGCTGGACGAAGGCGCGCTGCCGCAACAGGTCGATCGCGCGGCGGAGGCCTTCGGGTTCGCGATGGGGCCGTTCCGGATGGGCGACCTGGCCGGCAACGACATCGGTTGGGCGATCCGCAAGCGTCGCTACGTCGAGCAACCCGGCATGACCTACGCGAAGAATGCGGACTCGCTCTGCGAGATGGGTCGCTACGGGCAGAAGACCGGCAAGGGCTGGTACGACTATGTGCCGGGCGACCGCACGCCGCGGCCCTCTGCGGAGGTCGACGCGATGATCGTCGAACAGTCGCAGGCGCAGGGCATCGCGCGGCGCGCCATCAGCGACCAGGAGATCGTCGAACGCCTGGTGTTCGCGCTGACCAACGAAGGCGCGCGCATCCTGGAGGAGGGCATCGCCGCGCGCGCGTCCGACATCGACATCGTCTACCTGTTCGGCTACGGCTTCCCGCCATGGCGCGGCGGGCCGATGTTCCATGCCGACCAGGTGGGTTTGTACAACGTGCTGGCGTCGATGCGTCGTTACGCGCAAGGCCATCAGGGCGAAGCATGGGAACCCGCGCCGCTGCTGGTGGAGCTGGCCGAGTCCGGCCTGTCCTTCAACGATTTCGCCGCGCGCAAGCGCGCTGGCGCGGGAGGCCTGTCGTGAAAGACGCCGTCATCGTTTCCACCGCGCGCACCGGCCTGGCCAAGAGCTGGAAGGGCGCACTCAACCTCACCCACGGCGCGACCGTGGGTGGCCATGTGGTGCGCCACGCGGTCGAACGTGCCGGCATCGATCCCGGTGAGGTCGAAGATGTGGTGATGGGTTGCGCCACGCCGGAAGGCGCAACCGGCAGCAACATCGCCAGGCAGATCGCGATTCGCGGCGGATTGCCGAGCAGCGTGCCCGGCGTGACCGTCAACCGTTTCTGCGCGTCCGGCTTGCAGGCGATCGCGCAGACCGCGCAGCGCATCATCGCCGGCGAAGGCGAGGTGTT
>JAVWUU010000221.1:0-1018 GCA_036666995.1 Thermomonas sp.
GGCAATGGCGCGGGGCCCGGCAACAAGCCCGCGCCGGGAGGCTGGCCCGGTACCGCGAAGACCGACGATTGGGGCGCCTCGAACCGCAACGTCGCCGGAACCGGTAATGGCGATGGCCGCAGCGGCGAAGGCGACGGCAAGCGCGGGCTCTACAACGACGACGGCAGCCTGCGCCTGCCGGACGAATGGACGCAGCAAAGCGGCATCAACGTGGACCGTTCCGGTACCTGGTTGAAGCGGCCAGGTCTGGAATACCGAGGCACCCGCTTCGACCAGTACTGGATCCCGCAGGGCAACCTGTTGGAGGAGTGGGTGCGGCGTGGCATCAAGAAGATTGCCATTCCGATACCGGGCACCAAGACCCGGCTGGAATGCGTGGTGTCGATGCTGCAACTCGGCGGCGGTTGCTTCCCGGTCAATCCGGACGTCAACGAACAGCCTGCTGTGGCGCGGCCGCCGCCGGACATCCCGTTCAAGCCGCAACTGCAGGAAGACAACGGCAGCGTGAAGCCGCAGGATCCGCCACCAGCTGGCGGTTGAGGCCGCCACGCTCAGCGCCGGAACGAAAAAAGCCACGCAGTGCGTGGCTTTTTCGAATCCTGGTACCGGTGAGAGGACTCGAACCTCCACGACATCGCTGCCGGCGGATTTTGAATCCGCTGCGTCTACCATTCCGCCACACCGGCGCGGGTGCGAAGTATAGCCCAGCGAGGGGCTCAGGCGGCCTTGTCGGTGGCGAGTTCGGTGGTTTCGCGGGCGTACCACTCGCCATCGCGATGGCCGTACTTGGAACAGCAGGCCATCTCGGCCTGGTAGATGTGCAGCGACACCGCCGCTGCATCCGCGCTGGTGTTGCGGATCGTGTGGTACTCGTGCGGCGGGATCAGGCTGCCGGCGCTGCCGCGGTGTCCGTACAACGTGTCCTGCGCGGCGAAGCGGTGACGCTCGCCACGTTGTTCCAGCAACGCATATGGGGTCACGATCAGCTCGCCCTGCCAGACACCTTCCACACACCACA
>JAVWUU010000222.1:0-1016 GCA_036666995.1 Thermomonas sp.
TGGCAGGGAGATATTAGCGGTATTGGCGCAACGCTGGTTTTAAATGACGGGTTGAGATATTCGTTCAATGTGGGAGGGTTGGCGACTGCTTTGTCCAAGGAGCATTTGGTCAATGATGTTGGGCCCCGACTGATCAGAATGATTAATATATTGGATTCTTTGGCAAGATCATGATGAACATTTTTTTATTGCAGCAATGGTGTCCTTGAGTCGCTCGAAGCCGCCAAAGATTTCTGGATTTAGGCTCCGCATCAGGTGATGGCTGCCCAGGCCTGCGGCCCAGTGCTGCGCAGGCCATCACAGGCAGGTCAGGGTCAAGATTCCACACACCGGCTGCGAACATCGCGCTCGCAGCCATGGATGACGATGCCGCGGCGGCCGCTGGCGGCGGGTCACCGAGCACCTGATCGCCGTCAACGCCAGCCGCCGCCGCCGCCGCCGCCGCCGCCGCCGCCGCCGACCATTACCTTGCCCGCGCCCGGACTGCGCAATGCCGCTGTCAACTGGGTGCTGCTCTCAAAGCAGAAGACGGTTTCGATCTCGCCATGGAAGGTAAGCCCGCGGCGATCCCATGTTGACCGTTGCTGGTCACCCGGTTATTGATCTGGCGCCCTTCGCCTGCCAACGATGCGGCAGCAACGCCTCCACCCGACTGGCCCTGTGCGTGGGCAGCCGCGTCAGCACTCCCTTGTGGTGGGCATAGGGATCATGCCCATGCATGCGCGCTGACTGAACCAGACTCATCACGGCAGCTGCACGCTGGCCCGCGCGCAAGCTGCCGGCGAACAGCCAGTTGTCGCGGCCAATGGCGATCGGCCGGATCTGGTTCTCGATCCAGTTGTTGTCCACGGGCAATTGCCCGTCATCGACGAAGCGCGTCAGCGCAGTACAGCGCCTGAGGCTGTAATGCAGGGCCCTGGCCGTGGTCTAGCTGGTCGGCAGTTATTTCCGCTGCAGTGTCTTCCAATGACGCAACGCCTTGTGCGCCGGCTTGCTGTGCTGCTGCCGAATCGCCT
>JAVWUU010000223.1:0-874 GCA_036666995.1 Thermomonas sp.
AGTGAGCAGGACAGGGGCATATTTTTTGTCCGGCACCGTGCCGGGACGGCGCTAAGCACGCCGCAACCGCTGCTTTAAGCAAGGGGGAGGATCCCATGCCAGCAATCGTGATCGTCGGAGCCCAATGGGGCGATGAAGGCAAAGGAAAGGCTACCGACCTGCTCGGTGGCAAGGTCGACTATGTAGTGAAGCCAAACGGCGGCAACAACGCCGGGCACACCGTGGTCGTAGGCGGCGAGAAGTACGAGCTCAAGCTCCTTCCTGCCGGCATCCTTTCCCCGAACGCCACTCCGATTATCGGCAATGGCTGCGTGGTGAACCTTGAAGCCCTCTTCGAAGAAATCGACGGCCTGGAATCGCGCGGCGCCGACACCTCGAAGCTGCGCGTTTCGGCCAACGCCCACCTGGTGGCCCCGTACCACCAGACCATGGACAAGGTCACCGAACGCTTCCTGGGCAAGCGGGCCATCGGCACCACCGGCCGCGGCATCGGCCCCGCCTACATGGACAAGGTCGGACGCCTGGGCATCCGCGTGCAGGACGTCTTCGACGAGTCCATCCTGCGCCAGAAGGTCGAAGGCGCACTGCGCCAGAAGAACGAGCTGCTGGTCAAGATCTACAACCGCCGCAGCGTCGAGGTCGAGGAAATCGTCTCGTACTTCCTCTCCTACGCCGAGCGCCTGCGCCCGCTGGTCATCGACTCCACCTACGAGCTGAACAAGGCTCTGGACGAGGACAAGGTCGTGCTGATGGAAGGCGGCCAGGCCACCTTCCTGGACGTGGACCACGGTACCTACCCATTCGTGACGTCCTCCAACCCGACCGCCGGCTGCGCATCGGTCGGCTGGGGCATCGGCCCGTCCCGCATCACCCG
>JAVWUU010000224.1:0-826 GCA_036666995.1 Thermomonas sp.
GCCTATCTCAAAATAGCCGACATTCGCGAGCTCCTGCCCGGAGTTCCCGTACTGGCACTGACCGCTACCGCCACCCCCGAGGTGGTGAAGGATATTCAGGCCCGGCTCCACTTCCGCCAGGAAAATGTGTTCCGCATGAGTTTCGAGCGAAAGAATCTTGCCTACATCGTTCGCTCTACCGAGGACAAAACCAGCGAACTGCTGCACATCCTCAAACGAATGCCCGGCAGCGCCATTGTTTATGCCCGTAGCCGCCGCCGCACCAAAGAGATCACCGGACTGCTGCAAGGCGAAGGGATTACAGCCGATTTCTACCATGCCGGACTCGATAATGCCGTGAAAGACCTCCGTCAGAAACGGTGGCAGAATGACGAATGTCGCGTAATCGTAGCCACCAATGCCTTCGGCATGGGCATCGACAAGCCCGACGTGCGCTTGGTAGTGCACCTCGATCTGCCCGATTCGCCCGAAGCCTACTTTCAGGAAGCCGGACGCGCCGGACGCGATGGCGAAAAGGCGTATGCCGTTATCCTCTACTCCCGATCGGATAAAACGACCCTGCACAAGCGCATTCCCGATACCTTTCCCGACAAAGATTACATCAAGGATGTGTATGAGCACCTGCAATATTACTATCAGATGGCCATGGGCGACGGACAAGACTGCGTCAAAGAGTTCAATCTCGAAGAGTTTTGCCGCACGTTCAAGTACTTCCCTGTTCCGGCCCACAGCGCACTCAAGATACTTACCCAGGCAGGCTATCTCGAATATACCGACGAGCAAGACAATGCCTCGCGTATCATCTTCTCCATCCGCCGCGAAGAAC
>JAVWUU010000225.1:0-819 GCA_036666995.1 Thermomonas sp.
ATGCCCTGGCAACGCCGCGAGCATCTTGCGGGCGAGTTCCGCGGATTCGCGGAAACAACCTTCGGCACGCGCCACGTCGTCGCTGCGGCGCGCGGCCGGGCGCGGGTCCGGCATGAAGCCCATGCCGTAGAGGATGAACTGGTAGCTGGCCGAGGGAAACACTTCCTCGACCCGGTTGAGGTCGTAGCGCGAAGGCGGCTGGTGGCGCCAGAGTTCCAGCAATTCCTGCAGCCGCGCCGGGATCGTCTCCGGCCGGCGGTTGTCGCGCCAGTAGTCGCTGTCGTCGCGCTTGCTCAGCACGTAATGCAGCTTGAGGAAATCGACGATGCGGTCCCAGCGGTAGCTGAAGGTGTCGTTGTAGCGCCTGGCGACGATGTCCACGGCCTCACGGGTGGCCGGCAACTGATCGGCAAGCATCCCGGCGGCCAGTTCCACCATCACCAGCGAGGACGCCTCCAGCGGCTCCATGAAGCCGCTGGCCAGGCCGATCGCCACGCAGTTGCGATGCCATGCGCCACGCCGGAAGCCGGGCTTGATGGTGATCCGCGGCAGCGTGCGGATGTCTTCCTCGCGGCCGCCGGTCTCCACGATGTAACGGCGCAGCGCAGCCTCGGCAGCGTCGTCGCTGGTGTGGGTGCTGGAATAGACATGGCCGATGCCGCGCCGGCTCTGCAGGCCGATGTCCCAGATCCAGCCGCTGTCCTGCGCGGTGGAGAGCGTCTGGCAGGCGATCTCGACGGACGGATCGACGTACGGCACCTGCACCGCGATCGCGCGGTCGTTGAACAGCACGCCCTTCTGCGATTCGATCTCGATGCC
>JAVWUU010000226.1:0-795 GCA_036666995.1 Thermomonas sp.
GGCCACCAGCATCCGCGCCAGCTTGACGTCCACCGGCAAGCGCGCCATCTGCCGGCCCACCGGGGTAAGGCGGCGCTCGGCATCCACCGCGCCCAGCTCGCCCAGCTGCTGCCAGCCATCGGCGATGGCGCGCTCGTCGGGCGCCTCCAGGAACGGGAAATCCTCGATCCGGCCCAGGCCCAGCTGCAGCATGCGCAGGATCACCCCGGACAGGCTGGCGCGGCGGATTTCCGGGTCGGTGAACTCGGCCCGCGAGCGGAAATCGGCTTCCGAATACAGGCGGTAGCAGATGCCTTCGGACACGCGCCCGCAGCGCCCCTTGCGCTGGTTGGCACTGGCCTGGGACACCGCCTCGATATGCAGGCGGTCCAGCTTCTGGCGCGGGCTGTAGCGCTTGATGCGGGCCAGGCCCGGATCGACCACATAGCGGATGCGCGGCACGGTGAGCGAGGTTTCGGCCACGTTGGTGGCCAGCACGATGCGCCGCCGGCTGCCCGGGTTGAACACCTCGTCCTGGTCCTTGACCGACAGCCGCGCATACAGCGGCAGCACTTCGGTCTCCCGGTACTTGCGCCGTTCCAGCGCCTGGTGCGCGTCGCGGATTTCGCGCTCGCCGGGGAAGAACATCAGGATGTCCCCGCGCGGGTCGATGCGGGTGATCTCGTCCACCGCGGCCACGATGGCCTCGTTGATCGTGCGCTCGCCGTCGCGGCCGCCGTCCTCCTCGGCCCCGCCCTCGCCTTCCAGCGGGCGATAGCGCACCTCGACCGGGAACGTCCGGCCTTCCACGCTGAT
>JAVWUU010000227.1:0-512 GCA_036666995.1 Thermomonas sp.
GTTCTTCGACCTGCTGGCCATCTTCGGGGTAGGCGGCAATGCCCATGCTCACTTCGTGGCGCAGTTCATCGACACCCACCCGCTGCGGTTCGGTCAGCAGGCTGTACAGGCGGTCGGCGCGGGCCACGGCGCTGTCGAGCTTGGTGTTTTCCAACAGCACCAGAAATTCGCTGCCGGTAATGCGCGCCGCCGAATCCCCGGCCGCCAGGCTCGACAGCAGGCAGCGGCTGGCTTCGCGCAACATTTCCTCGACCCCTTGGGGGCCAAAGCCTTCGTTGATCACCCGGTAGTTTTCAATCCCCAGGTACAGCAGCACCACCGGCCGCCGCGCACTGATCGCACTGCCCAGGCGCTCCATGGCCAGGGCGCGGTTGGGCAGGCCGGTCAGCGCATCGTGCAGGGCATTGTGCGCCAGTTGCCGCTCGCGCACGGCGATGCCGCTTTGCATGGCATTGAAGGCGCGGGCCAGCAGGCCGAATTCATCCTTGCCGCGCACCGCCACTGGCGTGCGG
>JAVWUU010000227.1:522-770 GCA_036666995.1 Thermomonas sp.
GCATCGAGCGGGCGCGACACGCGGCGCGCCATCAACAGCGCGCCCACCAGCGAGACCAGCAGGGCCGCGAGGGCGATACCGAGAAATTGCCGGTCCAGCGGCGCAAAGGATTGCAGGGCCTGGTCCAGCGGGCTTTGCAGCAAGGCCATGACTTGCCCGCCATCGCCGGTGTTGGCCAGGGGCAGCACCTGGCTGAGAAAACGCTGGCCGTGAAACTCGCTCATTTGTGCCAGCGCCCTGGGGTGCGA
>JAVWUU010000228.1:0-763 GCA_036666995.1 Thermomonas sp.
AGCGTGGCTCGGGTGCGGCGGCAGGTTCGGGCTTTGGCGCTGGCGCCTCGGGTACCGTGTTCGGCGCGCGTGGCGCGTCCAACTTCCTGTCCAAGTCGACCAAGTGGCTGGCCGTGGTGTTCTTCGGCATCAGCCTCTTCATGGCCTGGTACGCCGGCCATGGCAACCGCCCGGCCGCCGATCAGGATCTGGGCCTGATGTCCGCCCCGGCGGCCAGTGCTCCGGCCGCTCCGGCGGGCGAATTGCCGGCTGTTCCGAAGGCCGATGCGGTCCCGGCCGCCCCGGTTCCGGCCGCAACTGTGCCGGCTCAGGCGGAATCTTCGGTTTCTGGTGAAGAAAAGCCTTCGGAAGGCTCCCAGAAAGACTGAAGCCGGTTACAATACGCGGCGCATCGGGAAGATAGTCTGATGTGATCGTTTGCCCAGGTGGCGGAATTGGTAGACGCACTACCTTGAGGTGGTAGCGACTTAGGTCGTAGGGGTTCGAGTCCCCTCTTGGGCACCATTTAGTTTGTAAGCGGGTTCGTCTGGCGCGCAAAGCGCCAGGCAGATTCCCGTCCACTCCCCCATGCCAAAGCGCCTGCAGGCGCAGCGGCAGAGGCAAGAGAGAATCGCTGTGCTGGCCGAATATTTGCCGTCTCTGCTGTTTCTGATCGTTGCCACCGGTATCGGCATTACGCTGATGCTGGTTGGTCGATTCCTCGGTCCCCGCCGCCCCGATCTGGAAAAGCTGTCGCCGTATGAGTGCGGCTTCGAAGCCTTCG
>JAVWUU010000229.1:0-756 GCA_036666995.1 Thermomonas sp.
TGGCTACCACCCCAGCAACCACCGGTGCGGGTGCACTCGAAGTGAAGGTGGCGCTGGATCCCGAGTTCGCGGCCCGCGTGCGCCTGCGCGGCGACGCGACCGTCTTCGTGATCGCGCGCGCGCCGGACGGCCCGCCGATGCCGGTCGCGGCGGAGAAGCGCAGCGTGTCGGAGTTGCCGTTCACTGCGACGCTGGACGATGGCGACAGCCCGATGCCCACGCGCAAGTTGTCGGAGATGAAAGAAGTCGTGCTGGTCGCGCGGCTGTCCGAAAGCGGCATCGCCAACCGGCAGGACGGGGACATCGAATCGAAGCCGGTGCGGGTGGTGTTGCCCGCAACAAAGCCAGTGGAATTGGTGATCGGGAAATAAGTGCGTCTTTGCTCGTCATTCCGGCGAAAGCCGGAATCCAGCCTTGCTCTATCCGCAGGGCAAGTCAAAATCCGAAGCTGGATCCCGGCTTTCGCCGGGATGACGGCAAAACATGACCGAATTCATCCCACCCGGCACCCGCTGGCTCGACCTGCCCTCGCCATTCCCGATCAAGCGCGGCGGCGCACTGCATGGCGCGCGCATCGCCTACGAAACCTGGGGCACGCTCGACGAGGCACGCGGCAATGCGATCCTGATCGTCACCGGCTTGTCGCCGGACGCGCATGCCGCCGCCAACGCCGGCAACACCGAACCGGGTTGGTGGGAATGGATGCTCGGCCCGGGCAAGCCGATCAATACCGACAAGTGGTTCGTGGTCTGCGTG
>JAVWUU010000230.1:0-746 GCA_036666995.1 Thermomonas sp.
GACCAGCACGTGCAGCAGGAAGCGATCCAGCTGTGCTTCGGGCAAGGGGTAGGTACCGGCCTGTTCGATCGGATTCTGCGTGGCCAGCACGAAGAACGGCGAGGGCAGAGTGTAGGTGGTGCCGGCGTAGCTGACGGTGCGTTCCTGCATCGCTTCCAGCAGCGCCGCCTGGGTCTTGGGCGGGGTGCGGTTGAGTTCGTCGGCCAGCAGCAGGTTGGTGAAGATCGGGCCCTGCTGGAAGCGGAAATGGCGATGGCCGGTGCCGTGGTCTTCCTCCAGCAGCTCGGTGCCGAGAATGTCGCTGGGCATCAGGTCCGGGGTGAACTGCACGCGCCGGAACTGCAGTTCCAGCGCCTGCCCCAGCGAGCGCACCAGCAGGGTCTTGCCCAGCCCCGGGGCGCCTTCCAGCAGGCAGTGGCCACCGGCCAGCAGGCCGATCAGCAGCTGCTCGACCACGGTGTTCTGGCCCACCACCGCGCGTGCGAGCGCGGCGCGCAGATCGTGCAGGCGTGGCAGCAGCGAATCGAGGTCGGGGGAGGTCATGGGCGTGCAGGTCCTATCAGTTGTTCAACGCGTACATCACGATGTTGACGCCGAAGCGGGTGTTGTCTTCGGCCAGGAAACGCTTGTTGCGCCAGTCGTAGTCCCACTCGCAGCCGTAGTCCTTGTTGCTGTAGAGCAGGCCCAGGCGGCCATCGACCTCGATGCCTTTCAGGTAGTCGTGCACCAGATCGTCGCCCCAGCCG
>JAVWUU010000231.1:0-725 GCA_036666995.1 Thermomonas sp.
CCCGGCGGCGCGCGCCGCACCGATTTCGACCTGTGGCGGGTCGACCGCCAGCCGAGCGGCTGGAGCGCACCACGCCACCTCGGGGATGCGATCAACGGCCCGGGCTCGGAGACCAATAGCTCGATCGCCGCAGATGGCACGTTGTATTTCGCGGTGTCCGAAGCGCAAGGCCCGCGCAACCTCATGCGTGCACGCGCGACGCCGTACGGACATGCGATGCGTGAACCGTTGCCCGCACCCATCAATTCGGACGCGGACGAATCCAACCACTGGATCGCACCCGACCAGTCCTACCTGCTCTTCCTGTCGAACCGGGCCGGCGGCATCGGCGAGAACGATCTGTACATCAGTTTCCGGGATGGCGACGGCTGGCGTGCACCGCGCAACCTGGGTGCACCGGTGAATCGCCCCGGTGCCAGCGGCGTGTTCACGCCATTCGTGGATGCCGGTGGGCGCCAGCTGTATTTCGCCGAACGCCGCAGCAGCCTGGATCCGTTGCCGGAACGTGCCTTGGATGCTGCCGGGCTCGAGGCCTACCTTCGCGCGCCCGGCAACGGACAAGGCGATCTGTACGTGATGCCCTGGTCTGCGGAGTCGTATCGCTGATCGGATTTCCTGATCGACGCCGGATCGCGTAACACGACGCCGGCTTCGTGCCGGCGAAGTTGCCGGTTCGCTGGCCGGGGCACGTCCGGCGAGACCGGGGCGATTCATCGCAGATAGGT
>JAVWUU010000232.1:0-716 GCA_036666995.1 Thermomonas sp.
TAAGGACTCGGGTCGTCATGACTGCGTGCGGAAACCTTCTATGAACGGAGCCAGTTTACCGTGCACACGGTCAACCCCGTCAGGGCCTTCGGCGCGTTCATTCACCCAACCCCGCTGGAGACGCCCGATGAAACGCCTGCTGCCCCTGCTGCTGATCCTGCCCCTGGCCGGCTTCCGCCCGGCCCCGCTGCCCCCGCCGATGCCGCAGGACGGGCCGGTGCGCGTGGCCCTGGTGGACCGTGACCGCGGCACCGAGCTGCGCAGCTACCCGGCCGACGGCCAGCGCTGGGTGGCCGGTGAGCGCGGCCACCGCTATGCGGTGCGCCTGTACAACGACAGCCCGCGCCGGGTGCTGGTGGTGCTGTCGGTGGACGGGGTCAACGCCATCTCCGGCGAAGATGCCGATCCCTCGCAGACCGGTTACGTGCTAAATCCAGGCCAGCGCGCGGACATCACCGGCTGGCGCAAGACCCAGGACGAAGTGGCCCGTTTCGTCTTCAGCAGCCCCAGCGGCAGCTACGCCAGCCGCACCGGCCGCCCGGCCAATGTCGGGGTGATCGGCATCGCGGTGTTCAACGAGGCGCGCCGGCCGGTGTATGACGTGCGCCCGATGCCGATGCCCAGGCCAACACCTCGGCCGATGCCGCAATACGAAGACCGCGCGCAGGCCGGTGCCAGCGCCAGCAGCCGCGCGGCCGAAGCCGCCGCGCCCAGTG
>JAVWUU010000233.1:0-684 GCA_036666995.1 Thermomonas sp.
GGCAGCCTGGTGGGCTACGGCTACTGGATCGAGGACTGCGACGTTGCCAGCGCGTCCACCCGCACCCTGGGCCTGCGCTGGAATGCCAACCGCGCCGTGTCGAAGGTCTGGAAAGGCGGACTGGCGCTGGAACGCGCGCAGCAAGTGCCTTGGGCGAATGCCACCGGCGGCTCCACCGCGTACATGCTGGTGGAGCCACGGCTCGAGCGTGGCCCGCTCATCCTCAAGGCGGGCTGGGAGCGCTTGGGCGCGGGTCGCGGCCGTGCCTTCCAGACTCCGCTGGCGACCCTGCACGCCTTCAACGGCTGGGCCGACAAGTTCCTGGTCACGCCCGTCAACGGACTGCGCGACACGTATGTGTCGGCGCAACGCGGGATCGAACTCGGCGGCCGAAAGGGCAAGTGGGAAGTGGCCTACCACGACTTCCGCGCCGACCGTGGCGGCAGCGGCTACGGACGCGAGCTGGATGCCTCGTTCGGCGTGACCCTCCGGCCGGGGTTCGACGTGCTGGCCAAGCTGGCCGACTACGACAGCGAGGGCTTCGCCCGCGATACCCGCAAGCTGTGGCTGCAGGCGGAATGGTCGCTCTGAAGGAACCGCGCCGCGGCCTGGCCGGCCTGCATCCGGGCAACTTCGCGCTGGTCATGGCCACCGCGATCCTGGCCCAGGACCTGCGGGTGCACG
>JAVWUU010000234.1:0-674 GCA_036666995.1 Thermomonas sp.
GCCTACGGTGTCGAGATCAAGGATGTCTTCGCCGGCCTGACTGCCCTCGACCGCCAGACGGGCGAGTTGCGGGATTTCAGCCTGGAGGAATGCAACTTCGCCTACCGCGACAGCCTGTTCAAGCACGAAGTGGGGCGCTGGCTGATCCTGCGGGTGCGTTTTGCCCTGAACCGCGTCGCACACCTGAAGCTCGGCTATGGCCCGGTGCAACAGCGCCTGGCAGAGCAGGGCATTGCCCAGGCGACCCCGAGCGATGTCAGTCGGGCCATTTGCAGTATCCGCAGTGAAAAGCTGCCCGATCCTGCGGTCTTGGGCAACGCCGGCAGTTTCTTCAAGAACCCACTGGTCTCCCAGGAGCTGGCGGCGCAGTTGCAGCTGCAATATCCCGATCTGGTGGCCTATCCCCAGGCCGACGGCCAAGTGAAGCTGGCGGCCGGCTGGTTGATTGAAAAGGCCGGCTGGAAGGGCTTTCGCGAGGGGGATGCCGGTGTGCATCGCTTGCAGGCGCTGGTGCTGGTCAATTATGGCGCGGCCACCGGCCTGGATATTTCCAGCCTGGCCCTGCGCATCCAGCGCGATATCGCCGAGCGCTTCAAGGTCGACCTGGAAATGGAGCCCAATCGTTATTGAGCTACGCTTCTAGCGTGTTCAACCAAGCCCTGCATTGCAGGGCT
>JAVWUU010000235.1:0-653 GCA_036666995.1 Thermomonas sp.
GGCGTCATCGCACTGCACGCGCCAGCCATCGGCCGTGGCCCACACCTTCAGCGTGTGCGCCCGCTCTCCCTGCTGCAGCGGCACCACGCGTGCGGCCGGCGCGCCCAGCCGCCAGCCATCCTGTGCCTGCCACGGCGAATGCGGGTCGCGCACATCGGTGGTAGCGGCCGGTGTGCTCACCACGGCGGCGATCGCTGCCAGTTCCCACAGCGCCTGCTCACCGTCACCGGTCACCGCCAGTGCGGCCTGCTCACGCTCGATCAGCGCGGTATCCAGCTTCGCGTGGGTGAACGAATCGGTGTGCAGCAGGCGGCGCAGGAAGCCGGCATTGGTGGTTACGCCCACCACCTGGCAGTCGGCCAGGGCCTGGCTCATGCGGCGTAGCGCGGCGTCGCGGTCCACGTCCCAGACGATCAGCTTGGCGATCATCGGGTCGTAGTACGGGGTGATGCTGTCGCCTTCCTCCACGCCGGTGTCCACCCGCACGTTCGCCGACGGCGTCGGCAGGCGCAGGCGGCGCAGGGTGCCGGTGGAGGGCAGGAAGCCACGGTCGGCATCTTCGGCGTACAAGCGCGCTTCGATGGCATGGCCGCAGATGGTCAGTTCGTCCTGGCGCTTGGGCAGCGGCTGGCCAGCGGCCACGCGCAGCTGCC
>JAVWUU010000236.1:0-647 GCA_036666995.1 Thermomonas sp.
CCCGCAAAGCCACCGCCGGCGTGCCGGGCAAGTGGCAGGCGTTCGTGGAGATCTGCCTGGAGTTCGTTGACCGCCAGGCCAAGGACACCTACCACGGCACCAGCAAGCTGGTGACCCCGATCGCCATCACGATCTTCTTCTGGATCCTCCTGATGAACCTCATCAAGATGATCCCGGCCGACTTCATCGCCCTGCCGCTGGAAGCCCTCGGCGTGCCGTACTGGAAGCCGGTGCCCACCGCCGACGTCAATGCCACCCTGGGCATGTCGATCAGCGTGTTCTTCCTGATGCTCTTCTTCGCGCTGCGCTCCAAGGGCTTTGGCGGTTTCGCCAAGGAATTCCTGACCGCACCGTTTGGCAAGTGGATGATGCCGTTCAACCTGATCCTGAACATCGTCGAGTGGCTGAGCAAGCCGATCTCGCTGGCGATGCGACTGTTCGGCAACATGTTCGGCGGTGAAATCGTGTTCCTGCTGATCTGGGTGCTGGGCGGTGCAGGTATCGCCGGCATGTTTGCAGGCGCGTTCGCCGGCTTCGGCTGGATGCTGTTCCACCTGCTGGTGATCCCGCTGCAGGCCTTCATCTTCATGATGCTGTCCATCGTGTACCTGAGCCTGTCGGAAGACGCTCACTGAGTTTCGCTTCAC
>JAVWUU010000237.1:0-643 GCA_036666995.1 Thermomonas sp.
TGCGCTCGCCGTAGTTCAGGCGCAGCGGTTCGGCACCGGCGAAGGGAATGCCATCGAACGACCAGGAGAACTTTTCCATGTGGCCAGTCAGGTGCAGTTCGACCTCGCGGCTGGGCTCGCGGCCATCGGGGTCTTCGAACAGGCTGCGCATCGCGCCATAGGTCAGCACCTGGCGGCCGTTGTCGCGCAGGCCGATGCCGGGGTCGTCCAGCTTCGGCTCGGTGGCCGAACTCTGCATGTCCACCAGCGGGTTGTTGCGCTCGCTGGCCGGATGTTTTGGCGCCTTGCTGGTGGCATCGCCACAGCCGCCTTCCATGCCCTTCATCGCCGCCATGTCGTGGCCACCGTGGCCAGCGCCGCCCATGTCATGGCCCATGTCGCTCATGGTCAGCAGCGGGCGTGGGTCGCGCGCGGGAATCGGTGCCTGCAGCCCGTGGCGCACGGCGAGGGTGCCGGCGGCATAGCCGGTGCGGCCCATGTCCTGGCAGAAGATGGTGAAGGCATCCTGGCCGCTGGGTTCAACCAGTACGTCGTAGGTTTCGGCCGGGGCGATGCGGAATTCGTCGATGCTGACCGGATGGATGTACTGGCCGTCGGCAGCGACCACGGTCATCTTCAGGCCAGGGATGCGCACATCGAAGTA
>JAVWUU010000238.1:0-604 GCA_036666995.1 Thermomonas sp.
GAACGCGTTGGCCACGCCTTCTTCCAGCGCCATCTGCCGCAGGTTGTTGCCGTAGTCCACGGTGGGCACGCCCAGCGCGTGGAAGCCGAGCATGGCGCGGATGTGGTTGGCCATCGACGCGCGCGCAGCCTTCTCCACTTCCTTCGGCGCAGACACGCGCTTGTCGTCCCATTGCTCGACCGTCCAGCCCTGCGGCAGGTAGCCGTTCACCGGGTCATGCGCGGAGGTCTGGTCGGTCAGCAGGTCCGGCTTCACGCCGCGCTTGAGCAGTTCGGCCAGCACGTCCGCCACATTGCCCAGCAGGCCCACCGACTTCGGGGTGCCAGCCTTGCACGATTCGTCGATCAACCGCAGCGCTTCGTCCAGGTTGTCGGTCCAAGTGTCCAGATAGCCGGTGCGCAGGCGCATGTCGATGCTGCTTTTGCGGCACTCGACGGCCAGGCAGGAAGCACCGGCCATCACGGCGGCCAGCGGCTGTGCGCCGCCCATGCCACCGAGGCCGCCGGTGAACAGCCACTTGCCGGTCAGGTCGCCACCGAAGTGCTGGCGGCCCATTTCCACGAAGGTTTCGTAGGTGCCCTGCACGATGCCCTGCGCGCCGATG
>JAVWUU010000239.1:0-581 GCA_036666995.1 Thermomonas sp.
CTCAGGTCCGACAGCACGATATCCGGCGAGAAGCGGGTCAGCGCATCGCGTAGTTCACGCGCGCTCTCCACCCGCTCGAAGCTCGCTTCAAGCCCCGCATCGAGCATCTGCTCGCACATCAGTTCGGCGTCCTCCGGGGAATCTTCCACCAGCAGGACGCGCAACATACCCAGGGAGGGGCCAGTCAGCGGCATGGGTTATTCGACTTCCGGCGCCTGGTTGATCACCGCCCAGAACTTGCCCAGGGTCTGCACGGCACCGAAGAACTGGTCTACGTCCACCGGCTTGACCACGTACGCGTTCACGCCCATGTCCCAGCTGCGGGCCAGGTCGCTTTCTTCGCGCGAGGACGACAGGATCACCACCGGCAGGCGCTTGAGCTCGTCGGTGTTGCGGATTTCCTTGAGGACCTCCAGGCCGTCCATGCGCGGCATCTTGATGTCCAGCAGCAGGACGGCCGGCAGGCCTTCCTCGCGGTTGGCATAGGCGCCACGGCGCAACAGGTAGTCCATCGCTTCCACGCCGTCTTCGACATGCACGATGGGGTTGGCCAAGCGGGCCTCTTTCAGGGCGTCGACGGC
>JAVWUU010000240.1:0-580 GCA_036666995.1 Thermomonas sp.
GCCTGGTCGACGGTATCGCTGGCACCCTGGGGGACGGAGGGCTCGGCGGTCGGTGTGGTTTCAGACATCAGCAGGTTTCCGGCTCACGAACGGCCGGCCGTCGATGCGGCCGGCACGGGTGGGCAATGGCGGTGGCCATCGCCGGGTGGATCAGCGCGCGCTGTCGACCACAGCGGTCGACGCGACGGACACGGTGTCCACGTCCTCGGCGATCTGCCGCGGTGCGCTGTCGGCCACGTTGACGCCCAGGTAGCGCTGCATCAGGTCCTGCACGATCGGGCTCTTGCCGGCGAAGCCTTCGATCGACTTGCCCAGCGACACCGCCTTGATCAGGTTCTCGAACATGCCACCGTCGCCACCGACCAGGTCGATGTCGGCGTTGCGCAGTGCGCTGGCGATCACGCCCGCATTCTCGCGCGAGACTTCCTTGCCGGCTTCGATCGAGGCCAGCGCCTGCTTCAGGCTGTTGTCCAGCATCATGCGGAACTCTTCGTGGCCACGTGCCTGGTCGCTCAGCGAGGCGATCGCTTCGAACTTGCGGACCAGGCCTTCGGCCTCGGCCAGCAGCTTCTTCTGCACC
>JAVWUU010000241.1:0-235 GCA_036666995.1 Thermomonas sp.
CTTCGGCAGCTGGCCGGTGACCTGCTGCATACGGACAGAGAACTGTTCCTTACGCAGGTCGATCAGGTGGGCCTTGAGGTCGTCAGCCGACTTTTCACGGAGAGTTTTGATATCCATCAGCGCACCGTCCGGGTCACGAAAGTGGTGGTGACCGAGAGCTTGGCAGCGGCCAGGCGGAACGCCTCGCGTGCCACTTCTTCGGTAACACCCTCGATTTCATAGATCATGCGGCCGG
>JAVWUU010000241.1:245-573 GCA_036666995.1 Thermomonas sp.
AGTATTCCACGTTGCCCTTACCCGAACCCATTCGAACTTCGATGGGCTTCTTGGTGATGGGCTTGTCGGGGAACACTCGGATCCACATCTTGCCGCCGCGCTTCACGTAGCGGCTGATCGAGCGGCGAGCCGCTTCGATCTGACGCGCGGTCAGCTGACCGTGGGCGGTTGCCTTCAGGCCGTACTCGCCAAAGCTGACAGCGTTTGCGCTCCAGCTGAGGCCTTCGTTACGGCCCTTGTGCACCTTGCGGTACTTGGTTCGCTTGGGTTGCAACATTGTCGTTACCTCGCTTCACGAGCCGGGCGCTGACGGTCACCGCGGTCGCCG
>JAVWUU010000242.1:0-567 GCA_036666995.1 Thermomonas sp.
ACACGCTGGAACCATCCAGCGAGGCGCCTGCGTTGACGCTGGCACCCAGGCTTTCCACCGCGTCGGCGAAGGCCAGCGAGCCGAGCTGGCCAGCGCCCTCGTCCAGCATGCCCATGGTGAAGTTGGCGGTGCCCGGCTTGCGGCCACGGTCGGCGGTGAAGCCACCCGGGAACTGATAGCTGAACTGCACCACCGGAATCTCATGGCGCTCGGCCAGCACCACCTGGGTGCCGTTCTTCAGCGTGGCGCGCTGCAGCGCCGGGAACTTCAGCTGCGGGAACTCACGGGTCTGCGGCACGCCGGCCTTGCGGTCGACCTGCTCGGGCAGGGTGCTGTAGCGGCTGTCCACGGCAGGCACGTTGAACGGCTTCGGTGCCTGCGAGGGATCTTCCTTCAGCGCCACGCGCTCACCCGGCTCGACCACCAGGGTGTGGCTGCCCTTGTCCAGCCACTGCGCGCCCACCCGGCGCAGATCGGCAGCGGTGGCTTTATCGATGTTGGCCAGCGAGGTACGGAAGCAACCCGGGTCACCGGTGTAGACCGTGCATTCGGCAAGCGCGTCGGCCT
>JAVWUU010000243.1:0-565 GCA_036666995.1 Thermomonas sp.
CGGCTGCGACGCCACCTTCCTGCCACTGGAATCGCCGCAGGGCCACGACGCGTTCCTGGTCGACAGCGAACGCTTCGGTCCGGCGGTGCGTGATTTCCTGAATGCATGACCGCCGGTCATGCCACGCGGGCATGACGACATAACCTTTAGTAGACTTCGGGCATGACCGCGTCCTGCGCCGACATCCAGTTCACCCCGGTCGAGTTCCAGGGCCGGGCCAAGTTCATCGCGATGGTCGATGCAGCGGTCGGCGCGGGCGACAAGCACGCGGTGACCTCCGCCCTGCGCAGCGCCCTGTGCGGGCTCATCCGCGACCCGGAGGTGCACTTGCCGGACTGCGTGCACGAACCGATCGTCGACCACTACGCGCGGCGCGAGTTGTACCGCAGCCCGCAACACGGCTACAGCGTCGTCGCGATGACCTGGGGACCGGGCCAGGGCACGCCGCTGCACGACCATTCCGGCCTGTGGTGCGTGGAAGGGGTGTGGCATGGCGAACTCGAAATCACCCAATACGAGTTGCTGGAAGTGATCGGCGAGCGCGCCCGCTTCCGCGCCGCCGGCG
>JAVWUU010000244.1:0-561 GCA_036666995.1 Thermomonas sp.
ATACACGAGATTCGAGATAGCGCTACGCAGCTGCTCCTCATTGCCCATTACGCTCAGGCGATTATCTACGTCAAAGGTAAACGTGTGTTTATTCTGACTCAGCGTTTGCGCTTCGTGTTCCACGACGCGCAGTATCATCGGCACATCCACCTTCTCATTCAGTTGCAGCGTCGGTGCAGCCTCAATTTTCGACAACGTCAGCAGTTGCTTCACCAGTCCTTCCATACGGTGCGTTTGCTCACGCATAGTCTGCAGCGCTTTTTCTCGTGTCGCCCCTTCCAACGGATGCTCCTGCATCATTTCCAGATAGCCTTGCAGCACCGTCAGCGGCGTGCGCAGTTCATGGCTAGCATTGGCGAAGAAATTACGCCGCAACCCTTCGAGTTGGTGCATTTGGGTGACATCGCGCGCAACCATCAACAGTTGCTTGTCGGTATACGGCATCACCCTAATTTCCAGATGCCGTCCGGTATTCAGAACCAAATTGATCGGCCGACTAAAGTCGCGCGTTTTCAGGTATAAAGTGAATTCCGGGTAGCGGAGCAGGTTAAGAATATTTTG
>JAVWUU010000245.1:0-558 GCA_036666995.1 Thermomonas sp.
AGCGGGCCATGGCCCAAGGCGTCGAGCAGATCGATTTCGATGGTACGCACCATGGCATCCAGCGGCAGGTCATTGGCTTCGGTGCCGAACGGCTCTTCCATCTCCTCACCAAGCTGGTCCAGGCCGAAGAAGGCATAAGCCAGCAGCATCGACACCACCGGCGTGGCCCAGCCCAGCGCGCCGGCCAGCCCAAACGGCAGCAGCACGCAGAACAGCCATGCGCAGCGGTGCAGCAGCAAGGTGTAGGCGAACGGCAGCGGCGTGCCAGAGATGCGCTCGCAGCCGGCCTGCACGCTGGCCATGGCATGCAGGCGCGCTTCGAACTGGGCATAGAGATAGGGATGCAGACGGCCTTCGCGCAGCGGCACGGCCAGTTCGCTGGCGCGGCGCAGTTCGACGGTCTTGAACGTGTAGTCCTTGGCCAGCACGCCGCCCTTCAGGCGGAAGCCCGGGCTGATGTTCCAGTTGAAGTCGATCTGGCCGGTGTCGAAGTCGTTGTCCACGTACTGCGGGCGCAGGCGGATCTCGGCCAGTTCCCAGCCGTTGGGATTGGTCGGG
>JAVWUU010000246.1:0-554 GCA_036666995.1 Thermomonas sp.
GGTCCTTGCCCTGGGCCAGGGCCGGGATCTCCACGCCCTTCGGCAGCTTGATGTCCGACAGATACACCACGTCGCCAGCCTTCAGGTCGGCCAGGTCGACGTCGATCGACTCCGGCAGGTCCTTCGGCAGGCAGGTGATGGACACTTCCTTCAGTTCGTGGGCGACCACGACGTCGGCAGCCTTGCCAGCCGGCGAGGTGTCTTCGTTGATGAAGTGCAGCGGAACCGAAGCGGTCAGCTTCTCGTTCTCGTTCACGCGCAGGACCTGGCCGTCCAGGTTCAGGTCCAGGATCGAGGCATAGAACCACTCGTTCTGCTGGGCCAGCCAGATTTCGTTGTGGTCCAGGCTGATGGCGACCGGTTCGGCGTTGCCGCCGTACACGATCGCCGGGATCACACCAGCGGTACGCAGGCGGCGGCTCGCACCCTTACGCTGCAGTTCACGCTTGGTGACCTTGATTTCATGGGTCTTCGACATTTTCGACTACTCGGTTGTTGCCTTGCCTTGCGGCTTGGCGGTTGAAGGCACTTCCGCGACCAGAAGTGCCCAGTGT
>JAVWUU010000247.1:0-243 GCA_036666995.1 Thermomonas sp.
GCCTGCAACGCTCCACACGGAGCGTTGCAGGCGGCTGGCGAAAGCCAGCCACAACGGGCGGCCCAGTGCCGCCCGTTGCGTTTTTACCGCCCCGCCGCATAAACTTGCCCGGCGCGACGCGGGTGTAGCTCAATGGTAGAGCTGTAGCTTCCCAAGCTACTGACGAGGGTTCGATTCCCTTCACCCGCTCCATCACTGGCTTCCGCTGCAGCTTGCGGCGCTCTTCAAGCCTTTGAACGAAGC
>JAVWUU010000247.1:253-548 GCA_036666995.1 Thermomonas sp.
TCCCCTCTTTCTGCCTGCGCACCGCTATCGCGTCTTTCGCGCGCGGCATCGCCACCTTGCGCCAGATCAGGGCATTCCCGCGGCATCGCTTGGGAGCCTCGGCACGTGTTGGCCGTTGCCATCCCCACTTACTCGCGCACGGCCTCGAAGACGAAGGGATTGTCGTGGTCGGGGAAGCGCAGCCGGTATCGCGCGATGCGGGTCATGCCGTCGGACAGCAGGTAGTCCACCTGCAGGCCCTCTGGATCGGTCTCCATTCCCGCACCCAGATAGCGGTTGCTCGGGTAGCTGAACC
>JAVWUU010000248.1:0-547 GCA_036666995.1 Thermomonas sp.
GTTCCCGCCCGCCCGTCACATCACTTGTAGAAATCGCTCCGCCCGCCCGGCTGGCGCTTGAAGCGGCGATGGATCCACAGGTACTGGTCCGGCGCCTCGCGCACCATCTGTTCGATGGCCTGGTTGACCCGCGCGGTATCGGCCTCGACGTCTTCGCTGGGGAAATTCTCCAGCGGCGCACCGATCTTCAGGAAGTACTTCCCGCCTTCGCGGCGATGGAAGTAGGGAATGACCGCACAACCGGTCATCCGCGCCAGCTGGTGGGTCGCGGTGATGGTGGATGCGGTGTGGCCGAAGAACGGCACGAACACGGTGTCCTTGCCACGCATGTCCTGGTCCGGCGCGTACCAGAGGAAGCCGCCCTTCTTCAGGTGGCGCACCGTCGAACGGATGTCCTCGTTGGCGTACATGGCTTTGGCGTAGCGCAGGCGGCCGAACTTCACCGCCCACTCGTACACCGGGTTCTTGTGCTTGCGGTACATGCCGGACAGGTCGACGTGGTCGCACAGCAGGCGGCCGCACATCTCCAGGGTCATGAAGTGGCCCG
>JAVWUU010000249.1:0-545 GCA_036666995.1 Thermomonas sp.
GAGTTCGCCAACCAGCTGCGCGATGAGGGCCGTGACGTGCACCGGGCCATCGTCGAGTCGTCGATGGTGCGCCTGCGCCCGATCCTGATGACCTCCATTGCCACCGTGGTCGGCGCGATCCCGCTGGTGGTGGCCGGCGGCCCGGGCTCGGCCAGCCGCGGCACCATCGGCATCGTGGTGATCTTCGGCGTCACCGTGTCCACCTTCCTGTCCCTGTTCGTGGTGCCGGCGTTCTATGCGCTGCTGGCCCCGTATACGCGCTCGCCGGAGGCGGTCGCCCGTGAGCTGGAGAAGCAGGAAGCCGAGACACCCTCGGTGGGCGGGCATGCCTGATCCGGCGCCAGCCTTGCAGGGGCAGGGGTTCGTACTGCGGCCGTGGCGGCACGCGGACCTGGCCTCGCTGGTGCACCATGCCAACGACGCGGCGGTGTCGCGCGGGCTGCGCGACCGCTTTCCTTTCCCCTATACCCACGCCGATGGCGAAGCCTTCCTGGCCGGGCAGGTGCTCGGCCCGGGCACGCTGTCGCGGGCCATCGTCATCGACG
>JAVWUU010000250.1:0-541 GCA_036666995.1 Thermomonas sp.
TGCTCGACGCGCTCGCAAACGACCAGGGCCCCATCTTCGGTGACCGTACCGATCGCCCGCGCACGCTGGCCGGCCGCCAGGGTCGCGACCTCGACCGGCGGCGCCTTGCACAGGTTCCAGCGCGCCGGCAATTGCACCGCCACCTGGCCCTGCGTTGCAGTGTCCAGCACCACCACGGCATTGCCGTCGTACGTCCACGGCTTGGTGTCGATGGAGGCGATGCTGCCCTCGATCGTGGCCTGCTCGCCCGCGACGAGTGCCGCAGCGGAAGGCGTGGTGGCACAGCCGCCGATGGCGAACACAAGCGTGCCGACGGCGAGCAATGCGACATGGCGAGACGTGGTGAACATGCAGACTCCGGGAGATCGCTGAGGACGCAAGACCCTAGCCGATGGCGTGCTAACGGCGTGACAACGCCCGGGGGCTCGGGCAAGGCGCAGCACGCGCCATGTCCTTGCCGGGCATTTGCGCCGACAATGCACGCGCGACAGGCGAGAGCCTGCGCAAGACCAAGACGACCGGAATCACCATGCGGACCTTC
>JAVWUU010000251.1:0-539 GCA_036666995.1 Thermomonas sp.
TGTTGTAGAGCCGAGCCCATGCTCGGCTGCGTTTCCAGGCGGACGGCGTGTGCGTGCTGCGCGCGAGCCGAGCGCGGGCTCGGCTCTACAGATGCGATGCGTTATTTCTCGACGAACGCGCGCTCGAACACGTAGTGGCCGGGTGTACCGATGCGTGGCGAGGTCTGGAAGCCGCGGCTGTCCAGCACGCTGCGCAGGTCGGCCAGCATCTGCGGGCTGCCGCAGATCATCGCGCGGTCGTTCTCCGGGCTCAGTTCCGGCAGGCCCAGGGTGCGCTGCATTTCGCCGCTTTCCATCAGCTGGGTCAGGCGGCCCTGGTTGGCGAACGGCTCGCGGGTGACGGCCGGGTAGTACAGCAGCTTGTCGCCGATCATCTCGCCCAGGAACTCATGCTCGCGCAGTTCCTTTTCGAAGTAGTCGCGGTAGGCCAGGTCCTTTTCGTAGCGCACGCCATGGCAGAGGATCACCTTTTCGAAGCGCTCGTAGGTTTCCGGGTCCTTGATGACCGACAGCCACGGTGCCATGCCGGTGCCGGTACC
>JAVWUU010000252.1:0-539 GCA_036666995.1 Thermomonas sp.
GGTGCGGAGTTTCCCAATGCAGTGATGGTCCGGGCCGTTGGGGCAACCCGGGTGGTTGCGTTGGGGTGACCCGACATCGCGCAGGGGCAACCCCCTGTGGTTGCCCGCTCTTCCGACAAGAGCAGGGCAGGCACGGGGGCCTGTCCCTACGTCATTTCACGATGCGCAGATGGCCGCCGCGCTTGGGTGGCTCCGGTGGGGTGTCCGGGGTCTCGGGTTCTTCGATGGACTGAGCGTCCGCGGCCTGTTCGACCTCGACGCCACTCCTGCGCGGGTGCCGGCGCCGAGGCACGCGGCTCATCCGGCATCGCCATGCCCTGCCCGGTCTCACGCGCGTAGACCGCGATGACCGCCTCCAGCGGCACCATCACGCTCTGGCTGACCCCGGCGAAGCGGGCAGTGAAGCGCAGCGCGTCGTTCCCGAGCTCCAACTTGGCCACGGCGCGCTCGGCGATGTTGAGCACGATCCGGCCATCCTTCACCGCATGCGCCGGCACACGCACGCCATTCATGCGCGCGTCGACCAGCACATGCGGGGT
>JAVWUU010000253.1:0-536 GCA_036666995.1 Thermomonas sp.
GACCATCTTCGGCGAGCACGGCAACATCGGTCCGGCCTCGGTGCCGATCGTGCTGAGCAAGCTCAAGCAGCTGGGCAAGCTGAAGAAGGGCGATCGGATCGCGCTTCTGGGCATTGGTTCGGGTCTGAACTGCTCGATGGCCGAAGTGGTCTGGTAAGCAGACCGCTGCGTTGATTCCAAGGGCCGGTACTACCGGCCCTTTTTACAGGTGCGATTGCATGCCCCAGCTTCCCGGTTACCCCGCCCACCCGCAGCGTTTCGAGGTCCGTCCCGGCCTGTCGATGAACTATCTCGACGAAGGCCCGCGCGACGGCGAGGTGGTGGTGATGGTCCACGGCAACCCGTCGTGGAGCTATTACTGGCGCACGCTGGTGGCCGGGCTGTCGGACAAGTACCGCTGCATCGTGCCCGACCACATCGGCATGGGCCTGTCGGACAAGCCCGATGACGCGCATTACGACTACACGCTGCAGTCGCGCGTGGACGACCTGGACGCGCTGCTTGCGCACCTGGGCATCACCGGCCCGGTCACCCTG
>JAVWUU010000254.1:0-532 GCA_036666995.1 Thermomonas sp.
GAGCGAATTTGACAACGTCACCGCCCCGCCGCCGGCCCCGACCGGCACCGCGCCGGCCGATCAGCGCACCATGGCGCTGGTGGCCCACATCCTGGGCATCTTCACCTGGTTCATCGGCCCGCTGATCATCTGGATGATCAACAAGGATGACAGCAGCAAGTCGTTCGTGACCGACCAGGCCAAGGAAGCGCTGAACTTCCAGATCACCATCGCCATCGCGATGTTCGTCTGCATCATCCTGAGCTTCGTGCTCATCGGCATGATCCTGGCGCCGATCGTTGGCCTGTTGAGCCTGGTCTTCAGCATCATCGCTGCGGTGAAGGCCAACAACGGTGAAGCCTACCGTTACCCGTTCACCCTGCGCCTGATCAAGTAATCCCGGCGCTGCGTGCACACGAAAACGCCCGGCATTGCCGGGCGTTTTTTTTACTCTGCCCAGCGGGCAGGGTCAGTGATCGCGCTCCACTGCCAGCGTTGCCAGCGCACGCAGCGCTTGGGCTTCTTCGCCGTAGCCGGCCAGCGTGGCCTGCAT
>JAVWUU010000255.1:0-530 GCA_036666995.1 Thermomonas sp.
TGGGCCTGGACTACGACGAAGGCCCGATCTACCAGACCGACCGCGTGGCCCGCTATCTGGAAGTGGCCGAGCAGCTGGTGGCCGACGGCAAGGCGTACTACGCCTACGAAACCCGCGAAGAGCTGGACGCCATGCGCGAGGCCGCCATGGCCAAGCAGGAGAAGCCGCGCTACAACGGCGCTGCGCGCGAGCTGGGCCTGCCGCGCAAGGACGACCCGAACCGCGTCATCCGCTTCAAGAACCCGCTTGAAGGCACGGTGGTGTTCGATGACCTGATCAAGGGCCGCATCGAGATCGCAAACAGCGAGCTGGATGACATGGTCATCTTCCGCCCGGACGGCTTCCCCACCTACAACTTCGCGGTGGTGGTCGACGATTGGGACATGAACATCAACGAGGTCATCCGCGGTGATGACCACATCAACAACACCCCGCGCCAGATCAATCTGTACGAGGGCATCGGCGCCCCCGTGCCGAAGTTCGGCCACATGCCGATGATCCTGGACGAGCAGGGCGCCAAGCTGTCCAAG
>JAVWUU010000256.1:0-525 GCA_036666995.1 Thermomonas sp.
ACCACATGACTTCCTCCGCGCGCTTCAACATGTTGATGGGCAAAGGCGAAGCGGCAGGACGCCGCGCCTGGATCGAGGAACACGGCAATGAGGCGGAGGCGGATATCTGATGATCATCGGCATCGACCTGGGCACCACCAACAGCCTGGTCGCCATCTGGCGCGACGGCAAGGCTGCCATCATCCCGAATGCGCTCGGTGAACACCTGACGCCGTCGTGCGTCAGCATCGACGACGACGGCAGCGTGCTGGTGGGCCGCGCCGCGCGCGAGCGCCTGCAGACGCACCCGCAGCTGACGGCGGCCGTCTTCAAGCGCTACATGGGCAGTGAAAAGAAGATCACCCTCGGCACGCAGCAATTCCGTCCGGAAGAGCTGTCGTCGATGGTGCTGCGCGCGCTGAAGGAAGATGCCGAAGCCTTTTTGGGTCACAAGGTCGAGGAAGCGATCATCACCGTGCCCGCGTATTTCAGCGATGCGCAGCGCAAGGCCACGCGCATCGCCGGCCAGCTGGCGGGCTTGCGCGT
>JAVWUU010000257.1:0-517 GCA_036666995.1 Thermomonas sp.
CGTGCGCATCGCCACCGTGCTGTGCGGCGGCGAGATCGACCGCGGCTCGCTGGTCGACGAGGAATGGCTGCTCAAGCTCGAGCGCCGGCATTTCGTCGAACTGGCGCAGCAGGAAAAAACCCAGGCCCGCATCGCCCACATGCTGAAGACCGGCAAGCCGCTTCGTAACTAGTTTGCCCGTCATCCCTGCGCAGGCAGGGATCCAGTGTCTTTCCCATTGAAAAGCCAAGTCGCTGGATTCCTGCCTTCGCAGGAATGACGAGCAAAGGCCCGGCAAATCGAGAAAAAACATGAGCAAGCAAATCCAGGACGCCTACATCGTCGCAGCCACCCGCACCCCGGTCGGCAAGGCGCCCAAGGGCGTGTTCCGCAATACCCGACCCGACGACATGCTGGCCCACGTGCTGAAGTCGGTGGTGGCGCAGGCGCCGGGCATCGACCTGTCCCGCATCGACGACGCCATCATCGGCTGCGCCATGCCAGAGGGCGAGCAAGGCATGAACGTGGCGCGCATCGG
>JAVWUU010000258.1:0-517 GCA_036666995.1 Thermomonas sp.
GAAGCTGGCTCTGAAGTTCGCCGATAAGCGTGCTGCTCTGAAGAAGATCGTGTCCTCCCCGGACGCGAGCTACGAAGAGAAGATCGAGGCTTCCACCAAGTTGTCGAAGCTGCCGCGCGATTCGTCGCCGAGCCGCCACCGCAACCGTTGCGAACTGTCTGGCCGCCCGCGTGGCGTGTACAGCAAGTTCGGCCTGGGTCGCAACAAGCTGCGCGAAGCCACCATGCGTGGTGACGTTCCGGGCCTGCGCAAGGCCAGCTGGTAATCCCAGCCGGTCCTGCCAGCGAAGGCGCCTTTGGGGGCCTTCGCAGCCGGGGAGGGGGAGCGTTCAGCTTTCCCTCTGCAAAAAACCTGAAGAGCCCGACGCAAGTCGGGCTCTTTTGGCGTATACTCCCGCGTCTTGCTCTGCGCGACGCGTAGGGGGAGGGGGCCTGGCCCGTTTCCAGGAGACAACAGATTTTCGCGAAAGCGGATATCGGTGCACTCAAAGGTACTCATATGAGCATGACTGATCCCA
>JAVWUU010000259.1:0-516 GCA_036666995.1 Thermomonas sp.
GAATGCCGCTCCCGCCGCTGGCGGGAGTGGCTGCAGGTGATCAGCTCTCGCCGGTTTGATCCTGTCCCGGATGCTGCGTCGTGTGCCGGGCAACGATGCCGGTGGCGGTGACGCCGCCAGTCGCATTGCCGATGGTGCAGAACACATCGGGAATGGTGTCCACCGCCAGCAACACGCCCAGCGGTTCCACCGGCAGGCCCAGGCTCTGGGTGATCGGCATGTTGTTGGTCATGAAGTTAGCCTGGCCGGGCAGGCCGGTCGAGCCCATGCTGATTGCCGCTGCCAACAGCACCGCAACTGCATATTGCGAGGCATGCACGTCGATGCCGTACAGCCAGGCGATGAAGCTGGCCACGGCGATGTACTGCGCCGGGCTGGTGATGCGGAACAGCGACACCGCCATCGGCAGCACCAGCGAGGTCAGCGCCGCCGGGTAGCCCAGGCGGTTGCGCGCGCTGTCGATCATTGCCGGCAGCGAGGCCAGCGAGGACTGGGTGCTGCCGGCGATCACCTGCA
>JAVWUU010000260.1:0-247 GCA_036666995.1 Thermomonas sp.
CTGCCACTGGTGCTGTTGAGCGGTGTAGAGGAGGTGCCATCGCCGGACGTGCCGGCGGTGGTGCTCGGGAAGTCCGAACTGCATCGCCTGCCGGCATTGCTGGCGGACTTGCACGCCGCCCGCTAGATCACGCCCGGCACGCCGCGTCTGCAACGCCTGCGCGGCGTACCATCCGTGCAAGGCGAACGCCGATTCCCGGATCCATCGCCAAGGCGACACCCACCCCGTGATCATCGACCCGCACCAG
>JAVWUU010000260.1:256-516 GCA_036666995.1 Thermomonas sp.
CTGTTGGCGTGCACGGCGCTGGGCGCGGGGATTGCCGCGTTCCTGCACAGCCGGCAAGTGCAGCCACAGGCGCTGGACCTGGCGGTGTCCACCGGCATCGCCGTGGCGATGGGCGTGCTGGCGGTGCTGCTGGCGCTGCGGCCGTCGAACTTCCGCTGGATCGTCTGGGCCGCGTTCGGCATTGCCCTGCTCGCCCTCGCCGTGCCCGCATGGATCTACCCGCTGCGGGCCCTGGCGGCACCGGACGAACGCCTGGTCGA
>JAVWUU010000261.1:0-516 GCA_036666995.1 Thermomonas sp.
CCAGTCGAGGATTTCGCCGAACAGCGAATGCTCGATGGTGTCATCCTGCTCCGTCGTGGGCGGCTCGAACCAGTCGTCTTCCGCCGCCTCGTCCGCAGGCGCCTCGCGCGCCTTCACTTGCTGGCGGGCGTGTTGGCGGGAGTGCCCGCGTTGCCCGCCTCAGCCGTCTCGGCGTGCAGGCGCGCCTCCGCCTGGCGGATATCCGGGCGGCGCTCGGCCAGTTCCGACGGCAGGCCAATGGCGACCTGACGCTGGGTTTGCGGCACGGCGGCATCCTTGGACAGCTGCGCGTGCAGGGCCTGCGGCGGCTCGCCCATCAACAGGCTGAGGGCATTGATCAGTTGGTCCTGGCGCTGTTGCAGATCCGGCAGGCGCGCTTCGATGGCGGCACTGTCAAGCCGTACGTGCAGGTAACCTACGACCACGAGTTCGAAGACACCAAGCAGGCCAGCGCCTGGGTGCAGAGCCTGCCGGACGTGGGCATGTACCGCGTGCCGGGCATGGACTTCGACAAGA
>JAVWUU010000262.1:0-515 GCA_036666995.1 Thermomonas sp.
AGGTGCGCGAAGGCGCGGCGATGATCCTCGATGCCGATGGCCAGGATCCGCCGGAACTGGTGCCGCACTTTGTCGAGCGCTGGCGCGAAGGCTACGACAACGTCTACGGCACCCGCCTGTTGCGCGACGGGGAGAGCTGGAGCAAGCGTGCGACCGCATCGATGTTCTACCGGGTGATAGGGCGCCTTTCGCGTACGCCCATTCCTGCCGATACCGGCGATTTCCGTTTGTTGTCACCGCGCGCGCTGAGCGCACTGCGCGAGATGCGCGAACGTCACCGGTTCAT
Organism: Thermomonas sp.; assembly: GCA_036666995.1. Lineage (GTDB taxonomy): Bacteria > Pseudomonadota > Gammaproteobacteria > Xanthomonadales > Xanthomonadaceae > Thermomonas. Next base: position 287 of record JAVWUU010000262.1, read on the forward strand.
GAAGGGGCTTTTCAGCTGGGTCGGTTTCCGTCGCATTGCGGTGCCGTATCACCGGCATGCCCGCTTGGCCGGCACCAGCAAGTTCAGCCTGTGGCGGCTGTGGAATTTCGCGCTGGAAGGCATCACCGGTTTCTCGACGGTTCCGCTGCGGGCGGCGACCTACATGGGGTTGGCCACCGCGGGCGTGGCGTTCGTGTTCGCCGTATGGGTGGTGGCCAAGGCGGCGATG
>JAVWUU010000263.1:0-515 GCA_036666995.1 Thermomonas sp.
GCTGCCCGTCAGCTGGTGTCGCACCGCGGCGTCACCGTGAATGGCAAGTCGGTCAACCTGGCCTCGTACCAGGTCAAGGCTGGCGACGCCATCGCTCTGTCTGAAAAGGCTGCCAAGCAGCTGCGCGTCCAGGAAGCCCTGACCGTCGCCGCCCAGCATGACCTGAGCCCGTCGTGGGTTGAAGTGGATTCCGGCAAGTTCTCCGGCATCTTCAAGGCTGTTCCGGATCGTTCGGATCTGCCTGCGGACATCAACGAAGCGCTGATCGTCGAGCTGTATTCGAAGTAATTCACATTGGAGAGCCCCCGGCGACGGCCGGGGGTTCACTAGGAGAACCCGCAACATGACGGTTACCGCCAACCAGGTTCTGCGTCCTCGCGGTCCGCAGATCGAACGCCTTACCGACACCCGTGCAAAGGTCGTTATCGAACCTTTGGAGCGGGGTTACGGGCATACGCTGGGCAATGCCCTGCGTCGCGTGCTGCTGTCGTCCATCCCGGGCTTCGCCATCACGG
>JAVWUU010000264.1:0-271 GCA_036666995.1 Thermomonas sp.
ACCAGCGCAGCGTTGCCGGCGTCGGTCGCCGGGCAGGCGGTGCCATCGCTTGCACCGATGCTGGAAAAGGCAATGCCGGCGGTGGTCAGCGTCAACACCAAGCAGGTGGTGCGGGTACGCAACCCGTACTTCAACGACCCGTTCTTCCGCCGGCTGTTCCCGGAAGTGCCGCAGGAACGCATCAACGAATCGCTGGGTTCGGGCGTCATCATCGACGCCAACGCCGGGCTGGTGCTGACCAACCACCACGTCATCGACAATGCCGACGACG
>JAVWUU010000264.1:281-513 GCA_036666995.1 Thermomonas sp.
TCATCGGCTCGGACCGCGACACCGACATCGCTTTGATCCGCATTCCCGCCGACAAGCTCACCGCCCTGCCGCTGGGCAACAGCGACCAGCTGCGCGTGGGCGACTTCGTGGTGGCCATCGGCAACCCGTTCGGTTTCAGCCAGACCGTCACCTCCGGCATCGTGTCGGCGGTGGGCCGCAGCGGCATCCGCGGCCTGGGCTACCAGAACTTCATCCAGACCGACGCCTCGAT
>JAVWUU010000265.1:0-511 GCA_036666995.1 Thermomonas sp.
GGCGCTCTACACCACGTCGGTCAACGAAACCGCGCGCGACTGGGCCGGTCAGGTCGTGTACTCGTACAAGGTCAATCCGCGCACTGCGGTGTATGCCGGTGCGTCGTATGGCGCCTTCATGGACGACGACAACCTGGAGCTGTTCGGCAGCACCCGCAGCGTGTTCGTGAAGCTGAGCTACGGTTGGCAGCCGTAATAACGAAACCGAAACGGGGACGAAGAAAAGTGGGGGGGGTGGTGGGGGGTTGGGGGGGCACTGGGGCCCCCCACCCAAACCCCCCCACTCCCCCCCCACTTTTCACTTGAAGAAAATGTTCTCTGACCCCTTTTCGTTGGCTAGATCACGCCGCGCTTTTTCTCGAACAGCAGGTAGCCGATGGCGACCACCGCGCCGGCTACCAGCGACGGCAGCCAGCCGAACGGGCTGAGCCACTTCACCAGCGCGCCGACGATCAAGCCCAGCACCACGAACTGCGAATAACGCCACGGGCTTTCGCGGAAGCTGCGCAGG
>JAVWUU010000266.1:0-505 GCA_036666995.1 Thermomonas sp.
GCCGATTTTCGCGCCCTGCCCGGTCGGCAAGCCAGTGGCATTGTCCCAGCCGGTGACATAGAACCAATTGGATTCCTGATACTCGGAACCAGTGGCACGGATACTGGAGTTGGTGGCAACCGGGATGTAGTAACGACCAGCGTTGCCGTACAGCTTGAAGGTGGCATCACCGAACACGTCCCACGAGAAGCCCAGGCGCGGCGCCAGCTCGAAATCGGACTCGACCCATGCGATGCCATCGCCGTTCATGCTCTCGAACTTTTCCCAGCGCAGGCCGACATAGGCAAGGAAGTTGTCGGTGATGTTCCAGCTGTCTTCAAGATAGAGCGCGCTGTTGACGTTCTCGTAGGCCGAGGAGCTGGTCTGGTAGAAACGCGAACGTGCGTACTGCGCACCACGCGCCACCAACTGTCCATTCACGGTACGACCCGGCTGGCCAGCGTAGGCACCGGTCGCGACCGAGGTGTCGGGAACGGTGTAGTACGCCCAGTTGATGCCACCGGCA
>JAVWUU010000267.1:0-505 GCA_036666995.1 Thermomonas sp.
TGGCGCAACAGGGGGCGTTAGAAACGGGTGTTCATGGACAGATAGAAGCGGCGGCCTTCTTCGCTGTAGTCCGATGCATTGATGCGATCAAACGTGCGATTCGCCACATTCAAGATGCCGGCGCGCAGCGTGGTGCCGGGGGTGATCTGCCAAGCCGTGCTCAGATCCAGCAGGCCATGGCCTGGTTTGCGGATGGTGTTGGCCGTATTCAGCGCTTGTTCGCTTTGCAGGCGCCAGTTGGCGCCCAGGCTCCATTGCGCATTCAAGCGCCAGTCGGCTGCCACGTTCAGATTGTGGCGCGAGCGGTTGAGCAGCGGTGTATGCACCACCTTGCTAGTGTTCTTGGCAGACAGGTAGGTATAAGTGGTTTTGAAGCCGAGATCGGACGAGGCTTGCCACTTCCAGCTGCCTTCCATGCCGCGCGTGCGGGCGCTATTGATGTTTTGATAGCTGAAGATGGGGCGTCCATCAGGCAGGAAACCAACGAAGTTGTCATAGCCGGGAG
>JAVWUU010000268.1:0-502 GCA_036666995.1 Thermomonas sp.
CGGCCTGGTTGCAACCGACATACGCTTGCAGCACGTTCGTGGTGAGGCCGAAGTTGTAAGCCCACGGGCACTCCGAACCGACACCGTTGGCCGGCAGGCGCGAGTTGACGATGTTGTTGAGATAGCCGTACTGGGCCGAAACGCTGAAATTGTCGGTGAAATAACCGGTGTACTTCAGGATGCCGATCTTGCCGCCGTTCTCGCGCTCGTATTCCTCGAGCAGCTCCTGATGCTCACCGATGTTGTAACCAGCAGACGTGTAGTGGTAGTCCTGGTACTTCGTCTTGTTCTGGTTGTAGATGCCGGTGAACTCCATCACGTGGTTGTCGGTGATGTTCCAGTCCAGCTTGACGAGCGCCTGCGGATCCTTGCTGCTGGTGCGCGTACTTTCCGTGCCGCCAAAGGTGTCAACCGTATCGTCACGACCTTCCAGCATCGCGAAGAAGAACAGGCGGTCCTTGATGATCGGGCCACTGGCATAAGCCGAGTAGACCAAGCTGTC